>CAZKYB010000008.1:0-24967 GCA_964557045.1 uncultured archaeon
TCTCCAATTTCACTAGTTGCAACTCCAATACATATTACTGAATTTGAGGTAACTTTCTGATTAAAAAATTGGTAATTTTCTTCTAGTTTTAAATCATCGCTCGATGCCCCTCCAATTCCTGAAAAATCGTTTAACTCCTTACTAATCGATGATAGCACGGATTCATCCTTGCCTGATCCAAATTGAAGGACACTCGATATCTTGTCAAATACTTCAACTGCTTGGTCAATAAACGGAAAACCCTCGATGATTCTTTTTTTGTTTATTACTGGTAAATCAGGGACAATCGCGCTAGATACAAAAGTAAAAAAGAATTTATTTGGAAACTTTGTATTCTGAAGTCCTGCTCTCACCATCTTTGCACATCTTCTACCAGCCTCCATCGGGGATTGTTTAGTATTATTTCCAATTCCTATTGAAACGTCAACATTATCGCCTGAAATAACAAGAACTAAAACCCCTTTTGTGAAAATACCCTCCTTACACGCGAAGCCTGCAACTGTTCCTCCGGATATTTTAGCCTGAGGGAAGAATTCATTCACCTTTTTTAACAATTTTTGGAAGCCATTATTTTTTTTATAATGAATAGTGGTCAGCAAAATTACTGCTTTTGCTACTCCGGAAATGTTGTATAAAGACTTTTCAATTGCCTCCTGTACTGCGATTTGCGAATCCGAGTTGTTACTTGCGCCAATCCCAAACCTCATCAACTGACTGAACTGCCATTCTTTTTATAGGTTCATTGTTTTTGGCCTCTTTTGTGGCTGTAATACATTTTTGGGTTTGTTTTGTTGAATAATTGCATAATTTCATTCCTTTTCGCCTCGGCTAGTGCCTTATTTCGGAGTACAACAACATGAATGTTGGTCTTTTCGGTGGCCAACTCTTGGAGTTTCTGGTAGTCGATGTGTTTGATGTCGGTGTTTTCCTTGTAGAATGCATCCAACTTCTTCCAGAACTCACTTTCGTAGTAGAATTGGGCGATGTGGTCGCCTCGTATGACAAAGTCGTGGTCCATGGGGAAAGGGGCTCCTAACAGGTTCTTTCTTCCAAGCTTTCCAATCCAGTCGGCGAATAGTTGGTCTAATGGGGTGTTGTTGGGTGATACGCAGTAGAGTCCGCTCTCCCGTTTGGCCTGCGCCACAAGTTTCTTGGATTCTTCAGCCGACACGGTACTTACCGGCCATACATGCATCCAGGCAGTAATGATGGGTTTTCCTTCCGGATTGGGGCATTCGTCTTTGAATGTGAACGCGCCAAATCGTCCCATGTTCACCCATGAGTTGAAGTGGAGTTGAACTACATCCTGATCAAATGTGAGCGGTTCATTCCTCTCATAGTTTTGGGCAATTGACTGGGATATTTGGAGGATGTCCTTGATCCATCGTTCGTCTAACTGGTATCCCTTCGTGTTTTTCTCCACCACGTGTTCCTTTTCGAGCTCTTGGAGGGCTTTGTGGACGGCCTGGTAGGAGATGTTCAGGGCGTATTCCCTCTGGAGGGCGTTAGAGAGCTGCTTGGCGCTCAGGGGCCATTGCTTGGAGAGCTTTTGCACGATGGCATTCTTGGCACTCTTGGGTGACCCGTGGAGGGTGGGTAGTGTTTCTTCGGCCGACAAAATCATCCCTTCGTAGGGACTACATAATGTCCGGGGGATTTAAAGGTGGGTCTAGGGCCCTACTTCTTCTCCAGCCCAATATAGCATTCGCGCCGTGCAAACCACGAGTTTCCGACGTGAACAACGGTCCACTTCCCCAGTTTTTGTCCCACTTTGGGGATGGCTTCGAAGTCTTTTCCCTGGAGGATTTTTTGGGTGAGGATAGCATGAGTGGCCCCAGGGTTCTTTTTGTCAAAGTTAAGGAATATTTTCTGCGCGTGGGCCGGATTCACGTTGATGTCCATGACGATGAAGTCGACTTTCTGCTTGAGCTTGGGGGCGTTTTCGGCCTTTTCGTGAACATAGGTTACCTTCTTGTTTTTCTGGAGTTTCTTATCCAACAGGGTGCGATCTATGGCCGTGATATGAGCGGCGTCCTCCTGGAGTAATAATTGGGTCCATCCTCCCGTGCCGCATCCTAAATCAGCCCCTCGTTTTCCTTTGGGGTCAAAATGGAACTTGTGAAGGAGGAATCGAAGTTTCTGTCCGCTCCGTGTCACAAATCCATTTTCCGTCACGCGGTAGTCCATGGGGGCGAATACATGTTGGGTGATAGATAAGGGTTGCGTAGTCACGAACAACTCTTTTCCGTTTTGAATCACAAACCAAATGCGCTCCTCATTGTGGGGGTTCATCTCCACGCCCTTCTTTTCGAGTGCCATGCCTAGTTTGACTTCTACGTCTCTTCCCGTGAGAGTGGAATGGTTGAGCACCCATGCGCGCAGGGCATAGGTGTTTGTTTGGATTGATTTTTTCTGGATGTACTGCTTGATTTCCGTTTCGCTTTTGCACTTTTGAACTGGTTGAGCGGAAATGAGGAAGGGTTGGATGTCCTTCTTGAGGAAGAGCTTATCCTCCGCGCGCACCAGGAATGTTTTCTCGCGCAGGAATGTGGGTTTGAGCTTATTGGTGGTGAGGAAGTCGTCGAGTTTCCTCGAGAAGGAAGGGTTGAATGATACAATGTGCCAGTGTTTGACCATACTACTGGAAAACGGCTGACGGGTTATAATCCCATTACCCTTTTCCGTCGTATTTCAACAGTCCTTTCTTCCACATGTATTTTTGGGTGAAGTGAAGGAGGATAATCCAAATTCCAAGGATGAGTGTGGATTGGGCGTACGTTTCGATTCCTACTTTTCCAAGGATGAATAATGCCGGGATGGCTGCTTGGTGTTGGAATGGGAGATAGAATGAGAGGGTTTGGAGGAAACCGGGCATCAGGGATAGCGGAATGAGGCTTCCGGAGAGGAAGGCGGATATGGTTAGGATTCCTCGGCGGAATCCCCATACTTCCTCGAACCAGAAGGCGAGGAGTCCGGTGATGAAGTAAATCTGGAAGAGGGCGAATCCTCCGAATAGGGCGAGGAGTATGCTGAGGATGAATATTTCCACATGAGGGGCCGATCCTACTTGTATGGTCACAAAGATGTAGAGTAGGGGGGCGATGACCACGAGGTCGGCGAGCAATGACCCCAATCGTCGGAAGGCGAGGGTCCAGAAATAATTGATGGGTCGGGCGAGGTAGCGGAAGAGGTCGCCTTGTTTTATTTCCTCTTCGACATCGGCGCTGATGCGCATGAATACGGACATCATTCGGAAGGCGAGGGCGATGCTCAGGTAGGCCAGGAGGGACTCGAGGGGTTGTCCGGAGAAATCCGGGTTGACCTGGTATATTTGTCCGTACACGACGTAGAATATGACCAGCGTGAGCGGGAAGCTGAGCCATCGCCCCACCATGTCAAGCGGGAAGGCGATCATCTCCAGGAATCGGAGGCGGGTGAATTCTAAGTAGGCCGGGTTAACCGCCGGACGCTTCATATTTTTTCACTCCTGCATTCCATAGGATGCTGAATACTGCAATGTTGATGACCAATATTCCTATTTCCCACACGAGGTATTCCATCAGCGTGGGGGTGGATATTCCTCCAATGACGGCCAGTGCGGGCAGGGTGGCCGTGTAGAGCAGAGGGAGGATGAATGAGCTGAGGGTCTGGAGGTAGGACGGGAAAATAGTCATCGGGTACGAGTCAAATTCCCAGAATGCCTCGACAAGGCGATCAAACACCTTGACGCGACCAAACCAGAATGCGAGGCATCCGAGTAATAGTCCAAGTGTGATAGTGATGGCCACCCCGATGAATATCATAAGGAGCAGGAGGGGGAATAATGGAGTGAAGATGGGGACGCCTAAACCAAAGTGTACGAAGAGGAGGGTTCCGAGTCCGATAATCCATCCTCCAAAGCTCACGAACATCTGTTCCCCTAGCACCATGAGCCAAGGCGCGACGGGTCGTGAGAGGTGCTTGTCGAGGTTTCCATGGATGATTCTCTCTTCCATGTAATAGGCCCCGGACACGAACGTGATGAAGAGGGCGAGGAATAGGTTCTGGAACGCGTATAGTACGATGAGCGCGGTCAAATCCCATCCAGGTATTCCCCCGTTTGCTCCGAATATGGATTGCCAGAAGAAGAAAAAGAATGCGAGTTCGATGAATCGGATGGCAGAGTCGAATACGATATTGATCTTGTATTCGAGGATGTGGAGGACGTTCAGCCGGGTCATCTCGATGATGAGGTTAATGCTTCGGGCGATGTTCACCGTAGATCCTCCGGATAATTTCATCGAGCGAGGGTTCGTATATCTCCAACCGAGTGAGGGTGGCAGCGTCGTAGAGTTCGTCCAACACTTCTCTCGTGTTGTGCTTCTTCGCATCCACTGTGAGGGTGAAGGAATGGTTGTCCTGCACGAGGGCGTGTTTCTGTGTAAGCTTGACGAATTTCTCCTTGTTTCGAATCGTTTCAAGTTCGAATCGGACGTGGTAGTGGTCGAATAATTCTTTTCGGAGCCCAAGGATGTTCCCTTCGTAAATGATAACTCCTTCATTGAGGATGAGGATGCGCGTGGCTAATTCTTCAATGTCTTGCATGTCGTGCGTGGTGAGGATGACGGTGGTTTTCTCCTTCTGATTAATCTCTCGGATAGCTTCTCGCATGCGCTGTTTAGCAACCACATCCAATCCAATGGTGGGTTCGTCGAGGAATAATATTTCTGGCTTGTTGATTAATGCCGCGACCAATTCACATCGCATTCGTTGTCCAAGTGAGAGTTTTCTCGTGGGGGTGTGCATAAACTCTTCGATTTCAAATAGTTCCACGAGGTAGGCCAGTCGGGATTGGTAAGGTTTCTCTTCAATGCCGTATATTTCCTTGTAGAGGCGAAAACATTCGTAGGGGGCCACGTCCCACCACAATAGGGATTTCTGTCCGAATACCGCGCCAATGTGTTGGGTGTATTCTTCGCGCTGCTCCCAAGGGACGTATCCGAGAATGTCGACCTTCCCCTGGGTAGGGGTGAGGATTCCCGTCATGATTTTGATGGTGGTGCTTTTTCCGCTTCCATTGGGTCCGATGTATCCGAGTATTTCTCCACGTTTGATTTGCAATGAGACATCATTGAGTGCGACGAGTGTTTTGGTTTTGGCGGTGAGCTTTCCGAGGATTCCGGTTTTTTTCTCCGGGATCTTGAATTCCTTCGTGACGTGGCTGAGGCTGATGACGGTTTCTTCAGGCATGGGGGCTCACGTTGCGTATGGGGTTCCGAATCCCTAATAAGGGTATTTTTCTCGCGTGGTTCAACCATCCGGTTGATTCGTGTTTAACCGCACCTATATTACGCGCCCATCCAGGGGTCTTCTATGGGTTTGTCCCTCAAGGATACGGTATTGGTCCAGGCCATGCTTCAGTTCGAGGATATTGGCTTCATGGAGTGGCACTGCCGCGTGCTCAAAACCCTCACTACGACTCCTCAGTCGGTGCGAGAGGTAGCCTTCAAGACGGGCCTGTTCCAATACCACGTTCGAGGGGTCGTGCAGGACCTATTAGGGTTGGGTTTGATTGAATATACGCGGTATGGGTTGCAATTGAAAGATGAGAATGAGATGCTTCTCCAATTAGTAGAGTGTTGCGAGGGGTGTCCTAAAAAAAAATCATCCGACTATGAGGCCGCGTTTGAGGTGGCTTTGCCCACGGTCATTGCATTGGAAAAACAATACGATGGGGATAGGGTGCTTGTTTCGCGTATTAAAAAAAAACGGAGGATACGAAATGAATAAACAAAAAGTAGGGGAATTCATACAGAAATTACAGGGATTGGATTACTCAATACCAGATAGTCGCGCCCACACAATGATTCTAGAGGGAAATCCCCTGGAGTCGGTGAAGCAGGAGTGTTTTAAGTTTCTAGCCATGTGTGCGGCGGGCGAAAAAAGTTACGCACCCTCACGGTTTGTGGATAATTACTGGCATGAGATGATTCTTGACACTCGTTTATACGATCAGGTTGAGGAATTATTGGGGAAGAAAATCCATCATTTCCCTACTAATTGGCTGGTGCAGGGCGATTTGGAGAAAGAGGCCATTTATGCAGAGACCAAAAAAGATTATACAAATCTCTTCGGTCAAGTGCCAGACCCCAATATTTGGACTGCTGCTGCCGAGTGTGGTTACCCATGACAAACAGTGTTGGAAATGGGCCCGATATGCAGGCCCTTCAACCATTTTTTTTCTGTTCGAGTTGTGGGCATCGGCACTACGTCAAGAAAAAGATAGTTTCGGTTCGTTCATTGTCGGGATTGCAAGTTGAACGACAAACCTGCGCGTGGGCGAGCTGTGGCTGTAAAAACATGGTAGAAGGATGTCCTAATTGCCTAAATATTGCGGATTGGGCCTCTTCGTCTTCGGGTTATACCTGTCGTCATTGCCATATCACCATTCGGAAAGAGTCGCCCTTGGCCGAATGGGTTGGATTGGAGATGAAGTGGGTGGCTGCCACGTCAATGCCTCCTTGGAGCCGGAACGGATGATTCGTTACTTCATCGATACCTATACAGGCAGGCTCGGCCGTAAAGAATATCGGGTGTTGTGCAGTTACACTGGTGATGTATCAGATGCATTTCATCTACATTCCCATTTTGATACGCGGGAAAAGGCCGTGTCTTGGGTGAAAAATCGCCTAGTGAAGCGCAGGATTCCAATCGAACGGCTGAAAAATTCGATATGTGCAAATTGCGGTCATATCGAACATACTGTTGGAGAATGTATCGAGTGTTCATGTAAGCAAAGCGTTCGGGGATGTCCTCACTGCCAACAACCAATGTCTGGACACCATTGCCCAGGAATTCAGAAAGGCTCGTTCATTCACCGCCAGTTTGATTTGATGGAGACCTAACGGTGATTGTTGCATGATGAACTGTTCTATTTGTGGCTTGGAAGGTGCTCGAAAAGCAGTCGTGGGGCATATGACTTTTCTGCTTTGCACGGAATGCCAATCCAAATTAGTGCGAGCTAGAACTGGGCCTTTTCCAGCCGTTCGAACGCTTCCTTGATTTTTTCTTTCCCAGTAGCATAGGAGATGCGTACGAATCCTTCTCCTTTGCTTCCGAATTCGTTTCCGGGAACCATCAACACTTTGGCTTTCTTGAGCATGCCATGCACAAAGTCGGTGGATTTCTTTCCATTCGTGATTTTGGGAAAAACGTAGAAGGCTCCTTCCGGGTCCACTTCGACGTGTAAGGTGTCGAGGTTCTTCATGAGTTTGAGAACAAGCTTCCTTCGTTCATCGTAGCTGGTGCGCATGCGTTCAACATGCGATTTGTTCATCTCCAACGCGGCCATGGCTCCGTACTGATTGGGTGTTGCGGCGGCGAGGGAGGTGTAGATGTGGATTTGAGAGATGGTTTTCAATAGTTCATGGTGCCCGGCCACATACCCTAACCTGTATCCTGGCATGGCGTAGGATTTGGAGAACGAATGAAAGGTAAGGACGTGGTCGTGCAGACCGTTCAAGGAGGCCATGCTCACGTGTTTGGATTTACCAAAGCAGAATTTCTCGTAGGCCTCATCTGAGAATACGATGAGTTCATGTTCGACCGCGATATCAGCAATCTCTTCCAGGATTTTTTTCTTCAATACGGTTCCAGTTGGATTGGAG
This sequence comes from uncultured archaeon, assembly GCA_964557045.1. Taxonomy (GTDB): domain Archaea; phylum Iainarchaeota; class Iainarchaeia; order Iainarchaeales; family VGJJ01; genus VGJJ01. The sequence continues at coordinate 7,647 of CAZKYB010000008.1, forward strand.
GGGGAGTTGTGAATGATTCCTCGTGTTTTGTTGGTGATTTTTTCCTCTAATTCTTCCGGGTGGATTTGGAATCCATCCTTGGAGGAGAGGTTGTACGACACGGCTTCCCCCGTGACTAAATCCACCATGGGGGTGTAGGCTAAGAAGGAGGGATTGGGCACGAGGACTTCTTCCCCTGCGTCCACCACACTCAACAAGCCCATCAATAGTGCCTCGGTGCTTCCCGCGGTGACGCATATCTCGTGCATGGGATCATCCAAGCGTATTTTGTTTTCTTTCCTGAGTTTGCGCGCAATGGCTTCTCGCAGGGCAGGAATGCCCGGGATAGAGGAATAGTGGGTCTTTCCTTCCTTGAGGGCTTGGATGGTGGCGTTGATGACCGGTTGGGGGGCGTCAAAGTCCGGTTCCCCGGGTCCTAATGATATGACATCCTTGTCTTCTTTAGCAATCTTCATTATTTCTTCAAATTCCGAATCGGGGAGTTCTTGCACTCTTTCCGAGAGGATGTGTCCCCATCTTGTTTTGGGTATTCTTTTCGCGTGCTTCATAGAATAATCCGCACGTCCACGGCTTCGGTTTGTTCAGGAGTGGCGATGACGGGGTTCAAGTCCAATTCTTTGGGCTGCTTGTCTACCATGAGCTTAGAAACTCCTATGAGTATTTGCACGAGTTGTTTCTCATTCACTCCTTTTTTTCCTCGCGTTCCTTCGAGGATGGGGCTAATTTTGAGTTCATGAAGCATTTCTTTTGCATCCTTCTCCATGATGGGAGCAATTCGCACGCTGGAGTCCTTGAAGACTTCCGTGTAGATGCCTCCCATTCCCACTAATATAGTGGGTCCAAACTGCGGGTCCATTTTTCCTCCCACAATGAGTTCGACTCCTTTTCGCATGGGTTGGATGACCACGTATTCGTATCCCTTGATTTTTTTCATCTCATGCACGGCCATCATGGCATCGTGAGAGTTGGAAATGTTGAGCTTGACTCCGCCCACATCCGTCTTGTGGATGAGATATTTCCCCGTGGCTTTCATGGCCCATGGGAAGGGGAGTTTTTTCTCGAGTCCCATTACATCTTTCTCTTTCACGGCTTTGTGTGTGGGGCAAGTGGGGATTTTGTAGGATTGGAATAATTTTTGGGCCGCAAGGAAGTCCATTTGGACGGCTGGTTTTACCGAGCGTTTGGCTTGTTTCTTCATTTAGGATGCATCCTTGTATTCTTTATAATGTTGTCAGTGGAGGCGTTCGATGATGATGGCGATTCCGCTCATTCGCACGCGAATTCTTTTGCGGCTCGGGTCGAGGTATTTTTGGCATTCTTCGGCAAATCGTTGGTTGATGGTTGGATACATGGCGATTCTTCCCCCGATTTTGAGGGATGGGATGAGTTGTTCGAGGTATTCATTGAGTCGAGGCACTCCAAGCTCCGGTGTCTCTTTTCCTGCGACGTGAGTGAGTCCCCAGTGGGAATAAATGAGGTCGATTCCACCCATTCGTTTGAAGTATCGGAGTGAACGCTCCAGGCTCTCCTGGACGAATTGCACACGTGAGGGGTGGTTCCACTCCGAGTAGGAATCCTTTCCATATCCGTAGCATCGGACGATGTTTCCTCCTTTGGCGGAAATCTCGCGGATGGCCCTTCCGTTTCCACATCCCCAGTCTAGTATCACGGCGGGTTTTCCAGTGGCGTGGGTTCGTTTTCGTGCAAACGCGATGGGGCTAAATCCAAATTCTTTGACGAGGGTCGGATAGGGGGTGTTGTTCACGGTCCAGTCGCGGGCCGGATAGTAGTGTTTCCGAACTTTCCTTTTGGGTCCTCGAAGGGGGGCATCAATCGTAATCCGTTGTCCTAACGCAGGGTATTGCGCTCTATTCCGTGTGCGGCGTCGGAATCCATACGTGGGCATATGGGATGCCTCGTTCTTGGGCTATTTAAGGCATTTTAGCCTCATCAAAGGGTTTTATTTATAAAGAGTCTTCGACCATGAGTGGTTAGAACGACTGATATTGCATTGGTTTTTCGTTCCGTTTTGACCGGGTCGCGGTCGCTTTTTTGAGGTCGAAAACACGCCTGTTTTCGGGAACGCACGACAAACCGTACGGCAATCACACTCGTAATAAAACAAAACTAGAGGTTAGACAAACATATGTCAAATTATTCACTCACGGTCCATGGGGCCGGAAAAGAAATTGGGCGCTCATCCTTCGTATTGAACGCCGAGGATGAACGTATCCTGTTGGATTACGGAGTCAAGTTTACTCCGGAAGAAACGGAATACCCGCTTCCCATTAACGAAAAACTCGATGCGATGATTCTGTCGCACGCGCACTTCGATCATTCCGGGTTTGTTCCTGCATTGTCGAAGACAAATCCTACGAACATCTTCACAACCCTTCCTACATTGGAGTTGTCCAAGATGCTCTGGCAGGATTCCTTGAAGATTGCGGACAAGGAAGGAGAGACTCCCATTTATTCGCAGGCTAACATTGACACGGCCATCAAGAACACGATTGGGATGAACTACAACAAGCCCATCGATGTCACGCAGAAAGCACGACTCGAGTTCGTGGATGCCGGTCACATTTTGGGCAGCGCGATGGTCAAGTTAGATTTGAAAGAGAAGACCTTCGTCTACACGGGAGACTATATGGCCTCCCCCATTCGATTGCACAACGGAGCCGACATCAAGGGATTGGGTAAGATCGATTACTTGATGATGGAATCCACGTATGGGAATCGTACGCATCCAGACCGAGAAAAAACCATTCAGGCTTTCGTTGGAAAGATCCGCGAAACCCTCGATCGAGGCGGACACGCCATCATTGCGGCGTTTGCCATTGGTCGAACGCAGGAAATTCTAGATATTCTCTTCGAGCACGGAGTCGATGCTCCGGTGTTCATTGATGGGATGTCTCGCCAGGCCACGGAAGTCTACGATAAATTTCCTACCTACAACAAGAAGCCAAAGGTTGTGCGTCGAATGTTGGAGCAGTTGAACTTTGTCCGACATCCGGGTATTCGTAAGCAGACACTCAAAGAGCCCTCGGTGATTGTAACCACGGCAGGAATGTTGGAAGGAGGTCCGGTCATGTATTACCTGGACAAGCTCCACGATGATGAACGATCCACCTTGTTGATCACGGGATACCAGGTCAAGGGAACGAAGGGTCGTACCTTGTTGGAGACCGGTAAGATTGAGTTGGACACGAAGACGGTTGAACCCAAGATGGAAATTCAACGCTTCGACTTCTCCGCTCATTCAGGTCACGATGACCTGTTGAAGACGGTCCAGACCCTCTCTCCGGAGCATGTTCTCTTGATCCACGGTGACACGTTGATTAGTGGGGAATTTGCCGCCGAATTGAAGGGATTGGGCTTCAAGGTCAGCAATCCAGGAGTCGGGGAGACGGTGCGCCTCTAAAAAGAGGGCCCGTTTCTCAGTTTCTTATTATGGCCTCTCGCGTTTCGTCTCGTTTTTGTCCGAAGTGCGGGAAAACAGAGGGGGCGTTCATCGGTTCCTTCTGTCAGGCCTGTTATTTTCACGATCATCCTAACTTAGTGATGATTCCTCCAAATTTGGAGCTCAACACCTGTAATTACTGCGGAAAGGTCTCTTTGGCGGGAAAATGGATCGAATGGGATGATGCGTTAGTTCGTAAATGGATTGAGGATCAGATCAAAGTCAAGGAGCTCCAGCTCCCCACGTTTCACATTGATGTAGTACAAAGCAAGCGTCAGCCGAAGGAACGACACGTCACCATTACCGTGAAAGGAATGGTGCAGGATTCTCCATTGGAATATGTCGCCCACTCCCTGTTGATCGTGCGTGGCGGGATTTGTAATGATGACATGTTGGTCACGTCCAACTACTATGAAGGGATTGTTCAAATTCGTTTTACGGATCGCACGCCTGAAAAGGTGAAGAAGATTCAACAGCAGATTGATGATGCCCTGGCCCCCATCCAGAAGAATGACTCCAAGGCGGTGGTCGTAAATTGGGTCTTGCAAAAAAATGGGATGGATGCGTGGATTGTTTCAGGCAAAGCGGCCAAGGCCGCGGCGATTTATGTTCAGCGAAAAAACAATGGAACCATGTCCATGTCGGGTAAGTTAATCGGAATTGATTCTCACACGAATAAGACCAAGAATCGGATGACTTATTTGGTTCGCGTTCCGTAATAATTCGTTTTTATTTTTTTTTCCAGCGTGAATCTCACGCTTCAATATTCTTGAACACGTCGAGTATCTTCTCGACGGGCATTTGGGTGATGATGAGGGCGATTTTTTCGTTTTCAGCGATGCGCTTGGCAATGGGGTCCACTTTCTGGCACCCGTGCAATACAACCACGCTGGGTCGGAGTTCGGTGGCGAATCGTCCGACTTTAACTGCAATCATGGGGCTGCGTCCGTTCTCCACTTGCGTGAAAATGAGTGCGCGTTCGGGTGTTTTTCCATACATTTGCAAGTATTCATGCACAGGCGTGTCAAGGATGACCTTCAATGAGTCAATGACCGTGTATCCATACACCGTGAGTTCTTTGAGTTTGAGGGGATTGGCGATGCATTCTCCTTCTATTTTTTCTAAGAAATCCTTTCCTGGCATTCCTCCGTTGAATTCGTGGATGTCAAATACTTTTTCTTTGGGTCCATCGTCGCGGGATAATTGTTGGGTGACTTTGCTTCCTTTATTCTTGTCTATTTCCATTAACGCATCCACCAATCGGTTGATGACGGCAATTCCCGGACTTTTTCTCCTTCCTCCTTCGTAGTCGGAGATGGTCGAGGAGCTTACTTTGAGGAATTCAGCGAGTTCGGTTTGGGAGATTCCAAATATTTCTCTCCATTTTTTCATGGATCCACCCGGATCCTTGGATAGGGTGATTTCTCCGGCAATCGTGACTTTGAGCTGGTCCATGGTCGATAGTTCGGCGAGCGTCTATTTAAATCTACGGCAAAAAGCGTTCTTCTTTACGTTGAGGGAATTTCTTCCACCCAGAGGGTGTTATTTCCATCCCTGCATTGGCGGGGGTAGGATTCCATCACCGGGTACCACTGGGCACACTCCTCAAAGGAATGGGTGGGAATCGGTTGGATGTATTCCGTTCCATCCGGAAGAATACACTTTCCCGGGTAGGATTTGAGAGTGGGATAACCCGCGTCCACGCATTCCTGATAGGAGTGAATCGTGGAGGGATCCGGTTGGCCGGTGGGGAGGTTGTCGAAAATAATCCACACTCCCAATCCGATGAGTAGAATTCCAAGGAGGAGTTTGATGGGGGACTTTGTGGGTGGGGTCATTCCATGAGAATGGAAAAGGGACTATTAATTCCCCTCGTTTTGGTTCGGAAAGAGCCTCCGATGGGAGTTGAACCCACGACCTCCAGTTTACGAAACTGGCGCTCTGCCACTGAGCTACGGAGGCACTATTCTATCATTTGGCCTGGGGAGGCATTTTAAATCCTGGGGCCGGTCTTGAGGGGTATGGTTCCGCGCAGGCCCCGGGGTGGGGACTCATCGTATTTCCGTCGGCGGGTAGGGCATGTGAATAATGTTCACTATTTTTTCTTGGGGAGTCGAGGACCCGAGACAAAGAAAAAGTCGACTCCCAATCTCACGCACGAATTGCGCCAGGCGGGTTTGGCCAAGAAAAAGCCGGGAGAGCCGTATTTGGTGATGACTAAATGGGGAAAATTCAACAAGTGGATCCGTCAAGGTTTCGGTAAACCTTGGAAAAAATTGTCTGAGATTCAACAGGCACGAATCATCTCCTCTTTCGTAGGGGGGCATCTCACCGAGGCCTATTTTCCGAGGCCGTTTCCTCCCTACCTGCGGAAGGTCCCCTATACCCAGGAAACTCGTGACGGGATGTGCAGCTTCTTCCGATACTTCTTAGGGTTATATGGTTCATTTCGTCGGGATGCGAGGCAGCGGATGAAGGATTCTCATCCTGAGGCACGGGAAACGGCGGAGAGGGAATTTTTACTCTATTCGGATTTGATTTCGGCCGCATACGCCACGATACGAGCAATTGAAGAAGGGAAAGTCCGCTGGTAGGGTGAGTATATCATGACCAAAAACAGACGTAATATTCAAGGTTCCCGAAGGAATTTTGTCCGGAGGGCGTGGGACTTGTTGAATCCGTCCTTTCAGGAGGAGCGTTTTACCATTCCACAGTTGCGTAAATCATTGCACCGCGGGGGATTGATTAAGCGGGAACGTCAACGAATGTTATTTACTCGCTCCGCACATATGCGTCACTGGTTGGCGAATGGGATGCCGGTGGATTATCGGGATCTTCCACCTGCCCGCAAGGCACTGGTGGTGAATACAATTCTCCGTGTCCTGGCATTTGGTATCCTCCGTTCTCAGAAGGGGTGGGAGTTGCGCGAGCAGGGAGAGCTTACTCCGGTGCTACAACGCCGAATCACAGAGTTGATTCGAGAGCAGGAAGAGAAGATGATTCAAGAAGAGATTGAGATGGGAGGGACTCGGAGCTCGAGCCGCGCGGAGACTCTTCATCGCCGTGTTACTCGTCGAAACAATCTCATATCCGCACTAGATGCGGCAAGCGAAAATCTGCGTAATCGCCCCTGGTGAGTGGTTTCGTCATCTACTGCCTACTCAGCTAAGTCTTCGAACTTTTTTTGTCCGGTGGAGAACTTCCAGAATATTTCATCTAAATCATCCACTTCCACCCGCTTCTGCTTCATGGAAGTGCGCTCACGCAGGGTGATGGATCGATCCTCGAGGGATTGATAATCGACTGTGATTGCAAACGGTACTCCCAACTCATCCATGCGGGCGTATCGCTTTCCTATGCTCCCGGACTCATCATAGTACACGCGTAGGTTTTGAGATCGCATGTGTGCGGCGAGCTCATCGGCGTGTTCCGCCAGGCCATCTTTTTTCATCAGGGGATAAATAGCCACGTCATACGGGGCGACTTCCTTGGGCAAATCCAAAAATACGCGTTCTTCGGGACCGCGCTTCTCGTTTCGATAATTCGCGTCGAGCATCACCAAGAATGTGCGATCAACCCCGGCGGATATCTCGAATATGTGCGGGACAAACTTCTCCGCAGTTCCTTCTTCCTTCACGCTCAAGTCTTGTTTGCTTTCCTTTCCATGCGTCGAGAGGTCGTGGTCCGTTCGGTAGTTGCAGGCGGCCAATTCGACCCACGCCTTGTCCATCTGCACCTCAAAGTCCCACGTTTCCGCAGCGTAGAATGCGCGAGCATCTTTTTCCAATTCCCTGAATCGCATCGCGTTGAGCGGGATGTTGAGGGAGTGGAAGAATTGCTGGGTTCGCGCCAAATAATACGCGACGAGTTTTCCCGAGACGATTTTTTCCTCCACGGCTTTCTCACACGTCATCGAGTGGACTTTCTTGTCGCTCAAGAGGTATAGGTTGAGGGGATAGTCGTTCACCTCATCCCATTTTTCCACTTCATTTATTTTGGCGGGATTGAAGAACACTTCCACGTCCATCTGGTCGAACTCGCGTGAACGTAACAATCCTTGTCGGGGGGCAATCTCATTGCGGAAAGCTTTTCCCACTTGGGCAATTCCAATGGGTAGTTTGATTCGTCCGGTCTTCCACATTCTGGGGAATGCGAGGAAAATACTCTGGCATGCTTCGGGTCGCAAATACGCATGAACGCCGGTCACCGCACCAATGTCTACTTTCATCATCATGTTAAATTTGGTCGCCTTGCTTAATGGTTTCTTGTCCTTGGGACAAAAAATCTTGAGCTCGGCTAGTTTCTTGTCGAAATACTCCAAGGGGGCTCCCTCAGGGATTTCTTCTCCGGTTTTTTCCTCAATGAGTTTGTCGGCGCGAGAGGGGGTTTTGCAGGTTTCACAAATGACTAAGGGATCATTGAAGTTCTCCAAGTGTCCGGAAGCCTTGAACACACTCTCGGGGAGGGTGATGCTTCCATTAATCTCGAGGTTTCCTTCATTCTCAACTAACATGCGTCGCCAATGTTCAATCAGTCGCTGCTTAATCTTGTTCCCTTCCGGGCCATAATCGAAGAATCCCGCAGGGGAATTGGGGTGAATCTCAGCTGCAGGGTAGAACAGTCCCCTTCGTGCCGCGAGGTTGGTGGTCTCATTGACGGGCATGAGGATTGGGAGGGGAGGGGGTTCTTTTAAAGCCTATGAGACCCACTCCCTATCGTATGGTCCTGCAAAAGCCCTTTTCGGGGGGTAATAAGATCAAGGAACTCCGTTCGCGTCTCGTCAAGCAGAACCGCGAGGCCGTATCCGTAGGACTTTCGGGGCCGGATGTTCACGTCGTGCGGGCCGTCCAGACGATGAAGAACGTGGAATCATTATTTAATTTACTATACGAGCAGACCATCGAATGGTATTCCTTGCATTTTCCCGAGCTCAAGCAAGTGGTGCGCGACCCTTCGGTTCAACTCTCCATGATTGTGCGCATGGGGGGAAGGAAGGATTTTTCCCAGGATGGGCTGAAGAACTTCTTCTCGGATGAGGGAAGTTTTGACCGGGTGTTAGGTCAAGTCGAGCGCAGCGCCGGAGGAGATATTTCTCCGGCGTCCCTGAAAGCCATTCAGGGCGTGGCCCGCGTGGCGTTGCAATTGAAAGAGGAGCAGCGCACGTTGCAGGATTTTGTCACGAAGCAAATCATGGAACTGGCCCCCAATCTTTCGAGTTTGGGAACGCCTCTCATCGCCGCGCAGTTGTTGGGTAAAGCAGGAAGTTTGAAGCGCTTAGCCGAGATGCCCGCTTCGACTATTCAAGTGTTGGGTTCCGAAGAGGCATTGTTTTCGCATATCAAAAACAAGACGCGTTCTCCCAAGCATGGGTTCATTTTCAATCATCCCTACATCAAAACCCTTCCCAAACACGTGCGGGGGAGAATGGCGCGCACGTTGAGTGGAAAATTAGCCATTTGTATCCGTATGGATGTGTTTGGTAAAGACAATATTGCCCCTTCGTTCAAGCCCAAGCTGGAAGCCCTTTCGAAGAAGCTCGCTAAGGAACCGTTCAAGAAGAAAAGTACTCGTTTCGCGCGGTGATTCGGTATGAATCCTCGTCTACGTAAAGAGGGGAAGAATTACTTCACTCTTTCGTTAGTGAAAAATCCCCGCCTGTATGGGGAACGCATTATCACGGATGAAAAGGGAGAATGGAGAGAATGGAATCCTTTTCGTTCCAAGCTGGCCGCGGCGTTGGGGGCCGGGTTGCATGAGTTGCCCATTGAGGAGGGTGCAAGCGTATTGTATTTGGGCTCCGCCGAAGGCACGACCGTTTCACACGTGTCGGATTTGATTGGGGAAGAAGGGATTGTGGTGGGAGTGGATATTTCCCCCAAAGCCATGAGTACATTTGCTAAACTAGTTGAGGTTCGGGAGAATATTGTCCCGATGTTGGGAGATGCGAACACCCCTGAGGAGTATGCCAAGGAATTGGGGGATTTTTCGGCGGATGTGCTCGTGCAAGATGTGGCCCAGCGGAATCAGGCGGATATTTTTGTGAAGAACATGAAACTATTCGGGCGAAAAGGTACGGAAGGATTGTTAGTCATCAAGGCGCGCTCCATTGATTTTACGCAACCCCCTGAGAAGGTCATGGAGGGGGAATTGAAAATCATTAAAAAGCACTATACAATTGTCCAAGTGGTGGAATTGGGAAAGTTCGAGAAGGATCATTTCCTCATCCACTGTCGGTATTGAGATGGTACACATGAACAAATTAGCGGCCGGAGAATGGCACCGCGAGTTGACGCGAAAAAGCATTCACATCGGTTTGGGAATTTTTCTCTCCATTGTTCTTTCTTTTACTTCGATTTTAACGTTTCAGTATTTTCTCACCGTGGTGTTGTTGGTGGGCGTGTTGCTTGCGCTCATTGCCCACGCGCGCATCTTTCCCGTGCTGGAGGATGTATTAACGGAGGTTCATCGTCCCAAGGAATTATTCCCCGGTGAATCGGCGTTCGTTTTCATTTTAGGAGTGTTGATTCCCACGTTTTTCTTCGCCGATAAATTCGTGATTATTCTAGGGATTCTCGGCCTCACATTCCAGGATGGCTTCTCCACCCTTGTGGGGAAGAAGTACGGGCGTATTCATTTGCGTCACAACAAAACGGTGGAGGGTTCATTGGCCGGTTTAGTGGCAGCCTTCCTGGTATTCTTGGCGTTGATTCCTGCGGAGCAGGCGTTCCTGTTGGCCCTCTTCGTGACGCTGGTGGAGCTAATTCCCTTGAACGATTCATTTTCCATCCCGGCCTTCACGGCGGTAGCCGCGTCCCTGTTGGTGTAGGGTCGTTTTCCCCTCGTGGAGCGGGGGTTTATCAAACGTGCGGGGCCAGCATTACTATCCCTGTACAAGGGCCCGTAGCTCAGCCTGGAATCAGAGCGGCACCGTCCTAAGGTGAAGGTCGAGGGTTCAAATCCCTCCGGGCTCGTCTGAATCCCTTCCTGGGATTTTACGTTTTTGGTCAATCTTTTCGCAAAAGATTGGTTCCGAATCCCTCCGGGCTCGTTTTATTCTTTTTTCCGCTAGGTTTGGATTTGCACGGTGAGGGGATCCTTCTGGATGACGTCTCCCGTCTTCGGGTCTAAGTAGGATATTTGCAATAGGCAGTTCTGCGTACTTCCGGGAAGGGCAGAGATGGGCGCGGTGATTTGCAGGGTGGTGGTTTTGCTGCTTCCGTTCTTTCCTTTCTCTTCGAGTTCGAGTCCGATGAAGAATTCCGTGTCCAATTGTTTGATGTACTCGCTGCACGTCCCCACGTCCATGAGGATGGAGTCAATGGCTAATCCTCCCGTGTTTTCAATCTTCAGGAGGGCGTTCTTCGCGTCGTATTGTCCGGTGACGGTGTCCTTGTTGATGGTGTACGTCTTGACTCCCGTGCTTCCATCTAAGGTAATCTTCAGATCCACTAAGGCTTCGGTCAGGTTGAGTGTGAAGGGAATAGTTTGTGTCCAGAATCCCGTGAATACCTTGAGTTCTCCCGTAATGGTATCCGTGACCGCGGAGGTGGGGGCCATGATGTTCATGACCACGGGGATGCTTTCCGACTTCTTAGGAGCGTTGAATGGAGGAGTGGGGTTCCATGAGAACCACCCCGCGACTTGCGTAAAATCATTCTCCTGCGTGGATTTGATTTGCACGTCCGCCTTTACTGTTTCCGGGCTGTCTACTTTTCCTGGGTTGCGGATGGTAAATGTCTTAGTGAATAGTTTGTTGGCCGTCACCGCAAACGTTTGAGGGGTTTTAGGATTCACATCGAGGGCGAATGATTTGAATAGGGTGTAGCTCGCACCCTTGCTGTTGGTGGTGTATTTCACGCGGATGGTTCCTTTTTTCGTGTCACCGTTGGTCGTATTTTTTACGGACGTGGCGGAGGGGACGGTGATGGATAGTGTGATGGGCAACGTTTGGTTGGGATTCAAGGTAAGAACGGCCGGTTGCGTGGCAATCTCGAGTATTTTGGGATCGAAGTCTCCCCCGTAGGCGAGTTCGACGGTCTGTGCTTTCGTGGATTTGTTTTCGAGCGTGAGCGTGCCCGTTGCGGCGGTTTGCCCAACGACGAGTGCGGAGGGGAATGATAGGTTGGTGATGATGACGGGGATGTTTTTTTCCACGATGGCTTTCTCTTCTTGTCCGGCTTCCTTGTTGGCCGCATCAACCGTGATGAGGGTGTCTTCGGGGTTTTCGTATTCGGTGCTTCCTGCATCCCATTCTACGCGGTATTCCCCCGGTCGGAGTGAGAGGGTGGTGCTTCCCGCGAACGTTTTGATGGGGGAATTGGATGATCCTTCAAACAGTCGCCCTTCCACGCTGGAGATGATTTTTCCTTCCGTGTCGCGGGCTTCAATCGATACTTCGACGAGGGAGCCGATGAAGAAATCATAGACGAAGAATCCCACAATCCCCAATACGAGCACTACGGCGATTTGTTTCCCGTGCTGCTGGAGGATGTCTTTCGCCATGTCCGCGGGTCCGGGGGCGGGAGGCGCGTAGTCTCCTCCGCCGAAGGGGCTTCCACTGTAGGGATCCGGTCCGGCGTCGGTATTGGGGTCGTACATGAGGGCGAAAAAGGGCCAAATGCCTATTAAAGGTTCCCGCTTGCTACACCTAGGTATGGTCTCCCAGGATGATTCGGCAGGGGTGGAGCATGACTCCCTGCGCGTGTTGGGCGTGTGTGCGTTTATTCTGCTGGTGTTTGCATTGGCCTTTTGGATTGCAAATCCCAATGCCCCCAAGTCAGACTTTTCCACGCTTGAGTGGGTTTCCTCTCCTGCGCTGAGCGAGGGGAATCTCTCTCCTGTTTTGGAGTTTGAAGTGTTGGTGTCTTCCTTTGAGAAAGGGTCGCAGGCCTATTCTTCGTATGTGTATGTGAATGGTCGCGAGGTCAAGAAAAGTTTGTTTTCATTGGATGCCGGGGAGAAGAATGGATTGGAGTATTCCATTCCCCTTGTTCCCCAACCTTCTTTTCCTATTGAGGTTCGTGTACGCGTGGAGAAGGTGGATGCGAATGGGAACGTGGAAGGGAATGTTCCCCTTGAATTGGTGGATTGGATTCAGAAATAATTTTTTTGTGTTCAATTAACGCCGCTCATTTTCTTCTTGGCGGGGATTGATTCGTTGCTTTTCTTTTCAGTGGGAAGTTTTTCGGCCATTCGGGCGACTTGTCGTTCTTTCTCTCGCACCAATGCATCCAATTCCTTGATGAGCATTTCTTGTTCGCGTGTTTTGCGTTCTAATTGAGAAACCTTGTTCATGCTCTTCTCTTCAATCTCTTTCTTCATGGCGTGCTTCTTGTCCTCTAACGTCAATAGTTCTTTCGAGTAGAGGGCGCGCAACGAGGCCGTTTCGGTTTCGAGATCCAATGCGAGTTTTCGCGCAAAGTCTCGTTCTTTCTTGAGCAACGTAAGCAAACTCACGTGTTTCTTGGTGAGCTCATGCACCAAGTGTTCCAATTTCTTGGTTTTATGATCCAAGTGCAGGTGGTGGTTCGTGTATTCGTCGAGCTTCTTCTTCCCTTGTTCCAGGTGATTGAACACCGCGTGTTTTTCAATGGCAAATTCTTGTAATAATTCCTGGAGTTCGTTCTCCATATCATTAATGGAGTGTTTTTCGACGGGTCCGAAGAATTTTTCTCTCTTCAGGAGGTCTCGCTCCTGCTTCATTTGTTGGAGTTCTTCATCCTTGGTTCGAATGAGTGAGAATAATTCCCCTTCCATTCCTTTCACGGGTTGATTGTTTGAGAGTGATTTTCGCAGGGCGATGTGCGCGTGTTCGTGTACGCGTTGGAGGGTGGTCCATTGCCGATGCATGCGGGCTTCCAATTCTGCACCAAGTGCGGGAGTGGTGACTTTTTCCGTCAGGTCAATCTTTCGATTCGTTTTGTCCTTTTCAAATTGGATATTTCGTTCCAATACTTCGCTTGTTTTTTTGAGGAATGTTTCGGCCTCCTTCACATCCACCTCTTTGAGTTCGGGTGTCTTGAGTTGTTCCATCTGGAAAAGGTTCAGCAAATCTTGGGTTTGTTTCGTGTGCGCGTGCCATTGTTTCAATCGTTCGAGTAGCTGGGCGCGGTTCGCCTGGTTCCAGGGGACCATGGGCAATGATTTGAGCGTGTGGAGCTCATTCTGGAGCTGGTCCAACACCAAGAGGGCTTCGGACATGGTGAATGGGGATGAATTTGCCCTATATATGGGTGAGGGCCCTGTCGGCCTATTTCTTAGGCAGCCTTTCTCCTGGAAAAGCGGGCTCGAAAGGCAGTCCATGCCCCTTTTATGCGGGAGGGGGGGCTTCCCCAGTTTACCCCAATCGTGGATCGTTGGGCCGCGTGGAGGGAATCGAGTGTCCGTAGTTTGTTCGCGCTGCCCTTTGCTCGCGCATGATCTCTTCGTGCCGCCCATTCTCGAGCTTTTCCGAGTTTAGGCCCCAGTCGTTGGATCTCATTCACGGTCGCATCGATATCTACTCGTACTCGTGCTGCAGTCTGGGCTTGCGTGCGAGAGTATGATGGGTTTTTCCTCCGGTTGTTCTCTGCGTCCTGAAGCAAACTGGCATGATCTTGTTGGAGGTTAGTCATGCGTCGCTGGAGAGATGCATATTGCGTCTCCATCTTTCGGAGTCGTTTCATTCTCCATGCGGTATAGGGGTCCATTTCTTTTTCGTATTCTCAGGCTTAATTAATCCTCCCTTCGGCGGGAGATAGGCATGCGTGTTTTTATTCCAGGTTTTGCATTACCCCTCCGTTGATTTTTCCATGAATGTTTTTGACGGCGATGGGGTGGTGATTCAGGGTCGAGAGAAGTGGGTCATTGATCCCCATCGAAAACGAATTGAGGCCGACCACGTGATTGTCTCCCACGCGCATTCTGATCATGTGTCGATTGGGGCGGCCAATCCTTTCCCCTATTCCATGACTTCCCCCACGTTTGGTTTGATTGAGTCTAAAATCCCCCCCAAGGCACAGACGCGCCAGCATTCGTTCAAGAAGCACATTCATGCGGAGGATGCGAAGTTTTCCTTTGTGAACTCTGGTCACATTCTCGGTGGAGGTCAAGTGGTCGCGGAGGGTTCATTGAAGGTGTGTGTGACCACGGATTTCAAGCTGCAGGATTCGATTGTCCTTCCGGGGGCTGAGATTGTTCCCTGCGACGTGTTGGTGATTGAGTCCACGTTCGGGACGAAGGAGTTTTCATTCCCTGCACGTGGGTTGGTGTATGAGGAGATGCGTGCATGGATGGCAGAGGCCGTGAAGAATAATCATCTTCCCGTCCTTGCGGGGTATGCCACGGGGAAGGCGCAGGAACTCACGAAGATTGTGAATGAGTATTCGGACTTAACTCCCTACGTGCATGAATCCATTTTTGACAAAAATACGGTGCACGATGCGCATGGGGAAAAGTTGGGAGATTATGTGAAGATTGATCACAACCTCAAGGAAGCGGAGTTGCTCATTCTCCCTCCCAGTTTGTGCGCTCCCCATGTACTTCATGCGATTTCTGTGTCTGCGGGGAAACCCATTGCTTCCGCAAAGTGCACCGGTTGGGTGTGGAAGGAGAGTTTTGATCGCACGTTCCCCCTGTCTGATCATGCGGATTATGCGCAATTGTTGGAGTATGTCCGGCAGTCGAATCCCAAGCAGGTGTATACCCATCACGGGTTTGAACGGGAATTGGCCCAGTCCATCCAGAGGGAATTGAAAATTCCCGCGCGCCCCCTGAGTGAGGCGAAACAATTGGCGTTGGCCTCGTGTTAACTGGGTTGAGCGTCTGAAAATCCCCGCATCTTTATAAATCACGGCCGGTTTGTTCGGGGATGGGTTTGTTGGATTCGGTGAAGAAGATTTACTTCTCCCTCGAGGACAAATATTACGAGGTCCTCGACGCGGTGCAGAAGAAAATTCCCGTCTATTCAGTCGTGGATCCCATTGACAAGATTGTCCCTTCATTTGGCGTGTTGTTGGCGGTTATTTTTCTCCTGCTGGGGGGAACGTTGTTCTTTGTGGCTGGGGGAATTTCTCTCGCGCCGGCGAACGTGACTCTTTCCCTTTCCTTCAATAACACCGACGGTGCTCCCGTGGAGGGCGTTTTAGTTTGGGTCGAACTGGCCCCTGAGGCGGTTTCTCCATCTCCGGATTTGGTGTTTCCTCTATCTAAGACGACCTCCGCGCAAGGAAAAGTAACCTTTTCTCTCCCTCCCGGAATGTATGTGGTTCGCGTCGATGATGAGGCATTCGATCCCTTTTCACAGGAAGTGGAATTAGTGGAGAGCGCGTCAAAGATTTTTTCCCTCAAGTCCAGTGTTCCTCAATCCGCGTCGCGTTCCCTGTTGATTCAGGATTCCTCGTCGAGTATCCTGGGGATTATTTCTCCCGTTGAGATTCTCCTCACATTTTCCTGTCAATCCGGGGCCCCTCCTCTTTCGCAGAAGGTGTACAGCGGAAATGTTTCCATTCAGCAGCCTGCCGGATGCTTAGGAATGAGTGTCACGGTCTCCGTGAATGGGTACATCACCAAGACTCAAGTAATCCTGGGCGACACCACCGTGATTAACATGCAGTCCTCGGCGGAATTGGTCGATGATGAAACGGTGAATCCCACTCCCTCCACGGGAACCGTGGAGGTCTACACGAAGGATGGGTCTAATTCAGGCGTGAGCGGGGTCCAGGTGAAACTATACAAGGTTCCTCCGGCAGGATCCAATATTTTAGCGGATCAATCCTTGTCTGATTCTTCGGGATTCTCCTTGTTCGAGAGCGCCTCCCCTGGAAAATATGTGGTGGTCGCCTCGAAGCAGGGGTTCAAGCAGACGACGAGTGCGGAATTCAATGTCATCGCCGGGGAGACCAACACGATAAATTTGTCCCTGCCCGTGAGTAGCACCAAGAAAAAATTGTTCGTCAAAGTGTTGAAGCAATCCGATCAGACTATCCTCGCGGGGAGCACGGTCACCTTGTTTGTTCAGTCGGTGGGCGGAAAGTACCTGGAGTATGACTCCTACACCGTGGATGGAAATGGATTCGTGAATAAAGAATTGGCGGATTTCAATGGAACCACTCAGTTGGTGGTGCAGCATGCCAATTTCATCACGCAGATTCTTCCCAACGCGGGAATATTCTCCGGTGACGAGGTTAGCCCGCTGCCTATTCTCATGGAGGCCACGGGTGCAACAAACACGAATGGGTCCATTCCCAATGGGGTGATTGCGGATGTGAAAGTAGTAGATGAGATTAATTTTCCCGTGTATAATGCCACTGCGTATTTGTATTATCCCGATTTGAACGGGGTGTTGATCGGGGATATGAAGACGAATGCACAGGGGATTGCACGCTTCAAGGATCTTCCCGAGGGGAGTTACCAGGCCTCCGCCTCCACGAAAGATTTCGATGGGAGCAGTGTCAAGGTGGAAGGGGCGAAGGGGAAAATCATCACGCTGCAGGTGCCCCTGCAGGTGGGTTCGGCCTTGGTGGAGGTGACCGTGAAGTCGGAGCAGAATCAAATCATCTCGGACGCGAACGTGTCGATCATCAAGCTCTCCACCGATGCCGTGCAGGCGAAATCCTCCACGAATGCGCAAGGAATTGCTCAATTGGGGGTGTTGTCGGACCAGACTGTGTATGTGAAGGTCGAGAAGCCGGGATACCTTCCATTTTCATCGGTGCCGTTTGATATTCTCAAGGATAATACGCACAAGATTACGATTGAAGTCTCCTTAACTTCTGCGTCGCCGAGCGTGGATATGGCACTAACATCCATCTACCAGATTTCCGAATCCGGAAGCCAGTCCCTTGCGCAGAGTATCTCGGCGGGGGGCACGTATACGCTCCAT
>CAZKYB010000008.1:24977-27256 GCA_964557045.1 uncultured archaeon
TCTCAAGACTCCTTCGAATGCGAATGGTTTGAAGGGGGTTGTTCGCCTAAATGGAACCACTCCTTCCTTGCTTTCCACGGACGTGGGTCAGGTGGTGGGTGCGCAGGTTTCAAAGGGCAGTCCCTCGTTCTACACGACCTTTACCCCCTCGGATGAATTCTCTCCTAAGAATCCCGTGAGCAGTGGGACGTCGGCCAAGATTGCCTTGAATGATGTGGGCGATGTGAATGGGGGCGCGTATGAGTTCATTGTTTTGGTCAAGATTAATCCTCTGGCCGTTCCGAATGTGGACAAGCTGAAAATAAATTATCAATCGAAGGGTGGAACTCAAACCTCGGCGTTGTATGAGTCTGTTTACACGATTGGTCAGACGTTGCCTCCGCAGGGAGACTTTTTGTATTTGTTCTACTTAACGCAGGAAGGGAGTCCCAACAAGATTCAGATTTCAAGTGCCAAGCCGGCGGTGCTGGAGCAGAACAAGAACTACACGCTTGAATATCAATTCACGAATGTCGCCGGACAAGACTATGCGGCGGCCACGGCTAATTTGATTGCGAGCGGTTCCATTTCCTCCGTTCCATCCGTGGTTTCCTTGCCGGGTTTCGCCAACAATAAGTCGGTGGGGGGCAGCGTCAATGTGAAGTCCACCCAGACGTGCTCCTCGGCGCAATCGTATTGCTCCTCGTTACTTGTGCAGTTGAATGGAGTGGGGACGGGGAAGCAGCCTACGTCCTATAATTTACAGTTCTTCACGGTGCCCGAGAAGCAGATCAAATTGAACGTGTCTCCTTCTTACTTGATTCCCAACCATCCCGCTCAATCCGTGCAGGCCGTGGGATTGGATAATTTCGATGCTCCTTTGACCTCGTCTCAAGGTCTGCAGATAGTGGGTCAATTGAAGGATTCCTCCGGGGTTAACCTAGGATCGGCGATTCCCTTCACGGAAATCCAGAATGGGGCCTTCATCGCCTCCATTCCTTCCGCGATGGATGGGAGTGATTTGGAGATTACTGCAACAGCCTCCGGGTATTTGTCCGCGACGAAAATCATTCCGGTGAGCACCTCGTCGGTGATTAATCTTTCCGAGGACTTCTCCTGTATTTCCGTCACGACGCAGTCCACTCCCTTCGTGTTGGTCCAGAATGCGGAAGGAACCTTGTCGATTAAGACCACCAACTGTGGCGAGGAAGTGGAGATTTACACGGCGGGGTTCAACTCGGAGATTGTCGTGCCGGTCAAGAATGGGGGTTCACTCGTGAACGCGGGGAATCCTGTCACGTTGGACACGGATGATTCAGTGGATCTCAAAGCTAAGGCGCCCTCCGCGATTGGATTGTATCCCATTAACGTGTATGCGAAGTTCGCCAGCCAGTCCCAGGAGTCGCTCATCAAGGTGTTGGATCTAGAGGTTAATCCGGTTCAGCCGAGCCAGCAGTGTCTGGACCTGTCCTCGTATTCGTTTGATTTGACGCAGAACGGAAGCGCCACCTCGGTGATTGTGAATAATTGTAATCCCCTCGTGCAGGACGCGTTCTATCCCTCGGCACAGTTGGATGTGGGTGAGGTCTACACGCACGCGATTCCTCCCATTCTGACCCCCCAGATGCAGTCTCCGGGAATGGAAGTCTCGTTCAAGTGGCAGGTGCAGGTGGACTATAATTTCACGAATAATCCGGACCTCAACATCATGGACTATCCCTCCACTCCCCTGTCGGATGGAAATTGGACGCGCTATATGATCAAGGACGGGACCACATTTTTGGATACGAAGGACAAGTTTGCCGGGGCCGAATCCGTGATGAAGATTCCGGACTCCAAGGAGATTGGGAGTAATGCACAGCTGGAGAATCAGGACTCTTCCGTATTTCCTCACCTTCCCTCCAATCCTAAGGATGCTAAGTCCTTGCTGTTTGAAACCATCTTGATGGTGCGCTCATCCCTGGACCTGGATGCGATTTGCCTAGATGCGGATGGGGTCACTAAATTGAAGGCCTACTTGGATGGAAAGCTCGTCCAGGATGGAGCCGATGCGGATTGCACGTCGAGTTCGATTCCCAACACGTTGAAGAATGTGAAGTTGGCCCCCGGTCCTCATGCGTTGCAGATATTCATTCAGGACAAGACGACCAGCAACTACAAGATTTGGGCTTCCTATCGGGATTCCGTATTGACGAAGGGAGACTTCAAGCCCTTCTCGTTCAAATCCAAGATGACCGGTCTCACGGCCAATGCCGAGTTGGGTTTACCGGTGAGCAGCAATGGAGAGTCCGGGATTCATG
>CAZKYB010000009.1:0-26442 GCA_964557045.1 uncultured archaeon
GCCGATATGAATAGTAATAGGCAAGGGGATGGTTTGAGAGGAATTGTCCAAGATTGTGCGCACGTACAACGTGGCAAAATATGTTCCTTGAGGAATATCATTCGAGGCACGCACCACGAATGAGCGGCTGATGGAAATGGGAGTTAGAATCGAGTTCAATTGCCCGTCAATGGTTATCCCAGAAGGACTTTGAACGTCAAACTCAATCTGAGCATTGGAGGCATTCTCCCACTGCAGGGGAGTGTACACGGAAACCGTATTCGAAATCTCAGATCCCGGCTGCAAGAACACTTCCGACTGAGACACGCTCGCAGAGGTGGGAGAATAGGCGTGGGCCTGCATGGAGACCATGAACAAGACAATTCCCAACACCACCAACAATGAGCGAGCAGGGTTGCACAGCACGGGGTGGATGATGGTCTTTTTGACAAATGAAGCGGCTCGCTCTTTTCGCACTGGCCATTTTGCCGTCATGTGTACCATCCTCCTTTTGTGTGAAACTGAAACTTACTTGACCCACTTGCTCGCCCAGGCCGGGGTCTTACGGGTGACTTTCCCAATAACCCACAAGGCGACCAGGATGAGGATGAGAATCAACCCGAGCATGCTTGCGTTGCTCCCTAACAGGATGAAGAATCCGGTAATCCCACTCAAGAGACCGGACTCATTCACGATGACCGTGAAAGGGACCGTCTGAACGGCATCCGCGGACTCCATGACCAAAATGGGAGAGTAAGCTCCCGCTTTCGTCTTCTCAGACGCCTTCAGTGTGAAGACAAAAGTCTTCGTCTGGTGAGGCGCCAAAACTTCAGAGCTATCCTTGGGGATCAAAATCAATCCGGATCCCTTGACTCCAACCAACTTGAAGACAATCCCTTGGATGGATTCGTCCGTGGGGTTCTCCACGACAATCTCAAACTCCTTGGATTCTCCCTGGTTGAGATTCAACACGTCCGGGGACGACAAGACATCAATTTCGAGAACGGATGCATCGTCCGACTCGACGAGTTCGAACACCAAAGGAATGGACTGCGAAGGCTTTCCATTGACAATGATGGCATTGTTCACGCTGTCAATATTCACGCTTTCGCTCGCACTCACGCTCAACAAGACAACCTGCGACTTTCCGCTGGCAATCGTAAACGTACTCGGAGTGAACGTGTAGGTGATTCCGGGAGAGGAGAACAGCATGTTCGCCGTGACCGTCTGGGAGACATCCCCAAGGTTGTTCACCACAAACTGCATCGTTTTCGTCTGACCCGCGGCCAACTCATAAATGGTGCTCACACCTTCCGCTTGAATGTAGGAGAGGGGAAGCACTTTCATGTTGACCGTCTGCGTCACTGAATAACCCGAGGCGTACGCCGTAATCTTCACCGGGTATGTTCCGGCCTTCACCGACAAGTCGGGCTTGACCAGCAAATCCACCGTGAGGGTTTCCTTCGAGGTCAAGTGGACCGTGAGGGAGTCCACCGGAATGACCGACTCCACGGAGACCGACACTTCCTGCGTCTGCGAAGTAAGATTCTTCAACGTAATCGGGAAGAACGTCGTCTGGAGCTTCGTTAAGTCCTTGGGCTTCTTGGGCAGAGTCATCGAAATGACCTTTTCTGTAGGAGTCGGGCAGTCGTTGACCTTCACACTGAAGGAACGGGCAACCAATACTTGGTCGTTCTGCGCCGTGACAACCCCTTCGTATTCTCCTACATTCTGCGGGGACACGTTCAATTCCAAGTCGATAATTTTCGTTTCTCCATTCTCTAATTCCAACGTTTCCTCATCGAATGTAGGGAAGAGAATAGGATGTTCGGCTTTCACCACGACTTCCGTATCGTCATTCGAGTTGTTCTTGACCGAGAAGGAGATATCATCCACCCACTCGTTTCCGCAAACTGTTTTAGTGAACGAACCCAAGGTAAGGTAGGGATTGCTTCCCACGTACACGACAATGGGAACTTCCGTCTTCTGTCCGTCGGCGTCCACCTTCACCAACACTTCATAGGTGTCGTGTTCGGCGTCGTCTTCGGCGTGAATGTCAATACCGAGCTGCGTAGATTCGTATCCATTCAGAGTAAGTTTCTTCAAAATGGGTTTAGCTTCGATGAAACCCGAGTCGGTTTTCACACTCACAACAATTGCGTGTTTCTCGAAGTCCACGTTGTGGAGGTTCAAGGGGATGGTAACCGTCATTCCTTCCAACATGCTAATCGCGGGAGGTCCTTCGATACTTGCGGTAAACGGAAATGCGGACGAGAGTCCGGCCAATGCAACCATGGCCAACAGAATACCCAGTTTTTTCATCATGCTTGGTTCACCCCACCACTCGATTCTTGATGCGCGCCAGCAAGGCGATCACCAGGACAATAATTACCACCATCAATCCCGCATTCACGAGATTCTCTGAGACATTCGGAAATGAAATGAATCCAGTACCAGGAGTCGAGGTTCCGTTGTCGTTGGCGTTTCCCACTCCAAAGATGGGGCTTGAAATCATGGTCATCTTGACCATGACACCTTCAACTTCCGTGGGACTCTTCACGCGAATCTGCGCGTCAAACACGTCTCCCGTTTCAAGGGTTTCATTGGCCGTGATAAAAAGTGTTACGGTCTTGTAGGCATGCGGGGGAATAATCGCCGAGTCGGGGGCGCCGGCCACTTCAATGGAGAAGGGACCTAAGGCTTCAAACGTGTAAACAGTCTCATCATTGGAGGGATTCGTAATCGTCAAGGCATACGGGACCTTGACGCCGGGGATCAATTCCAAGGAGTGCGTGGGCACATCCACAGTGAACCCGCGGACAAAAGTCAGGGCTAAGAAGAACGTGAGGACAATCAGGATGAGTTTGTGTGAGTTGGACATCATGAAGCATTCACTCATTCATGTGAATAATATAAATGCTGCAGAGGTTGTATTTAAGGACACTGCCCCCCTTAATATACTCTAGATCGCCATGCTCGAGGATTTTATCCAAACCAATGGGATAAACGCCCAAATATTGACGTTTGACGAAGAAGTGGCTACTTCCCGACAAGCGCGGGAAATGGAGCAAAACCTCCCGATTGTGAAGACCATTCTCCTGGCCCACGAGAAAGGGTTCGTTTTGGCCATCCTCAACTCGAGGGATAAAATATCCTTCCCCAAAATAGAGACCATCCTTTCTACGAAGAATATCCGCCTGGCCACCCCCACGGAAGTGGAAGAAGTCACCGGGTACCCTGTGGGAGGAGTGCCTCCCATCAGCATCTACGGAAGCCCCACGCTCATCGATGAAAAAGTGTTGATCCACACCTGGGCGATGGCCGGAGGAGGAACGCCGTTCGCGTTGCTCAAAATAACGACGAAAGACATACTGACTCACGCCTATGAGCCCGTGGTAGAAAATATAACGCAGTGAATCAAACAATCCACTGCCAGTCTCATTCTAGAAAACTAACACGAATAGATCGTGCAGCCGAATGAGAAATTGCCGCTCTTGTAATAGAAATCCACCGTCGTGTGAACGGGAGCCCCATACGCAGGGTGGCCATAATTGTATCCGTACGAGGGATACGTCGAATAGACTCCGTAGGATCCACCCAAGTATCCAGGAGGATAGATTCGTCCGCCCCCCATGACAGGATAGCCGGAGTTAGGATAATAGGCGTAATAGTTCCAACCTTGGATTTGAGTAGAGGGCTTGTAGAAAGATCCCGCATAAACTTGATTCGACTGATACGTTTCGGGAACGTAGGCACCCCAGGCGAAGACCATGGATGAAAGACTCAAGGCAATAAGTGCCACCAAAACCAAACGAATCGCAGACATTCACTTTCCTCCGTTAATTATGTAACCTTTGAACTATTTAAGTCCGGGGGATAGAAAGGAAGGTTGTTTCGGGAAGGGACGAAAAACAATCACTCAGCAGAACCAGTGGTCGTCGCAGTAGTCATCCACGTCGTCCCACACATCTTCGGCCTTGTCCCCAAATTTGTGCCCAAACTTCTTGGCGGCCTTGAAGGGCTTCTTGGCGTACTTCTCGAATTTGTCCCAAGGATCATTCGTCACCTTCACGTGGATGGTTTTCGTCTTCATCTTGTATTTCTTGGGTTTATCCTTAGGAATGGAAATCCCGGTTGCAATGGTTTGAGTGGGATACACATTCACAACGGTAGGCGCGTACGAAGGATATGACGGATTCGCGTACATGGGTTGTGCGGGAGGCGCATACGTTTGCGTGGTCACCACCGGAACATACCCATAGGCATTCCCCGCCATGAGGGGATGTACATACGCACTGGTTTGAATGTACTGCGGATAGAGATTTTGATAATACGAAGGAGATTCCGCGACGGGAGAGCCGTAGGCATTCGCAGGGTTAGAGAAACTCACTAATGCAACCAACGTCAAAAAGGCCAGCGTGGCGATGAATCGGGAAGGAAAGGATGCGTGCATACACTCCTTCCATTATGTAAAGAAATATTAACCGGACAGAAAAGGAAACCCAAAAAGAGAAAAAAAAGAGAGAATGGGAGAAACGAGTCCTCCCCCTCTATCCGACTTAGAAGTCGAAAGGCTTCAAGGTCTTGCGTCCACCCTGATTGCATCGCTCGACGGCGCGCTTCATGAGGGCTTCCACTTGTTCGTTCAATGCATCATAGGCATCAGACGACATCATCATGTTCTTCCCGCGAATGTAATCCGCGACTTTCGACTTGACAATATAGGTCTCGTTCGACATAGGTATATTCCTCCCAATCGTACCCCAACCCAGTACTATTCCCAGGGGGCCGTTAGGGAGGTACCCCCTCCCGGACTATTTAATCCTAGTCCCGTAAAACCCCTCAAAACAGCCAAAATAAGGCTTCTAACGAAAGGGAAAAGAAAAAGTGCCGTCGGTTCGCCCATCACTCATCATGAATCAGGAGAATGCATATCGTCATTCGGCAATACGTTGAACGTGCAAAATCCCTAATAATCCATCCCCTTATTGCGCGGGGCCAATGGGCTTGAAGCCAAATGTATCATAGTATTGGAGAATCTTGAACAAATACGCCGAGGCAATGAACAACACGACTTCCAACACCGCGAAGATGAACCCCACGGCCAAACCAAACTGGAATCCCACCGCTAAGGGAAGCACGAAGAAAACTAATCCTAATGCCATGCGCAACACGCGCTGACGCTGACGCTCCATTTCTCCTGCAAGCTTTGCAAACACGCGACGGAAGACAATGTCGGATGCAATCCCGGCGAGGGTGCACAATCCCAAAAATATCGCATTCGCGGAAGGACCGGTAACTTCCACCAAATCAGAGGCAGTCAATATCACACGATCCGAAAAACGATTGAACGAATCCACAATCTGTCCAGGAATCACAATCCCCGTACCATTAATGACCAATCCCCCATCCTCCGTGGGAGTAACCAAATCATCCAACGAAGGAATCACGCTCGGACCACCGCCACCACCCCCGCCACCACCACCGCCACCGCCACCACCGCCTCCGCCTGTTCCAGTGGGGGCCGATTGTCCCACTGTAAATCCAAAGGATGTGCTTCCTTCATTCCCCAACCCATCCGTGGAGGAAACAGTCACATCCAACGAGGTAGATCCTCCTTGGAGGGATAGCAGACTCATGTCAAAAGGAATCGAGCAGGTCACGGACGACACAACACCGGAGGAAGGAGAACAGGAAGGAGTTCCAGGAAGATTAATCCCATTCACGCTCACGGACATGGGAGTTCCCGCATTGACTCCTGAAAAGTCACTCAGCGTAAATGAAATCGTCTTGGGAAAACTCCCCACGTTCCCTGAGGGGGAGGAAGATGTCGAGTGGGGGCCCTGAAAATCAAGTGTCATGTCAGGAACTGTTTGACTGGCCGTGAGAATCCCGTCTTCCTTGACGTAGAGGACCAAATCATACATCCCCTCCTGAAGATTGGGAGGAATCCCGATGGGCGCGTCGCAAGAATAATCCGCCGTGCTCTTCACGCAGGAAGGGGCCGTTGTGTTATACGTGGCTAACCCCACTACCCCGAAGTCCTCCGAATCCCCTGAGTTATTTTTGGCCAGAATATGCAGACCCAATGATTGCGCAAACGTCGCATCCTCCGCGACGAAATCAACTACGTGTTGGGAGGGATTTTTCTGGAACCATTTCTCATTGGCTATCGGCTTGCTCACTATCAATTGGGACGCGGATGCTTTAACGGTAATTTGACCAGACGATGTCGAATCCATTCCACCGGAGGTGTCCTGCACCTTCACGACCACGTAGTAATCGCCTGCCGGCACGGCCAATCCGATTTGGGGAGAAAATAGAGAAAGTGAAACGGTGCAGGGAGAAGGCACCGTAAATGGAGGGGTTGAGGAGGAGGTGCATGATGAGGAGATGACCCCACTCGCGGATTTGATATTCAACCACTTCACGAGAGGATAATCCTCTCCGCCTGGGGACGCGGCGAGAAAGACACTCACATAGAGGGCATCATCCGCATCCACATCCTGGACGTTGAACGACACGCTCTTGGAGAAGGAAGTCGAGGACGGATTTCCTGTCGGGCTATTAATCCAGGGCCCCGGACTTGGAATGAGATTCGTGACCATGGGGGAACTATTTGAAAAATCCAAGACATTTGAAGATAGCCCATACGTGTTCGTCCCGGACACGACCCACATATCCAGTGAGCTCGAGGATTCTGAAGAAGCATTGAACAATCCCACCACGTCCGAGACACCCGCCAACTGTACATCGGCTGGGGAAGATGTCAAGACGCGAGATCCTGACGAGAACGAAGATGCATCATCCCAAAACAACCCCATCACCTGACGCACATTCTGCACGACGGCCGTGGAGAGAAATGCAATCTTGGTTCCATCCGAGGGGGATGCCAATCCGATGACTGAAGAGAGCCCGCTCAGCGAAGATAGTGGGGTAAAATCGACCGACAATGGTTCAAAGACCGGCGTCGCAGAAGAATCCAAACAATTATTCGAGGAGCAACGCGACGAGAGAATGGTGGAGTCCGATTTAGACGTGATGAGAATCGAATCCCCACCCCACGAAAGGGAGGGAGGAGTCAAGGGCAGTTCGGAAAACACCCCCACCGGATGCAACCACGAAGTGGGATTCGACGAGAGAAGATGGGTGTAGAAAATTCCCTGCCCATCCAAGAACGACACATGAATCCCACCATCGCCATCCTCCACCAACATAGGAGAGCGAGGGTATCCTCCAAAGGATTCCGCATTCAAAATATCCGGAGACGGACCGGCCGATACAAAATCAGAAAACGAATCACACCCGGAGGAAAAGTTACACGTTTTGTAGAATATTCCATCAAAACGCGACGGGCTCTCCGCCTGCGTGTCATCAAACACAATGTGCACGGAGTGAGAGTCTGCGACCATTTTGGGATTGCCAAAGGCATACTTCCATTTCCCCACAACGGCATCCACATCCAGCTGGGGGTCAATCAGGAGCGAAGCGGTCTGCCAACCCGAAACTATTCCACAATTGGCAGATGCCAAACACCGCGAATAATACACGGTCCCCTTTCCAGTTGCCGAGTCACGACCCATGAAAACCAAATGAATCGATCCATCCGGCGCAACGGCCAGTGAAGGCTGATCGGCCACCACATCACTGCCAGATACACTTGAAGGAAAACTGGATGCAGGCATGAGCGACGAAACTTGGAATGAGGAGACCCAGGATGCGCCCCCCGTAGTGGTGCGGTAAATACGCAGACGCGCATTTACCATCGCCGCCACAATCCATTCAGTCGAAGAACGACGCGCCACCAAAGATGAGCGCGTATCCCACGAGGAGGGAAGAGTCGAAAACGCAATAACGCTGGAGGGAGCCGCCCCCACATTCCACGCAGGACCGACATTCAGTCCCTGACAGCCCCCACTGGGGCTACAGCAGGCACCCATCACCCCCGGAGTAGAGCCCCACGTCGCGACCGATGTGGGCACGACACAAGACTTGGCGTTTGATAGGGTGTAGGGGGATGTGCAGAGATAATTATTCGAGGACCCATCACACGGGGAAGAGGCACACACCACTAGTCGCTGGGGTGCGCTGGCCAACAAACATTGTGAACTAAACAACGTAAACCCATTGATGGGAGTGGGGCTATCGTTGGTAACCGCATTGAAAAAACCACCCGAGGAACCCCCTCCGCCCGGGGAGGATGGTTGGGCACTCGCACTCCCGAAAAGGAGAAAACCCATCACCACCACCAATACCCAGCCGCGCATCCCCGAACCACTCACGGGGGGCTAAAAAGGTTTCCGTTAGGGCCCAAATCGAGATGGATTTATAACCGGTTTTCCGTCTAATAGGTGTACCCAAAACGCGCCGGAGGAGACGCAATGGCTGATGAAAATGTGAACGAAGAAGTGCCCCAAACGCAAGGGGATGAAGAAGGGACCATGGAAGAGAGCAAGCTCCCGTTCCCCCGCGCCACCGTCACCAATATGATGCGACAATACCTGGACGATGGGAAGCAAATCAAGGGACAAGTCAAGGATGAAATGAACATTTGGTTGGGAAAAATGGTCGAGCGAATCGCACTCAAGATGAACGCCCACCCCTACACGTATATTGATTACGGCATGTTCAAGGAAGCCGTGGAACCGTATGAAAAAATTCAAGATGTGGAAATGGAAAAAGAACACATCATCAAGCAATTAGAAGCCGTCAAGTCCCAATGCGACGTGCTCATTCGCGAAGTGGACCGAAAGTTCACTTTGTAAAAAAAAAAATTCTCTTTCGAACACCCTATTCCAAATAGGGGATTTTTATATTCCTCAACCTGGGGATAAAATGAATTAATGTCACGAAGGCAAGGAAAAAACCCCCGAGCGTGACATAGTCCACCAAGAAGTCCCTGGCAGAGTATGCCAACGAGGGATGCGAGAACGTGAGCCAATACCCCACGTTGTGCAGCACCACCGCGACCAAAAATAAAGTAGCCATCTCGAAAAATTTTATCTTCTGCACGTGCTTCGCCAACAGGAAGACCCATAGGGCGATTCCCACATGCATGAGCTGGTGAAACAACCACTCCCACACCTGAAATGTGTTCTGGAACACAGGAACGTAGGTGAAGGGCAGATGAATCAACACCGGCTGAGCCATATAGGCAATTCCGTGGCCAAAAAAAAGAAAGGTGATGAAAACCTTAATCCAAATCACCACTTGAATGGACACATACCACGCGAAGTCGCGCGAAAAAATAGAATGAGGCGTGCCAAACGTCCATTTCATCCATCCAAAAATGAATCCGACGTTAAAAATGCAACTCTTCTTTGGCCGTGGGCCAGACGAGGAGGATTTTCTTGGCGTGCACGGTGCGCCCGCCTAGCAAGATATCCTTTAGGGTGTTAACGTTGTGCACCCCTCGCACATACGAGGCTTTTTCAAAATCAATAATGGTGGGTTGATCCCCCTCACCCATCAAAATATTATGCAACTTCCCCGCGAGCTGTCCATGATCAATACCCGCCTTATCCAATTTTCTCACCTGGGAAAACAATCGCGTCAATCCGCGTTCCATCTGCACCCTGCTTTCACACTTCTCAATCCACTCCGCGAGTGGAATTCCATTGACGAAATCCATGACAATAATTCCCTGCTCAATGTCCACATCCGCGACTTTGGGGCCCACATTCAATTGATTGGCCATGCGCAACAGCTGGGCTTCTTTCTCGATCATTCGCGTGCGAGTAGAATGTTCGTGTTCCACTTTTAGGGCAAAATGCTTCCCATTCTTCTCCACCTTCCACACCGAACCGCTTTGCCCTTTGGCGAGGAAGGAAGGGCTCGTGTATTGATGAGCCGAGAGCCACTGCTTGACCACTGGAGAAAGAGTAGGCTTGAATTCCATGAATAGATACGCTAGGAGGCTTTTTTGGAAGTATGCATTGGAATCCCCCCAATTATGTTTCAACAGCCACATCCAGCGAAAAAGATTCAGTTTTAAACAGTTATATCCATCTAAAGTACTCATTCGGGCACGAATACGGGACAAAATCCCCATTTTGCCCTGAAGAACAAACAATATTTCGTCTAATGACGATTAATAGGTCTTTTTCGGAGGTATTACGAATGGCCGACAATAAATCAATGAACCAACCCATGATGTTCCTTCCCGAGGGAAGCCGACGCGTACTCGGACGAGACGCGCAACGAATTAACATCCTCATCGCCAAAGCCGTGGCCAATGCCGTCAAGTCGACGCTTGGACCCAAGGGAATGGACAAGATGCTCGTGGATGACATGGGAGACGTCACTATTTCCAACGACGGTGCCACCATCCTCAGCGAGATGCAGATTGATCATCCTGCCGGGAAAATGATTGTGGAAGTTGCAAAAACTCAAGACAGCGAAGTCGGAGACGGAACCACCAGCGCGGTTGTTCTGGCCGGCGGACTCTTGGGGAACGCTGAACGATTGCTCGACGATGACATCCATCCCAGCATCATCATCAACGGATACCGACAGGCCGAAAAGAAGGCACGAGAAATCGCCACCGAGATCTCCGATCCTCTCTCCTTCGACGACACGAAAACGTTGAAGAAGATTGCATTGACCTCGATGACCGGCAAATCCGCCGAAGCTGAAGCCCGACTCGCCGACTTAGTTGTTGACGCGGTGCAAACGGTTGCGGAAAAGGATGACGGAAAATACAAGATTGAATTGGAACACGTCAAGATTGAGAAGAAAACCGGTGCCTCCTTGCATGAGTCGGAACTCATCAAGGGAATTGTGTTGGACAAAGAAATTGTTCACTCCGGAATGCCCCGATCCATTGACAACGCCAAGATCGCATTGATCGACGCCGCGATGGAAATCAAGGAAACGGAGACGGATGCCAAAATCGAAATCACGTCCCCTGACCAGCTCCAAGCCTTCTTGGACCAGGAAGAAGGAATGCTCCGCAAGATGGTGGAATCCATCCAGAAGAGCGGTGCCACCGTGGTGGTCTGCCAGAAGGGCATCGACGACCTCGCCCAGCACTTCCTCGCCAAGGCCGGAATCCTCGCCGTGCGCCGAGTCAAGCAATCCGATTTGCAGAAGCTCGCCAAATCCACGGGCGGAAAGATTGTGTCGCGAATCCAGGACATCACGAAAGAAGACCTGGGTCACGCCAAGCTTGTTTCCGAGAAGAAAATCGCCGGGGACAACATGGTGTTCGTTGAGGGATGCAAGAATCCTAAAGCCGTCACCATTTTGGTCCGCGGTGGAACCAACCACGTCATTGACGAGGCCGAGCGCGCCTTGAATGATGCGTTGGGTGCCGTCTCATCGGCCATCAAGGACGGAAAGGTCGTGACCGGAGGAGGAAGCACGGAGATTGAAATCGCCATGCAGCTCCGAGAGCACGCCAAGAACGTCGGTGGACGCGAACAGTTGGCCATCAACGCCTTCGCGGATGCATTAGAAATCATACCCAAGACCCTTGCCGAGACAGCCGGAATGGACCCCATTGACACGCTCGTGGGACTCCGCGCCCGACACAAGGGAAAGGAAGGAAAGTACTTGGGAGTGAACGTCTACGAAGCCAAGATTGACGACATGCGAAAATTGAATGTCGTGGAACCCTTGCGCATCAAGACGCAGGCCATCACCTCCGCGTCGGAAGTTACGCAGATGATTCTGCGAATCGACGACATCATCGCCGCATCCTCGTCCAGCAAGGGCGGGAGAGGAATGCCGGATATGGGTGGAATGGGAGACATGGAATAACATCCACGTTTCTCTCCTGAGCGGGGCGGAAAACGCCCCCTCTACTTCTTTCTTTTTTTCAACGCATCGGCTGCTTGCTTCACGCGTACGGCCGTGTTCCAGGCGGATCGGATTTCCGAAACACTCATCTTCCAGTCCCCGGCTAATCGTTGGATGTCCGGATACTGAGTCTCATCAAAATACTTGAGGACCCTATCCACCATTTCAATCCGACGCTGGATACGATGAACACGAAGCAAGTCCACCGCGACATCCTGAGAGATCCCGAGTCGTGCAGCCAGCTCACTCGGCGTTGGATTCCTCTTCAAAAATTGACGGGCCATTTCCAAATACTTCGCACGCGTCGCCTTGCGATCGAAACGCTCCCGGGCCGCGAGGTCCGGAACAACCTTTGGCGAACGAACAACCCCATTTTTCACCCGGGGAACCGCCGGAGGGGCCGCTGGAACTAAACGCGAACGCAGACGCCCCTTCGAATCATTATATGCCTCCATGCGGGGTGTTGGCTTCTTAGGTCGACCCATGGTGGGATGCATGGCCAATGTCCTATAAAATAGGTTTACCCCAAAAAATAACAATCGGACTCGTAGCTCAGGGCCTGTCCAGTTTCGATTGGACCAACCGAAAGCTACGCACGGGTTTTACAAACCCGCGATAGGTCGAAAATAATAATCGGACTCGTAGCTCAGCCTGGTAGAGCGGCGTTCTTATACAGCGATGGTCGGAGGTTCAAATCCTCCCGGGTCCACTCATCAACTCTTTCTAATGCGAACACGGACCCAGACAATGCACGCTCACATTACCAAAAGAAGTGAGAATGCCTCCTTTGTATACGAATAGTGGGAACTTGCAACTCAATTCTCCCCCGGCACACGCGGGAATGAATAATGGGTGCACCGGCTCCTTCGCGGCCGAGACGAATGTAGACAAAATAAGTAGGATTAAACCAACAACTAAAATTCCTTTCACGAAAAAATTCCCCCTGCCCCTCTCATGCGTTCAGGGGATATAATCCTATGGAATACTAGCGCATCATCTACTAGACAAATCACTTCACGGACACGTCGCAGCCGGGGCATAATTGGGATGGGCGTGGAAAAAAAGTTCGATTTGAATACTATTCGTGGAATAGGTTGGAGCAAGAACCCCGCCCTTGTAATGAAGAGAAGGAAGGGAATTAATCCCCTCAATCACGGGAAGGGAACATCCCCACGCGGTGGAGGAAAGAACAACAATCAGCAGTGCAAACAAGGCCATTCTCATCATGCCAAATCCATCCGATTACCATTCCGCAGTCCAACCCTTAAAAACGTCTCTCCCTCCTATTCTAGCATGTATTCCCCCCAGTCAGAACAGAAGTGGGTCGATTTCTGGAAGCAAAACAAGACCTTTGAAAAAAGCGTTGAATTGCGTCCCAAAAGCAAACCCTATATTTTCTACGATGGCCCCCCCTTCGCCACAGGAACCCCGCACTATGGACACATTTTGGGATTGACCATCAAGGATTTGTTTCCGCGCTACTACACCATGAAAGGGTATCGTGTAGAGAGAAAATGGGGATGGGACTGCCACGGTTTACCCATCGAAAACATCGTTGAAAAAAAACTCGGATTCAAGGGAAAGAAGCAAATCGAAGAAATGGGTATTGGAAAATTCAACGAAACGTGCCGGGCGCAAGTATTGGAATACGCGCACGAATGGGGAAAGACCGTGCAACGCATGGGAAAGTGGATTGAGTTCGACAACGCCTACAAGACGATGGATAATTCCTACATGGAAACCGTGTGGTGGATCTTCCAAAAGATGTACAACGATGGGCTCATTTACGAGGGAAAAAAAATCCTCATGTATTGCCCCCACTGCCAAACGCCTTTGGCAAAGGCCGAAATCCAAATGGATAATTCCTACAAGAACGTCACCGAGCCCGCGGTGTTTGTAAAGTTCAAGTCGAAGAGAATGGAGAACACCTACTTCCTCGCCTGGACCACCACCCCCTGGACGCTCATCGGGAATGCTGCGCTGGCTGTGAATGAGAAATTAGACTATGTGAAAATCAAGCAGGGAGACGACTACTACATCCTCGCCCACGCACGATTACCTGTCATTAAAGAAAAATACGAAATTGTAGAAACATTCAAGGGAGAAAAACTCCTCAAGGAAGAATATTCTCCCTTGTATCACGTAGATTCCCCCAAGAAAGGAAACTACGTCGTGGCCGGCGGAGACGGAGTCAGTTCCGAGGAAGGAACGGGAATCGTTCACATCGCCTCGTATGGTGAATTCGATTATGAACTCATCAAGAAGTACGATTTGCCCTTGCATACGCATGTCAAGGGAGACGGGCTCATCCAGGATGGACACCATGATTGGAAGGGAACCTGGTTCAAGAAGGCCGACCCGCTCATCACCCAAGACTTGCTTGACCGCGGTCTCTTGTATCGACAGGAGAGCCACACACACTCGTATCCTTTCTGTTATCGTTGCGACACGCCCCTGTTTTACAATCCGGTCAATTCTTGGTTTGTGCGCATCCAATCCATCAAAGAAAAACTCCTCGCGAAAAACTCCGAAATCAATTGGGTGCCAGACGCGGAAGGAAAGGCCCGCTTCGTGAACATTCTTGAAACGGCGCCCGATTGGACGATTTCGCGTAATCGGTATTGGGCCACTGCCCTGCCCGTGTGGAAGTGCACCAAGTGTACGGAAATGAAAATCATCGGCAGCGTGAAGGAACTTCAAACGCATGCCATCGAAAAAGAAAAAGTCCCCAATCACGTGGACTTGCACAAACACATCGTGGATGAGATTCACTTGAAATGTGTTTGTGGGGGAACCATGAACCGAATCCCCGAAGTTATCGACTGCTGGTTCGAATCGGGAGCCATGCCCTACGCGGCCAAGCATTATCCGTTCGAAAATGAAAAGGATTTTTCTAAGATGTTCCCGGCCGATTTCGTCTCGGAATACGTGGGACAGGTTCGCGCGTGGTTCTATTACATGCACGTGCTCGGAGTCGCCTTGTTTGGACACGCGCCCTTCAAGCATGTTGTGGTTTCAGGAAACATCCTCGCGGCGGACGGGAGCAAAATGTCCAAGTCCAAGAAGAACTTTACAGATCCAAATCTTATCTTCGAAAAGTATGGTTCGGACGCCCTGCGATTCTATTTGATGCAATCCCCCGTGACGCAGGCGCAGGACATCAACTTCAAGGATGATGGTGTGCAGGAGATCTATCGAAAAGTCATCCTCCTCTTGGCCAACACCCTTTCATTCTATGAGATGTATGCGAACGGCAACGCGCACGTGAGTGACCCCCATTCCAAGAATGTATTAGATGAGTGGATTATCACGCGATTGCACCAAACCATCGCAGAGGTCACGAAATCGCTGGACGCGTATGACACCATCAATGCGTGCAAGCCCATCATTTCATTCGTGGATGACCTTTCAACCTGGTACTTGCGCCGCTCCCGCGATCGATTCAAAGGAGATGATGAACAGGATAAGCAGGATGCCACCCGCACGCTCGCGCACGTCTTGCATGAACTATCCAAGGTCATGGCGCCCATTACTCCTTTCATCGCCGAGGAAGTCCACCAAACGCTGCGCAAGAATGTTCCCACGCTCAAGGAATCCGTTCATTTAGAAGAGTGGCCTTCATTCGATGCCAAGAAAGCCCAGGATATGCAACCTGTGCAGAACATGGTCTTCCTGCGCGACGCCGTGCGATTGGGAATGGAGCAGCGCGACAAGCTCAAACTGCCCGTGCGACAACCCTTAGCTAAGGCCACGCTGTATGGTCGCATTCTTGATACGCGATACGTGGGTATTTTCCAAGATGAAGTGAACGTGAAAGAGGTCTTGATGAAAGAAATCATGAAGGACGGACAGCCCTCCGTGGAATTGGACACAAATATCACGAAGGAACTTCTCGGAGAAGGAATGGCTCGTGAACTCATGCGCGTCATCCAGGATTTACGCAAACAGGCCAAGCTGAATCCAGAAAACACCATTACGGCCTACGTGGACGCGGATTCCTCCACACGTGAAATGCTCCAGCCCCACGGAAAAGAAATAACCGAGAAAGTCCGCGCCCGAAAGCTTGTGTTCGGCCCCGTTCCTGCGAACGCGCTCCTCAAAACAGAAACCAAAATCAAGGACACGGCGGTGTGCGCCGGAATATCCGTTGATTGAAAATACGAACTAAAAAATCATTTTATCCGAAGACGTTCAACGCTTGCAAGGCGATGAAAACCACGCACACAAAAATGGCAAAACCAAAGACCATTTCCGGGGTCAATTTGGGACCACCCTCATCGGTGTCGAAAAATCGCTGGACTCCAATCGCGGAGGAAGGACCTTGCGCTTGGGGTTTGGATTGTGTGAACTTAACCATACATCAACCTATTCTGCCTCAATCTTATAAATCCGCTCTCCGCTCTTCCAGCGTATGGCCTCCATGAACATGCGCTCCACCGCCAAGGACCTCTATCACGTGGGAGTGGCCATCGTGATGGTATTGCTCATCCTCGGATTGGCCACGTGGTCCGGCATCCTCACGTGTAGGGACATTCCCGGCTGGTGCGACGTGTATTATGGAATCAAGGGACCCCCTAAAACACTCATCGTTTTCGGCGCAGAAGGATTAGGAGACCCGGACTTATTGGCCACCGCGTTGCGCAACCCCGATTACGCGGCCGCCACCAATATTTCTCGGCAGGAATTGGATTATGTTTCGGCGGGAAATCTCAAACAATATGATTTAGTGATAGTTACACGTGCACGGCAAATGAGCACGGATCAATTGAAATCATTCATGGAATTTGTGGATAGTGGGGGACGATTAGTTTGGACGGGAGATGCAGGAACACAACTTACGCATGACGATCAATTTCTCTATTTGGATGATGTGGATGAGAATGAATCCCACACCATCATGTCTCCTTGGGCACGCAAGGATGTGGAGGCAGATGAGCAAGTGCGCTTCGACCAATACCTTTCCGTGGAATACAAAGGAAATTGGTGCGCCGTACGTTCAAAAGACACGGGAGGGTGTGAAATCTCTCAGCAAGTGGGAACCCTCGTCCCCGAATCGGGAGCTGATCATCGCTTAATTTATGGAATGAGCACGGGCCTGCGATTGTATGGAGACTTTGCATTGGTGGATGACATTGGAATCGGCTCCACGCGCGTGTTGAGTGTGGACACGCAAACATTGGTGAAGGACTTGAACAACACGGACTTGGGACGAGTATTCCCCATCATTGTGACGAGCGGGATTGGAGAAAAAGTCGTGTATTACGCGGTGCCCCCCGAGCTCTTTACGCAGGAGCCGATGCAGTACTGGCTCTTCATTGAAAACTTGTACAATGGGACCTTGCGATGAGGTGATGATATGCCCCGCCCCCCTACACACTCTCCCGCATTCAAAAAAGAAATTGAAGCCATGCGCATACGGTTATACAACCAATACTACCGCGCAGCCATCAAAAAGGGATACGAAGTCAAGAAAGCCCAGGAGATTGCTCACGAAAATGCGAGCCGGGACATTTTCCACAGCATTGATCCTCGCGATGGGGAAGAGCGCAATCGCAAAGCACTACAATCACTTCCCCGCAAACTAAAGGGCCACTTTGAAATTCACAAACCCATCATCGAAGAAGCCCAAGTCCGAGCCGCACGAGCCGACGCCTTGCGCGATATGAAGATTCGAGCCCAAAAAATAGGCCACCGCATCAGCCTCGGACGAAAGGCCCGTGAACTCGTTGCTCTCCGTCAGCAGGCCCAACAGTTAGGCGCACGTGTCGTCCGAATTCGCCAACCCAAGGCCCGTCGACCGGGAAAATAGGTTTCCCGCCAAACCCTCGCCATATCTATTATAAACCCCGGAAAACCTTTCAATGGAATCAGACAACCTCTCGAGGGTTGGGGGACGATCGATTATGGCGTATCCAGAAGGTGGAGGAGCGGACTTGCCGCCCTTAAACGAATCATATGGCGGAGGGGGAATGCACTTCAACATGGAGGCATTGATTCCCATCATCCTGATTGTAATCATCGGATTCTTACTCTTGGCCCGATTAGGAGTGGTTGATTCTTCGACTGCGGTCGTTGGACCCATCGTGAGCTTAATCTCACCCAATTCCACCGCTCGATTGTTGATTATCGGAGCCCCTTCCGTGGAAATGATCGCTGTGCTGAACGCGAACAAGGACTTAGTGGGAAATCCAATCGTGAAAGCGGCAGAAGCATTCTCACGTAATCCCGAAAGTCAATTAGCACAGTACGACATCGTGATTTTAGACCAGACCGGACAGATCAGCAAAGAAATCCCCCGACAATTAGGGGACGCCTTGCAGAGCTGGGTCAAGACGGGAGGAAAACTCGTCATTATTCAAGACTCGGGAATCGAACGACCCGGTGCATTGGATGTATTGGGATGGAAGGCCAACTTCGGATCCATTGTCCCCGTGAACTGTGACATTATCTTAGACGGACAGCCCACGTGTAAGCGACCCATTGTCGTGTTGGGTGTGATTTGGCAGCAAGACTACAAACACCCCATCATGCAGGGAATCGAACGCGTTCCCGCACAAGCTGAAGTTGGATATCTTGGATTGACGGTCTTTGATGTCGGAGTCACCGGCAACGAGATCGCCTACATCGAGGATGCTCGAACGGGAAAGAACTTCCCGGCGATCGTGGAACAGGCTCAGTTGGGTGGAGGAAAAGTCATCTACTTCAACTACAACCCGGGCATCACCGCGGGAATCATGGAAAATACCATCAAATACTTGAAGTAAAAATTACAGGGACCGGCTCCACGCCGGCCCTTCTCTCTTTTTTCCCAAAACCTTTTTATCACGCGAAACAGTACTCACGCTATGCCTGCGCACCCAAATCGTCGCAATGTTCCACGAAAACCAATTTACACCGCATCGCTCCGCCGGTTAGGAACCGCATTGAATGATCGCACACTCGGATTGGCCCTGCGCGGGACGTCTTTGGAAGAAGCGCGCAATCACCGCCAGGGACGCTCATCAAGCAAGTCCCCACGCGATGGACACATCTACGTATATCAGCCAACAATCACCCCTGAAAGCAACAAAACAACTCTTGCCACGCTTCGCGGGTCCATCTCGGCAACCATCAACCACTCCTTACAGAATCGCAGTCTCACCAATTGGAGAAATTGGAAGACGCCGGCCGACTTCCCAGCCATCATCGTCTTGAAAAACAAGTGGAAGCAGGGAAAAAACAGCTACCGCGAAGGCGCATATGTGGCTGACACCACCGATTATAGAAGACGCCTATTCGGAGAAGGAGACGCGCCAGGTCTGCCACTTTTCACAAAAGATACCCACCGTCACATTCCTCCAACCGATGTTGCCGCCGTGGTTCGCCTGACCAAGAAAGAAGTGTTCACGCTCGAATCAGCCGTGAAGAAAAAAAATGGACAAGTGGATCCCCAGTGGTTATTCTTCGAATGCAGGCGATTACTCATCAACAAGACCGCCCAGGCCATCGCCAAGGCATACCGGAAAGAATTGTCTCACCCGCCAAAACCATAATCCTACCCTCCAGAGGCCTACCAAAGGGCATTTTATAGGAGAAAGGAAATAGAGTAGTGAAACCCCACCAAACCCGAAAAGTATATATAGTCATGATGATATCATGACGATGCATGACGCATCATGAGGATTCTCAACGGAAGATTCAGGCCTTATTGAGCCAAGTCTCGCCCGAATTCACCCAGTTGACGGCCGACTTGAACGACGTTATGTCCCACGCGGACAACCCCATGTTGGTGGCCGCGCTGTTGTATAAGCTCGCCCAAGAGCGACAGCAAACCAATGAATTGCTGGCGAAGATGGAGAGCAAGTACGACGAATTATCCTTCCAATTGAAGACAAGTGGAGTGAGTCCCACCCTAACTCCCAACCCAACCCAAGGGGCTCATTCCATTTCTCTTCTCCCTGAACAGGATCAAAAGATTATGAAACTCGTTGAGAGTCACCAGAAAGTCGATGCGATGCTCGTTCAATCCAAATTGGGATACAAGAATCCCAACGCGGCCTCGCAACGATTGAATATGCTGGTGAAAGCCGGACACTTAGGAAAGATTCAATCCGGAAAAAAGGTGGTGTTCGTTCAAGCGAACGCATGATACTTCCCAAATAATTTTGTTCAACTCGGACGCGGGACCCCTCCTTAACTCCCAACCCAACCAAGAAAGGGCCCCGCGGACGATTTGAGCACTAACCAACCCAATTTG
The DNA here is from genome assembly GCA_964557045.1 of uncultured archaeon. Taxonomy (GTDB): domain Archaea; phylum Iainarchaeota; class Iainarchaeia; order Iainarchaeales; family VGJJ01; genus VGJJ01. The sequence continues at coordinate 20,015 of CAZKYB010000009.1, forward strand.
CCTACCCAACAAATAACATACCAACCCAACCCGGTGGGGGAGATCCAACTCCCCCATCACTCTTTTTCTCTCGCCGTTTTCGCCCGGCGGAAACGATAAACGGGGATTCGAAGAATCCCCCTAGTACGTCTTCTTGATCCACATTCCCACGCTAATACCAAAGACCACTAAACACATCACTAGAATGGCCAATTCCGCAATGGGTAGAACCGGGGCGGTCTGCAATACGAATTGAGTGGACGCATCGCTCATGGCGGGGGCTGTTGCACTCAATGATTTTGCCGCTGCATCACTGGCACCCATCGCAAGAGAGGGAGCCGATTCTGCTGCGGCCGCCATGGTGGACTCAGCGGCCAAGAATGGACCGGGGGATTGAGGGGGAGTAACTTGAGCAAAATATCGTGAGTAGGCCAAGTATCCGGTCGCGGCAACCCCTAACAAGCTGGTTCCCAACAGCACGAGAATACGATTATCTTGGGGCTGGAGCAAGGCTTTTCCTTTCACGGTGAGTTCGATATACTTCCACTTGTGTCCATCGTCCACTTCACGAACCAACCCTGCGTGGGCGAGGATGTCCACATGGTCCTTGATGGTGGGGGCGGCGAGGCTCATTTCCTTGGCTAACTCACTCTGCGTCTTTCGACGCTCCATTAATGCTTTGAGCACACTCACGCGGGTTTCTCCGGCGAGCGCTTTGAATACTTCCTTGTCTAACGTGATATCTCCAGCCATAGGAAAAGAATGTGGAATTCCACTTTAAAAAAGCAAGCCAATAGAAAGGAAAAATACTCACCAGAATAAGTTCAGATTATTTCTTTGAGGAACTGCTGCTTTGTGCCTTTTGTACCACATTTCCTAATACGGTCAATACTGCTATCGTTTCAGGCTCCGAAAGGTATCCCTTGTGTTTGGCATCAAACTCAATAGAATAGTCTCGCCTCCCGGTGAGAAACCGCCAAAATCCCCACTGGGCGTTCAAGCGGCCAATCTGTTCTCCTGCTGGGTTAAACAATCCGAATTCATGAACACCTGGCAGCCATGCTGACCGATTGGTTTCATGAAGAACAAGAAATGGCCTCCCTTGTTTTTCTAGTGTCCATTTCGACCGGAATATTTTCATTGGTCGAGTGAGTTTGTAGTTTACTCCATCCGCTTCCAACGAGTATTCTTTTCCAAGCAACTCGAAATTGGTCTCAATGCGACCCCGGTTTTTTCCATTAACACGAATATCAAAAACAGCGAATCCCATGTTAGCGAGCGTCTTGCCAAGGCGATGCTTAGAATCACCAACTTCCATCTCGCCAGGATTCCCACGAAAAACTTCCATGCTTTTTCGGTTAAGTGTCCAGAACTTTTGCCGGCCAGTAAAATCAGGACTGTCAATATGGGAGGAGCTTATTTGATGTCCAACACCCGCAATCCCTGCCGCAAGAACACCAGTAGCAAGGTATTTCTTCCAGTGATTGCCAACATGCTTAACCCAACGACGGGTTCTTCCAGGATTTTTTCGACTCATTTTGTTAGTCCTCATCGCCAATCTCATGGATTTGTCCGCGAAGAGATTCTAGTCGCTTCTTGCTCTCTAACAATTCCCCATACGCGGAATCAGCGTCCTTATCCAAGACTTGCAATTCGATTCCACCCTTGATGCTGCGCTTGAATTGGACATTCTTCCCATACTCGCTCTGCAGGTGATCCAACAATTCTTCTTCCTGCAACAATCGTTTGAGCTTCATCCCCACCAAATTTTTCAATTTGTTGAGCTCGAGAATGTGGACTTCCAACTCATTCAGCACGTCCATTTTCCCCTGCGAGGGAATGAATGAAATGGGCACGGGTTCTAATCCTGAATCATCCACGACATCCGATAAATCATCGTGTTTTTTTTGTAGTTTTTCCATGCGACGCGTGAATAGGTCGATGTCCGCGTCAATCTTTTTGAGTAAGGTTTGAAGGACCTCTTCTCGCTCTTTCAACTCTCGGCCGGGCATTTCGGAATAACTTTACTCGGGTTTAAATAGATGGGGTCTTTCCTCGAGAGCATGACCGATAACTCCGTGAACGTGGACTTCGCGGCCAAGAATACGATTGTGGGGCGTACGCAGGGGGACATCCAGAAATATGGAGAGGAAGGAACCGCCTACATTGGGAAAGTCGTCATGTCCTCGGGGGAAAACCCCGTGCTGGGACGAAAAGTATTGATGGATGCCGCCAAACCCCACGTGGTGTTGATTTGCGGAAAGCGCGGCGGGGGAAAATCATACTCCATGGGGGTCATGATTGAAGAATTCGCCAAGTTAAAGCCCGAGATGAAACGACGCATCTCCGTGATTGTGATTGACATGGTGGGGATATTCTGGACGTTAAAGGTGCCCACGCGGGGAAATGAAAAGGAACTCGCGGAATGGGGATTAACCCCCGAAGCCACGCCGGTGCGCATCCTGGTTCCCAAAGGAAAGATGGACTTCTACACCGAGAAGCAAATCCCCGTAGACGCACCCCTCACGCTTCGTTGTAGTGAGTTGGACATCACGGAATGGATGGCCCTGTTTAGGTACACGTGGCACGACCCCGAGGCCATTCTGCTAGGAAGGGTGTTGGAGCAGTTGAAGGAACAATTGGGAACTCGATTCGGAATGGACGATATCATCCAAGCGATTACCCGCGACCCAGAATCGGACAAGCTCACGCAACAGGCGCTCAAGAATCGAATCGAAATGGCCAAGGGGTGGGGCTTGCTAGAGAAAGAAGGAACGAAAATGATGGACATCGCCCAGGCCGGCACCATCACCGTCATCGATGTATCGGCGTATCGCCAAGCAATTGGGATGGAAGGAACGAAAGACATTATTGTGGGATTATTGGGAAAGAAATTGTTCGAAGAGCGAATGCTCTACCGCAAAGAGGAAGAAATACGATTGATGAAGGGCCTAGGACGAGAATCCTCGATGCCGATTGTCTGGTTGATGATTGATGAAGCGCACATGTTCATGCCGAAAGATGAACCTAACATCGCATTGAATATTCTGTTAGAATGGGTGCGTGTCGGAAGACAGCCTGGATTAAGTCTGGTGTTAGCAACGCAACGGCCCAACAAGCTTCACCCGGATGCCATTTCCCAGTGTGATTTATTCATCTCCCACCGCATGACCGCGCAGGATGACATCATGGCGGTTTCCCAATTGAGACCCTCCTACATGCACGGGGACTTCGACAAGCTGTATGCGGAAATGCCCAAGGGGAAAGGATACGCCCTCCTATTGGATGATAACGCCGAATCCATCTACACCATCAAAATGAGACCCCGCACGACGTGGGATGGTGGGGTCACGGCGAGCGCGTTCACGAAGTGAATAGACTCGCAAATAAGCCCATTTTTCGACGCTCAACCCAAAACCCATTAAAACACCCCTTCGCAGGTCTTGGTATGAAGGAATTCAAGACCGATTTCTCCAAATGGCAGGCCGCCGCGCTCCTCCTATACTTCGCGTTCGCCCTCGTGGTAACATGGGTCGTGTTCACCCTCCCCTTGTTTCCCATCATGATCACGTTCTCCGTGTTGTTTCTCTACATGGGATGCTTCTTCTTCCTTGCATATATGGAGCGAGACAAGAAAGCGATTCCTACTATCAGGGAATGGCCCACCGTCTCCATCATCATTCCCGCCTACAACCGAGGAGAAAGTTTGCGCCGCTGCTTGGAATGTGTAACCAAGCTCGAGTATCCCAAAAAAATGCAAATCATGGTTGTCGATGATGCCAGTACCGATCAAACCCCTGAGATTGTAAAGGACTTCAGGGGAAAAGGAATCGATTTCATTCGTTTTGAGAAGAACCAAGGAAAGGCCCGCGCGATCAATACTGCCTTGAAAAAAACCAAGGGAGAAATTGTCGTGGCGATGGACGGAGACTCGTATCCGGCCCCGGATGCCATCATGAAACTTATTCCTAACTTCTTTGCATTTGAAAATGTGGGTGCGGTCACTACGATTGTGCGCGTGAAAAATAATCATGGGTTGCTTCAAAAAATACAGGAAGTGGAATACTTCCTCGAATTTGGACTGAAGAATTCCGCCCTCAACACGATGGACTCCTTATACGTGACGCCGGGACCCCTGTCGGCCTACACGAAAGAAGCATTAGTGAGAATGGGAGGGTATGACGAGCACAACATCACGGAGGATATGGAGATTACCTTCCACTTACACAAACTAGGGTATCGCGTCGTACTGGAGCCGCGCGCCCAAGTATTCACGGAAGTCCCGGACACGATCAACAAATTATTCCGCCAGCGCAAACGATGGGCCTATGGGGGATGGCAGACGATTTACAAGTATCGCGACGAAATGTTCTCCACGAAAAAACTATTCTTCCGATTCTTCTTCCCCCTGCGCGTGGTGTTAGACTTATCCGCGATTCTCTTCCTCATGCTCGCCGTGAGAATGGGATTGGAATACTGGCACACGGCGTGGGGAACCGTATCCTCGTATTCCACCATCGCATTCGAAACCCTGGTGGTGCCCACGCTCTACCTGAACAGCCACCTCTTCCTCTACTTGATGATTGTGGGAATCACCCTCTTGTTAGCTTACATGGGAACCCGCGCCGCGGGGGCGAAGGTCCAGAACATTTCACTCGCAGGTGTGTTGCTCTTCCTCAGCGTGTATTGGGCCTTTATCGTATTCATCCAAGTGTATAGTTTAGTGAATGCCATTCGAGGAGGGGTTCAGAAATGGTAAATTTGTTCGTACGGGCAGGGATACTCACCCTTCTCATTCTCACGGCATGGTTCTTACTCTCCACCGCATTGGAAGGGGAGCGCAACAACACCCTCTTAGGGAAAATCGACACGGTGATTGCGGAAGAGGGGGCCGTGGATGCCTACTTAGAATACATCGAGTCCACCGGCGATGCGCAGCGATATTGCGAAGTCCTCACGGAGCACATCCAGAAGCAGAATGAACGACTATTTCCCCTCTTGAGTTTGCTGGACCAAGCGAGGCAGAAGGGTCTGGAAAATGATTATTCGAATGTGAGACAGCTATTCCAAGCCGCCAATGCAAAGTTGTATTTCTCTTTGAAAAAATTTGAATATAAGTGTCCGGAATCCAATGCCCTCAAGCAGCCTATTTTGTATTTCTTCCCGGACGGGGCGAACTGCAACGAGTGTTTGATTCAAGCACAAATACTCAATGAGATACGCGACTCGTGCCATCAACAAATCCAAATATTCGCCTTCCCGGTGGAGGGAGGCATCGAACCGGTGGACTTGTTGGTGAAGGATTACTCTATTGAGAAAACCCCCTCATTAGTGATTGGAGAAAAGGTGTATGAGGGCGTGCAGAGCAAGAGCACGCTTAATGAACTCTTATATTGTTGAGTCACCGCACTGCACCCCAAAAAAACCCGAAAAATAGAATTGATGCTAAGAAAATAAGTACTCCCAGGAAAACACCAAGAAAAACAATTTGAAGACGATCGTCTCTACCTATTTTTTCGGTCTTCAGTTCTTTCACGAATGACTTAAAGATGAGATTCACAATATGCCAAACACAAAGAGTAATAACAATGACCGATAAAATTTTGCCCACATGCGGGGATGTCTCATATTTTGTAGCATAGTACATGCCGGTATCCACCCAGAAATTTGTCAGAAGGAAAATCGGCCAAATGATGTCCTTTGAAAAATACCACAGAAGAAAAGAGACAGCAATTGAAACTTTCCTAATAAGGTGCATTATTCATCTCCATCAAACGTATTCGTCAACTCGAGCACAAAAAAGAGGTTAATAATAATAGGCCCGGGCAGAGTTGAACTGCCGTCTGGGCAGTGTGAATGCCCCGTGATAGCCGTTACACTACGGGCCTGGCTATTACTCAAAATCCACCAAAATAGCCTTAAAAACGGGCATTATGAACCCCACACCAACTCTTATGTAGCGCACGAACCGCCCTTCCTTAAATATGCAAAAAGGAATAATGACGACCATGAAGACCCTGAACAAACTTCTCATTCTCATTACATTCATGCTATTTTCCACGCACGCATTCGCGCTGGAAATCCAGTCCCCGGAGAAAATGCAGACGTTCGCCCCCTTCACGTTCCGTGCCACCCTTCCTGCGACGGATGCATTCAACACGGCGACGATTCACTTTGACAACATCCTCGTGGCCACCGTATACCCTACCGGGACATGTGCCGTGCAACCCGAGTGGATTCCCTTCATCATCCACTGCGCCACATGGGATGCGGATCCCAAAACGAATGAGGGATTAACGGCCATAGTCACGCATACCGGATTTGCCAAGGGACCCCACTTGATTGAAGTTCAAACCCAGGGACCCAAGTCGGAAAAACAAACTGTCACCCTCAACGTAATGGATGCATTAGACGCGAGTGAAAAAGAAACATTGGACGCGAGCATGGGG
>CAZKYB010000010.1:0-3381 GCA_964557045.1 uncultured archaeon
GCGGGGCGAAAAAGTCATTGAGTTGCATTTTTTCCCTAAGTCTGCCCGTGAGATGGATGCTGCCTTGCGGCAGGTTCAAGGGTTGATTCCCAAATGGAAAGCCCAGGGTGTCGTAGGCGTTTTTGGAGACACTCCTACCGAAGTATTATGGAAGTGGTGGCAGAAGCGCGGGGCGAGCATTACGGTTCCGTCCCTCCGAGATCAGGCCATTGCTCGCGAGCATTATCGTCGGGCCGTGAAACAGTTGCAGTTTCCCGAGAAGTATCTTTCTTCTCCCATCAAGCGCATTGCGATGCGCATCTAGAGCAAATCTTCCGTCTCTTTCCTATTCCTTTCCGAGTCATTTTCGAAGGCAATCGAGGCCATTTCCAGGCTTCCTTCGTGTCGAGAGGGTTGAGACTTCCGCTGGCGGACTTTGAAGAATGTGGGGGCGTGCACGGCTTCTCCAATCATCAATCCTTCTCCTACTTTCAACGAGGTGAGCATCCCAAGGGATTCCGTGGAGAGTCCTTCGGCGCTCTCCCCAATGTGCTTGATGTCATACGGATTAGTGATTCGCAATAGGAGTTGCGTGTTGCACTGCGACAGGGTGGTGGTGTCGAGTTGAATCGGTCGTTGGGAGATTAAGCACAAGCTCACGCCAAACTTTCTTCCTTCACGAGCGATGGTTCGCATGATTCCTTTGGCCGAGGTTTCATTCTTGGAAGACTGTTGAGGGATAAAGTTGTGCGCTTCTTCCAACACAATCACGGTGGGAGGAATCTGTTTGTTTCTGCGCTCGTTGAAAATGCGCTGCGTGAGATACCCCACAATGACTTGCTTCTTGTGCTGCTGAATCACATCGCTCAAGTCAATAACGGTGAGGATTCCAGGCTGGATCAAGTCCATGAGTGCAGGATTGTCGGCCTTTCCAAAAAGGCGCAGATTATCCAGCTCGTGGATCCATCCGATTAACGCAGTAATCACGCTGTCCTTGGCCTCTTTGGAGGAGAGTTCGTCCATGAGGCTTCCTCGAATGTCATTCAAATCGTAGGGGCCCAATCCGTCTTTCATTTTTTGCTGCAAAGACTGAATCGCTTTAGCCAATTCTCTCTTTTGCGCCGGGGACGCATTGGGTATGAGTCCGTTGAACATTCCCGCACTAATCTTAGGAACCCCAATCTTGAGGTCGCGTGCGCGAATAAGTCTTGTGCGTCCGGAATAATCGGTGAATTTTCCATCGGTGATGGGTTCCGCGAAGTTGGTGTACTCTCCGTGAACGTCAAACACCACAATCGCCATTCGTCCATTCTCTTTTTTTCGCTCGAGCATCTCCTCAAGTAAGCAGGATACGGTGTGGGATTTTCCCGCTCCGCTCATCGCCAAAATAGCGAGGTGCTTCTGGAGAAGCTTAGACATGTTGAGTCTAATTTTAACCGGGTGGAATTCCATTTCTCCCAATTCCAGTCCTTTCTCTTCATCCAGTCCTAAGAATTTCACAATGTTGCTGGGTTGGGCATTGAACACTTTGGTTCCGGGGGAAGGAGGGTGTGTAGTGCGTTTGATTTTGTTTTCCGAAAACACTCCCAATGGATTCACCACCGCCAGCATGTACTCCCAATCATGCACGGGGAATTGCTCAAACAGTTTGGTTCCTTGCGCCTCAAACTCCTTAACGGCATCGGCGCGTTCGAAGTACTTGTTGGTTTTGCGCACATTCGTGATCATCCCAATGATGATTCCTTCCGAGAAGGGTATTTCCACGAACTGGCCTCGATGGACCTTCCCATTCATCACCACAAAGTCAATTTGAGCCGGCGTGGGGCTCTCAGGGGTGGAAACGACCGTTCCTAGTTCGTGCTCGTTATCGGCCATGAAAACCGTAGATGTCTTTGGACTGTTTTAAGCGTATGCGGAGGGGCTCGCCAAGGGAATGATTTTATGTCTAGTCCCATTGAGTGGGGGATGCTGGGCATTCGAATCACATTTCCTTTGATTGATAACAGGCTCGCGCCTCTTTTTCACATTGAGGATGCAGATAGTGCTCGTTCTCGGAAGGGTTTCATTTCCAATCCCCTAGTTCGTAAGGCCATCGAAGAGGCGCACATGGTGCCCGGGACGCGGTTGGGATATGCATTGTTGTATGTTGAGGGTAATGTGGCTCGATGGGTTAATTTTTACCCGTTTGAACGCACCAAAACGGAGCCTCTTTTCAAAAAGAAGGGAATCGGCCGCATCATTGAGATTTATGTCCTGCAGCACATCAAAGAAGCATTTCCAGGAGTGACTACAATTCGTCATTCGGGAAGCCGTAGCGGTGATCGATTGAGGAAACTAAGTCAGTTGAATCTTGGAACCGAGTATTCCTTAGAAAAGGGTCTCCGTCGGTTGCGCTTGTTAGCGGCGATTGATGCGCATGCTCATCATGCAAGAATCGAAAAACCACTAGCCGCCCATCGACTATTGGCGTCGCGTCGGGCGCGTCGTCATCGGCCAATGCACTAGAACGGTCGTCGATCCCTCCTCCTCATCCGGATGGTGTGCCGTCCTAACTTGGACATGATTTTGTCGCTGACTAATTCCACTTCCTCTTGCTTCAACCCCGCGTGCATGTCGGCTTCGATGAGCACGGTGGGGAATGCGTACTCCTTGTGCAATTTGCTCTGCGCAAAGGCGATCTCCGCGCACTGTTGAGCGTGCGCGGCGGCGTCTTTTTCCTCGCAGAGGAATTCAATACGTAATGGATAATCCCACTGCGAAGGTTTGAGGTAGCACGCATACAGTTTTCGTGCCCACTTCTCGGGAAAGTCTTGGAGGATGACGTGTTTGGATAGTGTTTCGGTCAACGGGAACACAATACTTCGTTCTTGCGCAAGCAATACTTTTTCCATGAGGGGAACATCGTGGAGTTTTTCGGCTTTGATTCCACTCGTGGTTCCTAAATTAGCTTCGATCCATTCTCCTAACCTAGTTGAGCGTGAATCCTCAATGGCTCCAATCAAGATGCAATTGTTTTCTTCCGCGGTTTCAAATAGTTTGGTGAATTTCAAAATGGTCTTGTGATACTCTCCCATCAATGGAGAGTCATTCGAGGGTTTGTCCATGGGGTGGAGAATTAAACTTCCGTCCAGGAAGCACACGTTCAGTTTGTGTTTTTGGATGAGTTCAGTGGCATTCTCGATTTCGGCTTGTAATCGTGTGAGGGAGACAAACTTGTGGAATTCTTCGCGTTCCAACCCCTGCGTATTCACAATGGGGTCGGGGAGGGAGAACGTTTCCGGGTGGTAGTTCGTTTTGACCATCTTTCCATTCTCATACTCCATGCACACCCCGCACGTCCGGAGCATCATCAAGTCGATAGAGTAAAACGATTGGGAGGCAAACCCGGAATCCACTCCTCCC
>CAZKYB010000010.1:3391-9472 GCA_964557045.1 uncultured archaeon
TATTCTTGAGCGGGTGGGCCAGTTGGGTCTCGGGCAAGGGTTCCCTAGGGTTATTGGTCAAGGGTTTCGTGGCCTGGAGTCGGATGTTTTGTCCAATCGTGTCGTGTCTCTTTTGCATCCCCTGGATGTGGGAAACGACGTTTTCGAGGAATTGAAGGAATCCCATACGAAGACTAGGTAGGCCTTGGATTGTTTTAAACGAAGAGGAAAGCGTCTCGCCGGTGGCTAACCTTAAATAGGTCTTTTCCGTTATCCTGCCGTTGCCCGTTTAGGTATTCGGGGAAATTACACAGGGGTTGAACCATTATGCAAGCCGTGATTGAGATTGAGAACCTTCAGCAGGACTGGAAGCCGCCATTTGCCAAGAAGAGAGAAACGAAATCCGTGACGGTCAACGCCGGGGACTCGTTTGAAACCCTCAAGGATGGAACGCCCTTGTTCACCATTCACGCGGTGCAGGGAGACAAGGTCTTGTTGCAGTACAACCGAATGTATACATTAAAGGGGTATGAGCACCCCACCGAACGAAAGATGTGGATTAACATGCACGCCCCCGTGAAGTTTTCCTCCTTGTGGGAAGACAACGGAACCACGAAAACAATCACCTTGCGCTCGGTTAAAGTCGGAGATGGAGAGACCATCCAAGAGGCGTCTCAGACCGAAGCCGCCCAGAATGCCCGTAACGAAGACACGGAAATTTATCGCCCGGGCCAATAAAGAATTTAGTTTTCTTCAATTTCTTTCTTTAGCCCCTCGGGGGTTATTTTTTTTTCTGCGAGGCGTGAGAGTTGTTCCGGGGTGGCGCGTTGTTGGAATACGGCGAAGTAGTGGATGTCTCGCGCAACCTCTCTCCGCATGCGTGTGGTTTGGGCGATTCCATTCTGCAGGAGTAGTTTTCCGTTCTTCACTCCATACATGAGGGTTGCAACACGGTCCAGCGTGTCGAGCTGTTGAAATCCTCTCGTTCCTTTTCCGAGGGATCCTCCGCTCCAATATTCTACATTTGGTTGCGTGGCCTTTTGCAGGGCGTGCTGGAATGATTCTTCCACTTCAATGAGCGTGGCAGAGGGAGTGGTGCGTGCCGTGCTAATTCGGGCCAGCAATGCAATGGCTTCCGTGGGGATGATTTCTCGTTCTTTGGCCGTGCGGGCGGATAACACTTCAATGACTCCTCGTGCGGGGGCACGAACGAGCTCGCGTCGCGGGAGTTTGGATAATTGGGATACGGGAAGGTGTCTCAATAGTGTTTCACGTTCAGCCGGTTTGCTCCGCTGGAGAGTATTCAATACCTTTTCCGGGTGGATGCGCGTGAGTTGGGCGCGGGGCATTCGGAGTAACTCCCCAATCGTGTAGGGGAGTCGATGCCCCGAAGGAATGAGCGAGAGGGCCCCCGCTGCGACTATTGCTCGTATTCTATTTCCGCGCCGAATCGGTCGAGGGGTCATATACGTTTTCTCGCGTTTCCTTGCATATAATACTATTTTTCACCACAACCTTTATACGGGTCCGCGACACAAACTAGTTCCAATGAATCGAGTCTTCTCACTCATTGGATTAATGGCCTTCGTGCTCGGCATCGTGGCCCTGGCTTCTTTTTCCTTTCCTTCATCGTTGACGGCTTCCCCTGCGTCGGCCAATTTGGCAGTTGTTCCTTCAATTGGTTCTTTCTCTCCCCTTCCTGAGGTGGGCGAGCTCATCATCACGTCTCCTGAAAGTGGAGAAGGATACCCGGTGAATCGGGATGGATACGTCTATGCCGTGCAAGTGGGGGACGGGACCCCTATTGAGTATGCGCACGTGAAAGTGGACAATGGTCCCTGGGTCCTAGTTGAGGCGAAAGATATCAGTTCCCTCGACTTGCCACCGCATCCCAATTCGAACCTTGGTTCCCGTCTCCTCACGTTTGGGAGCCTTTTCGCGTGGCGACCGGATGGGCAGCATTCATTGGGGGGTGGCTCTCACACGATTCGCTTGAAGCTCAAGACGGCCTTTGGTGAGTTCGAGTCGAGTCCGGTTACCTACTCGCTGATTGGGGATTCCACCACCTTCACGTGGGATAATGGGGCGTACTCGAATGGGTTTGCTTCCTTCGACGCGACAATGGGGATGGATTGCAAGAAGCGTAAGATTTGCACGCGGGAAATCATCTATTACATTCCCATGGGTCCCAATGAGACCAAGACGTTTGATGAGAAGGTCGCCGAGGCGAATGCTACGAAGGCGAAGGCCGTTGAGGCGATTCTCAAGTACGCGTGCATGGACATCAAGATCACGTACAAGTCCCTGTCCATTCCTACCGGGGCTAAGGGATACAATCCAGCCACGGGGGTGGTGACGAATGTCGCGGACTTCTTCCATTCTCTTCACTCGGATAAAGATGCCAAGGTTTCAGAAGAAGGGAAACCTCCCAAGTCCTTCAAGGATGAGATGAAATCCTGGAAGCAGAGCGGACCTATTCCTTTCATTGGAGCCGATGATGTGGCGGCCTCTAATCCGAATAAGCCGAACGCCATGATCGCGGGGTTGACCTTCAAGGCGTGTACGGGCACACAATATAGTGATACCGGGAAGCCCACGGGGAATTGTCCCACGCAAGCCAAAGTGTTCACGATCGTGAGTGCGCGGAAGAGCTCGGAGAATATGCAGCATGAACTGGGCCATCGTCTCTTCGAGGATGCGGATTGGCCCATCACGGGAAATAATGGGGTTCAGCAGCATCATTTGTTTGATTTCAAGGATAAGGACACTCCTCTTCCTTCCGACAATTTCATGCTCGAAGATCTGCCATCCGGGAAACTCACCATTACGAAAAAACAAGCCGAGGGAATGTATGCGGCGTGCAAGGAACACGGCGGCTCCCTCGCGTCCAACAGTTCGTCCTCGTCGGACAATTTTTGCATGTATGTAAACATCACCGGCATCACGGCACCCGTGTTAGTGTGCCAGCATGATGGAGGAAACCAGAATGAGGAATCCTGCTGGGGAAATACGGCGCGGGGATTCAAGCCCAAGGTTCCATCGAATTATGATCCCGGTCACGATTATTGCCCCTTGAATAATGATTGTCCAGTGGGCCTGAAGTGTGTTGTTTCTACCTGCCACTGCGTTCCCGATTGGTGGCCGGATCCTGATGATAATGGAGCAGGAGAAGGGGATCCTCTTGGTGGTGGATCGAATGGCACGGGCACCGGAAAGAATGGGGGAATGGGTTCCGGCAACGGTGGCGGAATCCTCTAGGCTTTTAATCCGCCTTTCCTTTCCTTTGCTTCATGTCCTACACGCAAGTCTTAGTGGTGAGAAAAGATTTGGGCATGAAGCCGGGAAAAATAGCGGCGCAATGCGCCCACGCCTCCATCGCGGCTTTTCTAAAATCCCAAGAGAGAAAGTGGGGAAGCGATTACCACGAATGGTTGGATGAAGGGATGCAAAAGATCGTGGTCAAGGTTGAGAGTGAAAAAGAATTATTGCAATTATTTGAACAAGTCAAGAACAAATTTCCCACGGCTCTCATCACGGATGCAGGTCACACGCAGATTGCTCCGGGTAGTAAAACCTGCATTGGTATCGGCCCCGCCAAGGAGTCCGAGGTTCACAAATACACGGGTCATTTAAAGCTGCTTTAGCCATTTTCGTATTATGCCCTCCTTTACGCGCCACGCTTTCTCAGCGATGGATGATTCTAACTTAGTGTTAGAAGTCGTGGATGCTCGCTTCGTGGACATGATGCGCAACCATGACGTGGAGTATCATCTCAAGCTCCGCAAGATTCCCGTGATTGTCGTGCTGAACAAGATGGACTTGTTGATGGGAAAGACTCCTGATTATTCCGAGATGAAAAAGGAAGGAATTCCATTTGTTCCCATTTCATGCGCACCCAAACGAAATATCAATCGGTTACGCACGCTTATTTTCTCCTTGATGAAAGAAGGGGGAACTATCACGGTGATGGGCTACCCTAACACGGGAAAGTCCTCGGTGATTAATGCCCTCACAGGAAGGCACGCCGCCCCTACCTCCAAGCAAGCCGGTTTCACAAAAGGAAAATCAAAAGTGCGTTTGAAGGAAGACGTGTACATTTGGGATACGCCGGGGATTATTCCATTAGATGAGTATGACCAATTCACCCTCATGCTATTCAGCGCTAAATCGCCTAACCAATTGAAGGATACGGAAGTTTTAGCCATGAAACTATTGGAGTGGCTCCCGTCTCACCCATTTTGGGCCGATTGGACCTTCCGGATGTATGGAATTGTATTGAAGGGGGATGGAGAGGAGCAGCTCGAGCAGCTGGCCTTGCATTGGAAGAAGGTGCGTAAAGGGGGTTTTCCCGACCTTCATAGTTCGGCCATCAAACTGATTCACGATTGGCAGTCGGGTTTCAAGTCCGAGAAGCCCAAATCCACTTAAATCCCAATCCCGTTTCTTGGGCATGCTCGAACAACGCCGCTCCAAAGTCATCAAGGCCGCCGCGCTACTCTTTGGGGTATTGGGACTAAGTCTCATCTACTTGCTTTTTTTCAACACGGGATTGGAAATTGTGACGGACCCTGAAAATCCCAGCACGCACGTGGCGATACTCAACACGTCCCAGCATCGCATACGCGAAGTGAGTGTGGCATTTTTGGTGGGCGAGCAAAAGGTAGTCGTGCAGACCATTCCCACTTTGGATCCCTCGCAATCTGTTTCCATTCCACTTCCTCCCGAGTATGCGTACAATGGTTCTTTCACCCTGCAGGCTACCGCGCCCTATCATTTGACGAGACAGATTTCCATCGCGGCGCAATCCGCGAAAGTGGACAATGCGAATGTCGCCTTCACGTTTTCCTTTCCCACGATTGGTTTTGTGGATGAACCCGTATTGGTGTCCATCACGGGATGCAGCTATGAGAATTTTCCCCTCGATTTGAAGGCTGAACTGTCGGATTTTACCCAGGAGGGGTTTTCTTCCACCCCGGCAATGGACTGGATTATTCCTCCCGCGGCGTGCTCGAATGTAGAATTGACCTACCTCCCTGTTTCTCCGGTCGAGGACCTCTCATTTAAAATACGGGTCTTCACTCCCACTCGTGTGTTGGCCGAGAAAGGTGCAAATATGGAAATCTTACCAATGATTGACGGGAATGGTGCATGAATATGCCTGATGCAAATACTCCTACGCACGATGAGCCTTCCATTATTGAGATTATTCAGAACATGGTGAAGGAAGGAGAATCCGAAGACAAGATTCTCTCCACCTTGTCCCAATTAGGAGTCGAGCAGAAGAAGGCTCAACGTTTGCTCTTGCTTGCCCAAGCCGACACGTTTGCGTTGTTGAGAAATGAAATCTCCAAGATTGTAAAACAAGACATTGAGGCGGAAAAGCAAGGATTGAATCAATACATCCAGAAGGAAGCCCAATCGGCCGTGCAGGGAGTGAAGCAAAACCTTGCTACGGAAATCAAGCAGGATCTGACATCTTATGAGAAGCAGGTCTCGCAGGATCGAAAAGGATTTGAGTCGCAAACCGTGGACACCGTCACCAAATTCACCGATCTCGCCGAGCGTATTCGTATTCGCGTGAATGAGTTGGGCAAGGATGTTCAGCAAATCAAAGTAGATCAGGATGAGATGAAACTCCGCGGCGTGGGAACACAAAATAGAATGGTCTCATTCTTGTTGTTAGGCGTAGGAGTATTGTTTGTTCTGGCTGCGCTGGGAATGTTCGTGTTCAACTTCGGCGCGGTGTTATCCATCGAGTCCATCATTGTTTTCATCATCATGGCTCTCATTGGAGTGGCCGCGATGTTTGTGTCCACGTTAGTGTGAAAAAAAAATTCGGTGCGAGCGAAATTACTGCTTCTTGCTTCGATTGACAACGTTCTCAACGACTTCAAGGTTGTTGAATTTCTTCAAATTTTCAATGGCCCATTCCAAGTAAACCTTGGCGCGATACGAGGGCTGCTTGCTGCGCAATTGTTCGAGTTCAGCGATGGTGATTTCCAGCGGTTGCATACCCTATCCTCTCCTCATTCTCATTTTAAGGGTTGCCCCTGGGCCATCGCCGGAATAGTGGGGCGTCTAAAATGATCCAATTCCTTCCCG
>CAZKYB010000010.1:9482-24951 GCA_964557045.1 uncultured archaeon
TGCTTGTGGGCGTTTTCCAGGTTGATGGCATAGGACTTTTCATTGATATGGAAATGCTCTTTTTTCAAGAATCGCCATCCTTTCCGGGGGATCTTCCATGCAATCACCAATTCGGCCCCGGCGAGCTTACTCCACTCTTCTAAATCGTTCATTTGCTGGTGGGAAATATGCAAACTCCCGGCCTTCCAGGCCTTGCATTCAAACGCGTAAATCTTCCCGTCTCGCAGGGCAATGGCATCCGGGGTGGGGATGGTATCTTTTCCTTTTCCGCTCCCGGCGGCCCTACACACGGCGAATCCGACCTCGTATAAGGCCTGCAATAGCTCCCTTTCGGCATTCGCTCCCTTGTTGTAGTGGGTCATTCGGGATGCAGGTTTTTGCCCTATTTATGGGTGGGTGGGACCCATTTTCCAGGTTTGAGTTAGTTTGTTTATAAAGGGTCGCGCCCCTATGAGTATAGAGGTCCGTTGATTCGGGCTTTTGTTCACTTACGCTTACTAGTGTGGTGTGTGGGATTGTCTCCAACCCTGTTACCAGTATTGGTCCATCCCCGGAAATCCAAGTTTGGTTTTTCCCACCGCGACGAATGGTCGGGAGTGTGGCATGTCCACGTGACAAGTCCACCGCACGACCAGCAAGCCAATCGCGAACTATTGGAAGAGTGCCGGAAATTGTTCCGTGCGGATGTAGAAATGGTCCGCGGGAGTTCCAGCACCAAAAAAGTGTTGCGCATCGGAAAGGAAAAAGAACTCGTTGAACAGAAGCTGGAATCCAGTCGGATTTTACCAAACAAAAAAAGAGAGTGAAAATTTATGGCCAAAACCTACGTGGATGCCGTCAAATACATGATTAAGATTCAATTCCAAATCAAGGGAGTGGTAGACAAACCCGACATTGTGGGGGCAGTATTCGGACAATCCGAAGGACTGTTAGGAGAAGAAATGGACCTGCGCGAACTGCAAAAGAAAGGACGCGTGGGGAGAATTGAAGTGAATGTTCGTCAAGATGGAGGCAATACGCACGGAGAAATCCTCGTTCCTACATCCATGGACATGGCCGAGACCTCGGTCTTAGCCGCGGCGATTGAAACCGTCGACAAAGTCGGCCCCTGCGAGTCCCAATTTGTCGTCAAGTCCATTGATGATGTTCGAAAGGATAAGCGCGCCGAGATTGCCAAGCGCGCCAAGGAACTATTGTCGCGATTGAAGACCGAACAGTCTCCCGAGATTGACACCCTGACGGAAGAAATCCGCTCGGATGTGCGCGCGGGAAGTTTAGTCGAGTATGGTCGAGACCGCTTGGCGGCCGGACCCGACATCGACTCTTCGGATGAAGTGATTGTGGTGGAAGGTCGAGCCGATGTGGTCAACATGCTCAAGCATGGCGTGAAAAATGTGATTGGAATGGGCGGATCTAAAATCTCCCGCGACATTGTGGACTTGTCTCGACGCAAAACACTCATATTATTCGTCGATGGAGATCGCGGCGGAGAATTGAACGCGCGTAAGCTCCATCAGATTGCCAACGTCGCCTACGTGGCAGTCGCACCGGACGCGAAGGAAGTGGAAGAGCTCCAGCAGAAGGAAATCATCCAATCCTTGCGTCGTAGAGTTCCCGTGAACGACTTCCTCCAATCGATTGGAGTATCTAACCGAGAAGCCGGTCGAGGGATGGGCCCGAGAGGATTCGAGCACGCTCAACCGATGCACGGTCGAGACGATCGAGGCAATCGTGGTCCGCGAGAGAATCGAGGACGATTCCCTCCGCGTGATGAGGAGCGATTCCACAGCGAAGAACCCCGCAGTCACGGACAAGAAGAGATGGGTGGAAACATGGAACGGTTCCCCGATCCTCGCAATGAACGACCACGCGGTGGATTTGGAGCACGCGGCATGCGAGATGGTCCCCGCGGTCCCCGAGATGGGATGCGCAATAATATGCGTGATGGAATGCGAGGTCCACGCGACGGAATGCGTGAACGCGGACCAATGCCTATTCACAAGCGATTCGGAGAGGAAACCCGAGACGTTCCTGCGCCTTCGTTCACCTCCCGGGAGTCGTTGCCCACGTTCGAAACCCCCCACATTGAGGACAATGCTCCGATTATCCCCACGGAAGAGATTTCAGCCTTTAAGGGAAAGCTGAATGAAGTGAAAGGCAAGCGCATCGCCAAGTTCTTGAACAAGGACCAGAAAGAATTAGCCTCTGTTCCCGTCCGAGATATGGTCGAGAAGCTCGCCACGGCGAAAAACGTTCACACGGTCGTGTGTGATGGAATCATCACCAAGCGATTAGTGGATGCTGCCGCCAAAGCCAATGTTCAATTAGTCGTGGGTGTGAAGCGCGGAAAGATTGGTGACTCGCCCGTGAAGACGATTGTCTTAGAGTAAGAAATACAGATAGAATGAGTGGAGGAGGGAAGCTTCTTCCCTTCTCTTCTAATTATTTTTTAGAAACAAAAATTTACTTCTTCTTTCCTTTCCATCGTGCGGGGCGTGCTTCCATCATATTTTCTTCGATGGGCAAGACAATCTTCCACGAGCGATACAGTACCATTCCGATGATGAATCCGCCGACCCAGAAGAATACGTTGGCAATCTTGGGGAACAGACTATACACAATCTGTAAATCCGTCATGCGGGTCTGGTTGGCGCGGAGTAAAATATCAAAGGCGTGTCCGGCTTGCGCTTGGCAATCCTGGATCGTGGCCGCGTTGGAGTGAACCGCGTCCAAGCAGGCGTGAATGGCCTTCACGTTCTCCCATGAGTCAAACATTCCCGTGAGGGCGTGGAGGAGCATGAGTGCCGCTCCAATCATGAGGAATGCCCCAAATAGCTTGGGCAGGTGTACGTCGCGGGTTCCTAATCTGAATAGCAAGATTCTCCTCATTTTACCTCACTCCTTGAGCGAAAGCATCCGTTTGCGCTATTTAAATCCGCCGTTCCTCCCCGGCGTGTTTTCCCCTATCATCTCATTTAAATAGGCGGTTTGGCTTTTTCGGCCTGGATATGCCGCTCTTTCCTGATGCGAAGCCGAAGCCTGCAGGCCCTGTTTCTTCGTCTGTATCCATGGGACCCATTTCCGGAATTCCCCCAGCGACTCCGCCCGTCTCCAGGATGGCCCCCGAGATTCCCGCCCCGGCTGCCGGGGAAGATGTGGATTCCCTCATGCGGAAGATCTCGGCCCTTCAATCCCTCTCCACAAACCCCCCCTCCGGGTCTCCTTCGCCTGTTCGTGCTGCCACACCTTCAACTCCTCCCGTGATTCCTTCTATTCCTCGCCCGGAACAGCGATCGGATCCCGGAGCCAATCCTGCTTCGGCCTCCATTACCGCTGCCGCGCTCGCCGGATCCTCCAAGATGGGTGTATCATTGTCAGGGGTGGTGCAGCAGCTCAAGAATATTTCCTCCGACAAGCCCGAAGATACATTTGAATCGAAGCTGGCCGACAAACCCAAAACCGTCCTGGAAGAATACGGTCAGACGAAGATTTACCGCGTGCAGGGCGAACCATTGTTGTATTATTGGGTTCCCGTCGCCCGACCCACGGTTTCAGAACGTTCCATCATCAGTACATTGAAGGAAGCCACGACGCGACTTCTTTCTATTACCCCCTACAAGATACGCGATCCCGAGCAACGAAGAAATGTGTACGCCCAGCAAGTGATTGAAATTCTTCGCGCCTCCCCCGAACTGAAAGTCCCTTCGTCTAAGTTTGACTTCTACGCCGAAGCCGTGGTATCGGAGATGGTCGGATATGGTCTCATTGATGCGTTAGTCAAAGATGATCGCCTCGAAGAAATCATGATCATCGGACCCAACGTCCCTGTCTTCGTATTTCACCGAAAGTACGACATGATGATTACCAACGTAGAATTCTCCTCCGACAATGAAATCCAAGATTTGGTGAATCGTATCGCCCGTGAAGTGGGTCGACGCGTTGACATCTCGTCTCCCTTGTTAGATGCGCGTTTGCCGGATGGTTCCCGTGTGAATGCAACCATTCCTCCTGCATCTGTATCGGGATCCACTCTTACAATTCGTAAATTTCGTGCGGATCCCTATTCGATTATTGATTTGGTGCGCTACAAAACAATTTCCAATGAAGTCGCGGCTTTTTTGTGGTTGTGCGTGGATGGAATGAACACGCAGCCCGCCAACATCCTCATATCGGGAGGAACCAGTTCGGGAAAAACCACCCTATTGAATGTCTTGTGTTCATTCATCCCTGCCAACGAGCGTGTAATCTCCATTGAAGACACGTCCGAACTGAACCTTCCCCTGCGTCACTGGATCCGACTGGAAGGGCGCCCTCCCGGATTGGAAGGGAAGGGAGAAATCACCCTGGATATTCTCACCAAGAATAGTTTGCGTATGCGCCCCGATCGAATCATTGTGGGTGAAGTGCGTCACGACGAAGCCTTCTCCTTATTCACCGCGATGAACACGGGACACGATGGAAGTATGGGAACCATCCACGCCAACACGGCCGCCGAAACCCTCATTCGTGTAACAAGTCCTCCCATGAGTGTGCCGGAAGTCATGTTATCCGGATTAAACTTTGTAATCGTGGAAAACTTATTTCATTCCTCCCAAAAGGGAAGCTTCCGCCGCGTCACGGAGATCGCGGAAGTCGTGGGGGTTATTGAGGGAAAAGCCCACACGCAACCCGTATTCACGTGGGATCCCGTCAAGGATGAGTTTATTCGAAGCAACACCCCGATCAAATACCTGGACCGCCTCTCCTCCCTCACGGGAAAGTCCGTGGCCGATTTAGAGGGGGAATTGCGTAAACGCGAGCGTTTTATTCAGGGCCTGATTGACCGCAACGTGCGTGATATGAAGACGATTGCGAATCTCGCACAAGAATTCACGGGAGGCGAGTGAAATGGCGGAGAATTTCACCAATATCCGCTCCCGCATTGAGGAGAAGAAAGGAGACTCTTCTCGCACGGCCCCCGTGTCGCAGGACGCCGTGAAGGATTTATCCGACAAGGAAATCGAACAGATTGTCGATCGGATGAAGAACAAGTATCGTTCGGAAGGAATGCAGTACACGGAAGCCGAGGGGCAGTTAGGGGAATTGAAAGACATTATTTCCGGCAACTCCCAGAAAGGAATGGACGTCACCGATGTGGAAGCCCTGCGCGGGGGAAAGAATGCCTTCGTGCGTATCCTCGGTCACTTGTATTCGTCCATGCATGGTCCCTTTGAAAAATTAGGGAGTATCATCGAGAAGTTTCCCCAGATGCGGACCCTCAACTATTACTTATACTCGGCCAACATGCCCTATTCCTCCAAGCAGTGGGTGGCCCTGCTCTCCGTGGCGTCTGTAGTGGTGTTTCTCATCACGTTCTCACTCGGAGAAATCATCTTCCTCTTGCTTCGCCTCATCGCCCAGCAGCGAGGGACGGCATTAACACCATTAGTGGTGACGCTGAGCTACCTCCTCCCCTTCTTCGGGGCGCTTTTCTTCTCACTCGCAACCATTCTCATTGGGTTTCTCATTCCGGCCTCGAATGCGCAGAAGAGAGGAGACCAGTGCAGCACCGAGCTTCCCTTTGCCCTGCGTCACATGGCCACGGAGTTGCGTGCGGGAATTGGATTGTACAAGACCATTCAAACGATCGCCAAGGCCGATTATGGGGTTTTGAGCGAAGAGTTTTCTCGCACCATCTCCGAAATTGAAGAGGGAACCGACACTAAGGATGCCTTGCGACACTTCGCCGCGCGAACGCAATCAAGGCCCCTGTCCAATGCGCTGCGCCACATCATCCGCGCCCTCCGCACGGGTGGAAATCTCTCGGAGATTATGGGAACGATTGCCGGAGACGTGAGTTTTGAATTAAGGATGCGCGTGCGCGATTACTCGGAACGACTCAACTTCTTCGGAGTCATTTTCATCTTCATGGGGATTGTCATGCCCGTGTTTGTGGGGGTCATGGCGGCCATTGCTAACTCCGGATTACCCTTAGGAGTGAGTCTGCCGATTACGCCTCCGCTTGTTTTGGCGTTTTACTTTGTCTTAATGCCCATGCTCATGGGGATGCTGGCCTACTATTTGTACGTGTCCCAGCCCAAGGTGTAAAGGAGAATCAACATGGAAAACATATTCGAAAAAAAGACCCCGTTGGAGCAGTACGCGTATTACATGCAGCAGGCCGGCTTTGACATCCCTCCTTTACTCTGGCTCGCCGGGTCCTTCCTCGCCGGGTTGGCCGTAGGACTATTCGTCTTCTTCGGATTAGGATTACTCAAGATCAACGAACCCCTGTTAGGAGTACTAGGTTTCCTCATCGTAGCGGACATCATGATTGGTTTTCCCTACATGAAGGGGAAGGCTCGTATTGATTCCATTGAGGCGAATCTCCCGGATGCATTGAAACAGATTGCGGATACCCTGAAGACGGGATCCACCTACGAATACGCGCTGCGCGAAGTTGCTTCATCACAGTATGGTCCCTTAACGGACGAGATGAAGAAAGTTTTACGTAAGTTGGAAGAGGGTGAGAATTTTGAAAACTCACTCATGACATTGTCGAGAAACATCGACTCACGATTGTTGCGTCGTGTCGTCACCATCATCGTGGACACGGTGCGTGCCGGTGCCGCCTTGGCAGATATCTTGGACGATATTGCTGCGGATGTGCGCGAGATGAATCGTATCGCACAAGAGCGTAAGACCAAAACAGTATTACAGGTTATTTTCATGCTCGCCGCCGGAATTGTCGTGGCACCGTTCATTTTCGGAATGGTCGCGACCATCATTGACTTCCTCATCAATGCCTCCGCCAAGACCGGTGCGAAGTCCGCGGCGGCGTTGGCCAAGACGGAGAACGCGCGGGATTTGATAGTGTTTTCTGTTAAGGGCTACATCCTCGTCATTGCGGTATCCGCGTCCATTATCATTGGGGTGATGCGCGACGGGAAGGTATCCAAAAGCCTTTTATACATCCCTTTGTTGCTACTAATCGCTTACACGGTCTTCTACGTCTCGCAATTTGCGGTCGGGTTGATGGTGAAAATATGATGAATCGATTGGATGATCGCGGTCAGGCCGACCTTGCCTTGTTGCTGGCGGCCGGGATTGCGATTGTTGCAGCGACCATTGGGGGCCTTGTTCTCAAGGCCTTGTTCACCAGCCAGCAGCCGACGATTCAGGGACAGACGAATACTGTGGTGAATAGCTTAACAACGACGATTTAACCAGGAGGGAACATATGGATAACCGAGGACAAGGAGCATTGGAATACCTATTGTTGATTGGAGGAGCCGTGCTCATCGCAACGATTGTGCTGTTGATCATTATTGGTTCTTCGCAGAACACGCAGGGAATCATTAACAGCAACCTCAACGAGTTCCAAGCGCATGTAAATGTGAATGCGATACCGTTGCCTTAATGGAGCATACTATGGAACGTCGAGCACAGGTAGCGTTGGAGTATCTCCTGACCGTCGCGTTTGGAGTCATACTCGCAACCGCGGCCGCGTTGCTCGCGTTCCAAGTGGTTTCTATTGCGCAGGTTGCAGAGAAGAATATCGAACAGTTTCGCCAGGAAACGATTTTGAGCTTTTTGGGGGAGTAATCCCCCATGTTCCCCCTGGCTTTTTCTCTTTCTTTAATCGGACTCATTATTGCCTCGTACACCGATCTTAGGTCGAGGATTATACCTAACTGGATTCCCTATGGGATGGTCCTGGTCGGGGTTGCACTGGCTGGGTTTGAATCCTATCAGACCCAGTCGATTATTCCCCTCTTCTGGAGCCTTTCAATCATGGCCCTCACCTATGTGGGGGCGTATCTCTTTTGGAAACTGGGCGCCTGGGCCGGCGGGGATGTGAAATTGTTCACGGGGCTGGCCGCGCTAAATCCTTTCAACCTCAACGTGATTGGCTCTGCGTTGGGATTGTCTTTTTTCGCGTGGGGGAAAGAGTGGATTTCGGTCTCGCTGCTTCCTGTTTTCATGCTGAACCTCTTCATGTTTTCCGTCGTGATGCTGATCCCCTACACGGCTCTTCTTTCCCTGCGCTCCCTCTCTCATGTGTCTAAGCGGAAGGAATTTTTCACGCTTTCTCTTCAATCGGTTGTGAGTGGGATTGAGTATGGGTTGTGGATTGTCGTATTCACGGTGGTCTTCAATGCGATCCAACTGCCGTTGATTCTGATCCTCATCCCCTTGATTCTCATTTCATTCCTCCCTAAGTGGGTTGGATATGCGGGTGGATTAATCGGAGCGTATTTTTTATACGTGGAAAGTTTTGGTCTTTCCGAGTTCATTCCCCTATTGTTCGTATTAATTCTCGTGAACATCCTGCGTGCGTGGTATGGATTTGCCCAGAAGCACGTCCTGACCAGGACCAAACGCATTTCTGAATTGGAAGATGGGGACATCGTGGGGGAGCGCATCGTGAAGGTGGGCGACAAGATTGTGCGTGAAACTCCCATCTCGTTCCAAATGATTATTAAGGCGGGTTTTCGTCGGGATATTGGAATGATCCTGCACGTCCTCAATCCTACCGGAGAGATACTCGCCGATCCCCGCCGCGCCGCGGGGGTATATCCGGAAGATATTGCGCGATTGCAAAAGGAAGTCCACGCGGGACGATTGACGGATGAGATTAAGGTCAAGGCCTCGTCTCCTTTTGCCCCAGCCGTATTGCTGGCGTATCTCTTCCTCAATCTAATCGGAGACAACTTCCTCGCTTGGGTCGGAGGGGCATGATTATGCATTCTCGGGGACAGGCTAGCATCGAGTTCATCTTCGTCCTCGTCTTCATGTTTGTGATTATCGTGGGGGTTATTCTTCCCCTGAGTCAGACGTTCCAGTCCTCCTTAGATGATGTGGGTCGGGCCGGCTCTCTTTCAGGGGGCGTGAAGCAGGTCGAATATTCCCTTCGCCTCCTCACCAACACCCATGCCCCTGGGAAGCAAGTCGTGGGGATTTTCATCCCGCGCGATTCTAATTTTTCATGCGATCCCGTGGCGGATGAGCTCCGCATGACCCTTCCCCTCGCCCTTCCTGTGTTCAACACCGATGGAAGCGTCCCGTCTTCGTGTACCCTATTGAGTGACTCTTCCGCGTATGCGATGGTCTGCGAGAAGCAGGTCGCGGTTCCTTCTAGCGTGGATCTTCGCTGCGGCGCTAGTACCACGCTCCCCTTCCTCATTGAAACGGGCGGAGCGGGCTTTACTCAATCGTTCACGTTCGAGTCGACCTATGATGCACTCACTGTCCCCCCCTACGTGGTCGACATCCGCACGGGCGGGTGAAACAAGTATGCGTCGCGGCCAAACGAGTTTGGAAATCCTCCTCGTGATTTCCTTCAGTCTTCTTCTCTCCATGATGATTGCCCTCCCCTACGTGGGAAATCAGGCCCGCACAGACGTGGGAATACAGGCCAAATTAGCCCTGCTCCCATACATGGAAAAAAATCCCGAGCTGGTCCGTGTGGCGTCGATTGGGGTGGAAGTGTCTCCCTCTCAGGATGTATTCGTAACGGCCAAAACCGTGGGGTCACTCGATTCCCTTTCCATTTCCTCGACGGATTGTGACTCGATTCACGCGAGGTTGGATCCCACGGGCTTCTATGAGAACGTTTCCTTCCTCTGGATGCACGGGGAGCCGCCTGCGATGATTTGCTCGGTTCCGTGATTTTTTTTCCCTAGATTTTAATCTATTCCTCTCACGTTCACGTCTCATATGACGCGAGTGGACACTTCCACGTATTGGTTTCTCGTCCTCCTCTGCGTAAGTGGAGGAATAGAACTGTATTCGTCTCACTCGATTGTACGCCCCTCCAACCTCGCGGAGGTGCTTTCGCTTCCCCTGCCTGTGCGGGTGGAAGTGGAAGGATATGTGGTGAGTCCCCATTCCTCGGGTTCCGCACTTGTATTTGATGTGGAGAACGAAGGGCGTCTCACTTGTTATCATCGCCACCCCTCTCCGGTGTTTCCTCTTTTCTCAGGAGATTGGATTCGTCTGCGGGCGCGAATTGAAGCCACGCCCAAGGGAATATTGTGTGTCGTCGAGGAGGTGCTTCCCCGTGCTCCTTCTTGAGTGGTTCGTTGGAATACTCATTGGATGGTGGGGTTCCCGCACGGGAGTGGTGTCTATTTTTTCCATCCTCCTTCTTCTGCCATTTCTCCCCTGGTCGTTCCACGCGTGGTTGGTAATTGGGTTGGCGTCATCACTCCTTGCATTTTCATCCAGTTCTCCATTCCGCTCATTGAATTCGTTGATGGGTTTGATTGGGGGCGTGTTGGGCGTATTTTTCTATTCCCAGATCTATTCCTCCCTCCCCCCTCTCGAGGGGATGGTTCCTTGGTTGATGGTGGGAATGGTGGGCATGATTATTTTTTTCTCCCCGTATCCGACATTGAAGCTCGTATCGGGGTTGCTTCTTTCTCTCGCACTGGGATACTTGGTTCTCGTTCGCTGGGTAGTTCCCATTGGAGTATCGGCCATCCTCATGGGCTTATCTCGATTTCGTCCCTTGGCAAACCAGCCTTCGGTGGAGTATTCAATAGGGTCATGTGCACGAGATGCAGGAATAGGAGTAGCCGCCGGTTTACTTCCAGGAGTTGGCCCCGGCCTCATTGGACTCGTGGGGCGTCACTTTTCCCCCGCACTGGGGATATCCAATCTCGTGTTCAGCCTGGGGCTTGTTTCCCTTTCCCAGAATGTTCGCTCGGCTCCTGCCGCGACTTTGGCGTTTCATTCGATGCCTGTGTGGACGGAAGTGATATTTTGGTTGCTCCTGGGGGTGTTTCTCTCAAGCGTATTGGACACCCTTCTCCCGTACTCCTGGGAATCTCCCCCGTTCCTCCAAGTCGGGGTGCATTTGTCCATTCTCGCGTGGGCCGGAGGATGGATTGGTTTAGGGGGTGGTATTCTTGCGTGGAGCCTCGCCCGTTTTTTCTCCGCGCGAGGAATTCCTTCGGAGTTGGGATTGGTATTCTTGATTCCTCCCCTCTGGCTCTTCTACTCCTAATATATTTCCCCCCCTACCCCATTTGATTCATGCCGTGGTCCATCACTACATCATTGATTCGCAATCTCATGCACGCCGCTGCGCGTGTGTATCCCTTGGAGTTCATTGCCATGGTAGGGGTGTCGAAGGATACTCCTTATTGCCTCTCTGAAATAATCGTGCTCCCGGCCGAATTTGGAGAGGATTTTTCTGAGCTCCATACGGAATTGATTCCTTTTGATCCGTTGATCGTGGGAAGTGTCCATTCTCATCCGGATACTATCACACGCCCATCGGCGGAAGACCTGAATGTGTTTTCTCGCCTGGGGAAAATCCACTTGATCCTGGGACACCCCTACGATGAGACCTCGTTCTCCGCCTACGACTCGAAAGGAAAGAAAGTGAATCTGCGCGTCGTGTGATGCTTCTTTTCCGCGCATCATTAAAAACGGGGGTATTTTGGGTAATGCATGGACACGCGCGGTCAAGCAGCATTGGATCTTCTCCTCGCCCTCGTGATTCTTCTCGTGGTCCTTGCCTCCATGGGGGGTATTTTGTCTTCGTTCACCACCACCCAGAAAGAAATCTCCCTCCACCAGCAATTGGGGGAGCAGGCTCGATTGTCAGCGGTGTTTCTTTCCCTTCACGCCCAACACTTTCATGAGAATTATTCCTATCCCTCTCGCCCAGGAGGTCCTCCTTCCTTGGTGGATGTGGTGAATGCCCACACTCGCTCAACGGGAACACTTTCCCTGACCCCAGTTCGAGTTTCGGGATACGCGCAGGGCGTTCCCTGTTCCATTCTCGCGAATGCGTCCGCAGGAACCGTGGACTACACCACGCTTGCCAGTGAGGTGGGCCTCCCAACCAGCATCACGTATTCCGCCTCATTTCCCCCGCGTGCGGGATTTGATGCGGTTCATTCTATCAATTCCGGGGGATGCGGAACCCCACTTGTGGTGGAGGAAAACTGATGCGATCGCAGAAAGGACAGATGTGGTCCCTCGACGTGGTGTTGGCTGCCGTCCTTTTCACCCTAGCCATGGGTTTGATTCTCAGCCAGACTGAATTAAACGTGTTTCACGCTCAACAAGAAAGAAACATGCGCGAGCTTCACGGAATGGCCCTCCTTGCCTCGAATGCCTTGGTTGGGAGTCCCGAGATTACTATTACGTCCCCATCCCCCTCCTCCGTGAACGAAAATATTCGCTGCGGCCCCAACCCGGGAGGGTGGTCCTATGAGTATGATTTGTCGTGGATGCCCAACTGCATCGTGGATCGCCCCGGAACTATCTCCCCTGCATCATTGGGCCTTCCTCTCGAGTATGGCGTGCGAGTCGAGGCGATAGGGGCTCCGCCGCTATCGGTGACCTCCACCCCAATTCCTCCAGGAGTCCCCTACTATAGCGTGTCCCGCCGAATGCTCGTAATGGATGCCGATGCCGGGGCCGTAGAATTCCACGATTGCGTGGTAGGCGTCACGTGCACGGGAACCATGCGAGACATTCAGGTGACCGTATGGAGAGTGGGATGATGCGCGGATTTGCACTCACCGTCGATATGGCCCTCGCGGCTACGGGCGTAGTGATACTCTTTTTCATCCTCATGCAGTCCGTAAATCCCCCCCTCGAGTCGAGGGCATTAGGTCCGCTGCTTGCGCAGGATGCGACCTCGGAATGGCTGTACACCGGTCTTGTTTCCACCCCTCCCGTGGGATCCCTTGAATACTATTGTGATGTGGGGTTTCGTCCGGCCGACTCATTGGTGATACTCGATCCTTCCAACCCATCAAGTTGGGACACCGCTGAAAACTGTGTGGGGACCCCATGATGACACGAGGTTTCTTTTCGGGATTCGTCGCCATCATGGGCGTTTTGCTTCTCATCGCATTATTCTATGCCCAATCCACCCGAAATGAAGCCGTCTCTCTCACGGATGAGTGGGTGGTGGGACAATCGTCATTGGCGCGAGACTGGGCATTGGCGAGGAATGCGTATTCTCAGTTTGCCTCGGATGCCATTGCAGACGAGATTCGCGTCTCGAATAATTGCTCAGTTCCGGGATCGAGCAATTTTGCCTCCATCATTGGCACCCATTGGTTGTCCGTTCGCTCGTATCTTCTCTCCACCTACGGGGTGGACTGCGTCGCGAACATGGATGTGGAACTGCAAAACGACATGGGGGTGGCATCCGTCCTTCCTGAGGCATTGGACAATACTCCCGCCTATGCAATTTTGACCTGCACCCGCACCATTGGGGGATTCCCTGCTACCCTGCAACACCCCTTCGTCATCTGGAAGGACGTGGAAGTGACCACGTCTCCTGGAAATGTATGTCACGTGACAGTGTACGATAAACTAGGGAAAGACGGGTACGCGTCCCCTCCTTCCTATGTGTCCATCGAAGTGCAGGACACGTTCATCTACACTTAATGGAGTGCTTTGGCGGCGCCGCTGCCATACTGCATGGCTTTCTTGGGACGCTCAACCAATTCTTTCGGCGCCCCCATCCTCTCCGCCAGAGTGCGCAGCACGGCCTTGCGTCCCTTTCCATATTTCCCACTCAGGTTTTGGATGGCTGGAATTTTCAGGGCCAATTGAACAAACGCCGGGTCCAAATAAGGGGCTTCGAGGTGGATTCCATATTGCTTCGCGCATACTTTTTCGCGCTTCACATCATGCTCATCCACATTCTCGACTTTTTCCTTGCGTAACTTTTCACAACCCTTCGGATCGTCTCGGAGTGCGTCGAATGCGCCGTATCCACAAAATAACTCATCCGCTCCCGAACCCACAAACAATGTGTTGATTCCGCTTTCGCGCGCGATTTGTGCAATGGAGATGTTGACCGATCCGAGTGTTTTCTGCAATGCATCCTCCGTCTGCAAAAGTTTCCCCGCGAGTCGAGCATTCTTCTCGACTTCTTTCTCCGTGAGGGTGCGCACAATGAGTTTGGCGCCCCACCTCGTAGAGAGTTCGGTCGCGCGCTCCACGTCAATGCTTCCAGGGAGCCCCACCACAATCAAGGGGACATTCGGGTTGCGTTTTCGAATGAGATGCGCTAGAAGTCCGGAGTCCAGTCCCCCCGAGAATGCCACCCCATAGGTGGTGCGGATGGGAATGCGCTTGTCGATGGCCATTTCGAGGGTCTCCTGAAGAGACGCATAGTCAATGGTCTCATTCCCCTTGTTGAGCGTCTTTTTTCCCTTTTCCATGGATAATACGGGGTCCAATCCCCTTTTAGGCCCTTGTTTTGCGTGGTTTGAAATCCAAACCATTTTATACGATTTCCTCGTATTCGTGGAATGGCCGCGTTAGATAAGATTGATTTGCTCGTGCTGCGTCGTCTCCTCGAGGATGGTCGTGCATCCTTTTCTCAGCTGGCCCGTGAGACCAACCTCACGGATGTGGCCATCAAGAAGCGTTTTGACCGATTGAAGAGGCAGGGAATCATCCAATCGATCTCCGCGGAGTTGGACTTGGATGTATTAGGTTTCTCCAAGCCCGTGTATGTATTATTGAAAACGGAAGCGGGGAAGAATAAGCAAATCGCCAAGCGATTGAGCGAATTGGAACACGTGGTGGAATTCCATGAATTATTGGGCGAGCATCACTTTATGCTCAAATTGGTGAGCCCCGACATGACCCACGTTAAACGATATTTGGATGATTTGGGAAACGTCGACGGAATCAGGGAAATTCACTCCCTTCCTGTCCTTTCGGAAATCAAAAAGACCCATGCGCTGCCCCCTACTCCTTTCCAGAAGCGATTGTAGTTTTTTTCCCGTGCGTATTTAACGGGTTTGGGCCCTATTCTATAGCATGATCCTCATCATCGCCGAGAAGAACCTCGCCGGGCAGCGCATCGCGGAAGTATTGGGCGGAAAGGGGATGCGTTCCCAAGCGATGGGAATGGCCAAGTATTATTCGTTCACCCGCAAGGACCAACCCTGCGTCGTGTTGCCCCTGCGTGGGCACATTGTAGAGGTTGATTTTCCCAAGCAGTATAGTTATTGGAAAGGCACGGATTTGCAAGTGCTTGTCGATGCGCCCATTTTGTACAATCCTTCTGATCCTCCCATTGCCAATTTGTTGAGGGAGATGGGGAAGCAAGCCACCACCGTAGTAGTGGCCACCGATGCAGACCGAGAAGGGGAGAGTATTGGCGTAGAAGCCCTTCGTATTGTGCAGCAGACGAATCCCAAAGTGAAAGTGGAGCGGGCGTACTTCTCCGCGATGACCCCCAAAGAATTGGTGAAAAGTTTTGATGAATTAGTAAAAGTGGACTTCAACCTCTCCGATTCCGCGGATTCCAGAAGGGAAATTGATTTGGTGTGGGGGGCCGTGCTCACGCGGTATGTGTCTATCATGGCCAACCGGATGGGGAAGGATTTCATTTCTATTGGACGCGTACAAACTCCCGTGCTTGCATTAATTGTAAATCGAGAAAAAGAACGACTCGCGTTTGAAGTCAAACCCTATTGGGAAATTCTCAGCATGT
>CAZKYB010000011.1:0-2809 GCA_964557045.1 uncultured archaeon
GGGACACGTGGTGTTATTTGTACACGACCTAGAAGGGATGCGTCGCTTCTATGAGAAAGTATTAGGTTTTAGGGTCGTGGGGTCGCAGCCTGGAATGGTGGCATTCTCCTCCGGAAGAACCCACCACGAATTACTCCTGATTAAAGTAGGAGCCAAGCCCCAACCCAAAGTAGGAGGAACGCCAGGGTTGTATCATATTGGTTTCAAGATTGGAGACACGGACAAGGAATTACTCGCGGCCAAAAAAGTCATGGAAAAGGAAGGGATTGAAATCATTGGGTTTGGCGACCACCACGTCACCCACTCCATGTACGTGGTGGATCCGGAAGGCAACGAACTCGAGTTGTATGTGGACGTGAATGAGGATTGGAAAAAGGACCCCTCCACCGTCATGAAACCCACCAAAAGCCTCCACCTCGAGGAGTAGGGATTTAATCCCATGGGGGGAGATTTTTGAGATGGATTCGCAAAAGAAGATTCGTATCGTGTATGACCCGTCCGTGTGCATTGGCAATGGGGAATGCGTCAAGAACGACCCCACCCTTTTCGGATACAATAGTCCCGCCAAAAAAGCGATTTTAATCGGCGGACACGCGGATGGAAAGAAGGTTTCGGTGGACGTCTCCGGGAATGAGAACCGCATCACCTACGCCATTCGCGCCGCCTCTTCATGTCCCGTGAATGCGTTCGTGGTATCGGATGCCCATTCGGGAAAAATCCTGGTTGGAAAAGACATCCACGCGCACAACGCCAAGGAAATGATCGCCGAGTATGATGATGCCAAGGATTTCATTCTCGACCCGCAAGGATACTTCCTGATTCGCGTGGATTATGCAAAGAAGAAACTCGAGGTGGGTTTCTGCAACGCCAAGAATACGGTGGTATTGAAGGTGGTGGGAGACAAGCCCATCGACGTGTACCACACGATTGGAACCCAAGGAGACTTGGGATTGCGTCCTGAACATTATGCGTATTTAGGAAGGGAATTGGAGAAGGCCTACCATTGCCTCGTGACAGGACTCGAGTATGTCCAAGATGACGAGCTCCATGCCATGAAGCCCAAGAAAAAGGCTCATTAATCCAGACACGCTTCATTATCCATGCCATCCCCCTTTCCTTCCCAGGAGCTCGTGAAATGGTTCCGTTCGAATCAACGCCCCCTTCCCTGGAGAAACGAATACCACCCCTATCATGTTTGGATATCTGAAATAATGGCCCAGCAGACGCGCATTGAGCAGATGCTCCCCTACTATGATCGATTTCTCCAAAAATTCCCCACCGTAAAAGCCCTCGCTGATGCCCCTCTAGAGAGGGTGTTGAAAAGTTGGGAGGGATTAGGGTACTACTCCCGCGCACGCAACCTCCATCATGCCGCCAAGCAAATTGTTTTAGAGAAAAAAGGAAAAATTCCCAAAACCAAGAAAGAATTGGAAGAATTAAAGGGATTCGGCCCCTACATCTCCTCGGCAGTGGCCAGCATTGCATTTAATGAAAATGTTCCCGTGGTGGATGGGAATGTGTTGCGGGTTGCGACGCGCTACTGGGGCATCGAAGAGGATGTGACCAAACCCGCGACGCGAAAAAGGATTGAATCCGTATTACAGGATTCTCTTCCGCATGGATCTGCCAGGGAGTTCAACCAGGGACTGATGGAATTAGGCGCATTGATCTGCACGCCCAATTCCCCTTTGTGTGGTGAATGTCCGCTCAAGAAGGAATGCTTCGCATTCGCCCATTCCAAGCAGGAATATTTTCCCGTGAAGGCCAAGAAGAAGAAACCCTCCACGAAACACTTTGCCATGCTGGTATTGGAGAAGGATGGGAAATGGGGTCTGGTCCAGCGCACCACCCAACTATTGAATGGGATGTGGGAGTTCCCCATGGTGGAATACTCCCCCCTCACGGATTCCATGCAATCCATTGAAAAAAAATTCAATAAAGAGGAAATGCATGTGAGGCTTGGAAAAGGGATTGGGATTGTTTCACATCAATATTCTCATTTCAACCAGGAAATCCAATTGTTTGTCCCCGCCAGCACCACTCAAACCAATGTCGAGTGGATTTCCACCGCCCAGTTGAGGGCGCGCCCCCTCTCCAAGGTCCAGCAGAAAGTGTTCGCTTTCTTGCGTGAAAACCACATCCTTTAATCCCCGTAGGGAGGTTCTCCCTCCATGGAGAAGGAAAATGACGTGGATCGTGTCTTTCTGCGCGCATTACGTTTTGCACTAGTTGCCAGCCGAGGCGGACCCATGCGTGCGCGAATACTCAAGGTGTTGTGCGCGCATCCATTGAATCCGCTGGCGTTAGCGAAGGAATTGGGAATCGACTACAAGACGGCCACCCATCACTTGGAACGCTTACTCAAACAAAACTTGGTCACCAAGAAAGGAGATGCGTATGGGGCCCACTACCACGTCACATTTACCCCAGCACAACGACTTGCATTCGAGAAATTAGCCGGGAATTGGGAGAAGGGTTATAACGAAAACGAGGTGGATTGACTAGTATGGACGAACTCATGATGGG
This sequence comes from uncultured archaeon, assembly GCA_964557045.1. Lineage (GTDB taxonomy): Archaea > Iainarchaeota > Iainarchaeia > Iainarchaeales > VGJJ01 > VGJJ01. The sequence continues at coordinate 2,527 of CAZKYB010000011.1, forward strand.
ATTAATCTATTTGGAAGGACTGAATGTCCTTCTTTCTGCAGTACTCCTCTGGCTCTATGCCCAGAATTATCGCGCCCTCCGGAGTGCCCCGGGAATGGGATTGGTGGTGTTTGCATTTGTTCTGTTTGTCCAAAATGCCGTTGGACTTTACCTCCACTACACCACGGGAGAATTCTACGCCAAGATGCTCGCCACCCATGCATTTGGATTGGAATTAGTTGAAACCCTCGCCCTAGCCGTCCTGGCCTATTCGGGCTGGAAAGATTGAGACTTGGGAAAATCA
>CAZKYB010000011.1:2819-24351 GCA_964557045.1 uncultured archaeon
TGAAAGACTCCTTATTGCTCAAGTGTTTGCTAGTCTCTGCAGTATTGCACGCCATTGCAGTACCGCTTTTTTTTGGGAAACCCCTTCACTTCCATCCCAGCATTTCGACAATTTTAGGGAAAACACCCCCTTCACTCATGGAGGAGATGGATGATGAAAGGATTGATTGTTTTAGGACTGGCACTTTTGTTGGTCACCGTTGGATGCGTGAGCACCCAACCCTCAAATTCAACGGATGGAGCGATGATGGAGAAAACTGGAGACGTGGTTGAACCCAAAGACGACACGATGATGGAAAAGAATGGGGACCTCATGGAAGGGAAAGAAGACACCATGATGGAGGAAAAGGAAGAAGGGGCCATGATGGAAAAGGGCATAGCATATACGCCCTTCACCCAATCAGCCTACAATCAGGCGAAAGCAGAGGGGAAGACGATCTTTCTAGAGTTTTATGCCAATTGGTGCCCCACCTGCAAGGCGCAGTATCCGGCACTCGTGGATGGATTGTCTAAAATCTCCTCGGAAAACTTGGTAGCCTTCCAGGTAAACTACAAGGATTCTGAAACGGATGCCGATGAGAGCGAGCTGGCCAAGCAGTTCAATATCACCTATCAGCATACGCACGTAGTGACCAATGCGAACGGAGAAACACTATTGAAGTCCCAGGAGAATTGGTCCACGGACGATGTGATAAACAAGCTAGGCGGATTCGCTTGAAGCGAGAAGACAAATAAAGGAGCACGCAGGAGGTTACACGCATGGTCGACATTTCTTTACCGGTGGCATTTGGCGCGGGACTCGTCTCGTTCCTTTCCCCCTGCGTCCTTCCTTTGCTTCCTGCATTTTTGAGCTTCATGGCCGGCTCCACCCTCAAGCCGGGCGTGGAGATGAACAAGGAGGATCGATTGAAGATTCTCCTGGCCTCCGTATTTTTTGTGTTGGGATTCACGGTCGTGTTTTCCGTGTTGGGGGTATTACTGCAGAGCGTCCTGGAGGCCTACGCCTATGACCTGCGCAACTACCTCGGATACATCGGCGGAATCATCATTGTATTTTTTGGTGTGGTGATGGTGGGAGTATTGAAGATTCCCGCGCTGGAGAGGGAATACAAATTGAAAGTAGGACAAACCCGATACGCCTTCCTCACGGCTTTCCTCTTTGGTGCCGCCTTCGCGGTGGGCTGGACTCCGTGTGTTGGGGCCGTGTTAGGGGCCGTGCTCACTTTGGCCGCGACCAACCCGGGAGTAGCGTTACCGTTGATGCTCTCCTACTCCTTGGGATTAGGTATTCCATTCCTACTGGCAGGATTGTTTTTCTCGCAGGCCCAGGGAATCATCAAGTGGATTGCTCCGCATTTGATTCTCATCAACAAGGTGTTTGGAATCATCTTAATTATCCTAGGAATACTTGTATTCACGGGACAACTAGTGGTGGTCGCAAACCTCTTCACCGAGCCCCTATTAGAATTATTCATGGGTAAATAAAAAAAAGAATGGATGGGGCCAAAAAGCCCCATTCCAGTTATCCGCAGAAGGAAGCCCCACTAGGGGATATCTTCTTGCAAGTCTCGTTCGCATCGCAGTTGATCTTGGCCCCAACCACGAAGTGGGAGTACTGAGCCCCATTGATCTTGAACTGCTCTACGCACCCGAGCTCAATAATACTCATGTTCGTGTCGCACGTATCCGGGAAGAAAAACGTGGATCCGTTATTGTCAATCCAAGACGTGAATGTGCCGAGTCCCTTAAACATTCCATTATCAGGATCATTACACGTCCCATTGTGGTCCACGGCCCCAATCAGCAGGGCGTTTCCCGTGCTGCCGTTTAAATTATTCACATACGTGAATGGGAAGTTATTCCCAGGATAAAATGTGCTGAATGCCATTGGAATAACAATAATCGCCAATAGTCCTCCAACCAAATAAATCAATTTTTTCATCTATATTCCTCCTCACACGGGAATATCCCGATTGAAGAGATTGGAAATAGAGGAATAAAAGGAAACCTGGACCGTTCTTGAAAAAAAAGCGAGGAACGAACACCCTCCATGTGCACGCACTCCTTTTTCTTTCGAAGAAAAAGAAGCGCCCAGTCAAAAAGAATGGGCATTCCAACAACACGGGTCCGCCCGGATTTGAACCGAGGCCGGTACCTCCCAAAGGTACAATGCTACCAGGCTACACCACAGACCCAACCTTTTTCCTCAGCAGGAAAAAGCGTGACCAAAAAGACGGGTACGGGTATCATTATAATGATACCCAGACCTCGAGCGGATTCCACTCCCCTTACCCCAATTCGGGCCGCTTTTGGTGCAGCCTTTCCATGATTTCCCGGGGATTCTCCACTCCGACGATGGATACCTTGTTGGGTCGGTTTTCAAGGGTATATTTGACCTCAATCTCATCCACATGCAACCATTTCTGCATCCAATCCTCTTTCACGCGAATGGAGGAGATAGCATTGTAGGGGACAAAAATCAGCGCACTGGGACCCTGCACCCACACGCCCAAATTGGTCAGCCATGCCTCACGTTGGGATAAGTCCACTCTCCAGAGCCAGCGGGTGATGACCCCGATCAGCATGGCAAATCCCGCGAGGGCTAAGGCCTGCAGGAGGAGAATATGGGGAGTTCCTCCTTTTTGTTTGAATGAATACAATAAGAAAATCAACAGCCCCACGAACCACACCCCAAACAAGGGAGCGGCCTTCAATGCGTAATAGGATACTGTCTTCGAAGAGGGTCGGATTTCCATCTCCACCTGTTCCCCGGCGGCGAATGAAGAGTTCATCCATTAGGGAAAAAATGAGACTATAAATGGGTGATGGACTTCAGCGCTCGATGATTCGGGCGATGCGCCCATTGACCCAGTCGTGGAATAAGGCATTATCATGGAGGAGGCGATGGGCCGTGGCCTCGTCTTTCTCGAACCTCTGAAGCTGCGAATTCATGCGCGCCCATAGGGCCCTTTCTCCAGTAGGTAGAGGTTGGGTGGTTTCAATTACGTGAATGATGCTTAGCACCAGTGATTTCCGATAAAGGGGAGCGATTCGTTTTTCGGCGATAAGGATTCGTCGCGCCAATACCGCTGCTTTTTCTCTAAAACGAGGGTCTTTTTTATGGTGGTTTCGAACAAACTCCAGAAATGCTAGGTTTTTCGCTTCAATGACATTGGTCCATTTGTTGACCTGGCCATTGACATACGCGAATTTCGCACTCAGTTCTTTCTTTCGAAGAGAAGGTTCTTTTTCACGCAAGCCTATCTCGCGCAGAATGAGGGATCGTTTCACATATCCCTTGGGTCGGCGCGCACTGGAAGTGGGGGGCATGGTTGGAACTATCGAATAGTGGAATAAAAAACAGTGCGCTCTTCACGCTTTCTTCTTCAGGAGTCGTTTGAGCCCAGGAATTTCCACTTGGGCATACAACGCACACTGTTTCGTGGGCTCGATGAGTTTCCGCGCGGAATATACGCGCAATAATTCGGCCACCTTCAAGGGTTCGATACCTTTTGCAGTTTTAGAGAGCGAATCAATGACCCCATTCATTTCATGACCCACGTAGAATTGGGAAATCTTTTCCAAATCGGGGGCGGTCTTTCCTTGAGGAGCTTTCTTTAATACCTCATCCATTCGTTTCAGGTCGACCACTTTTTTCAAGTAGGATTCGAGCTTATTCTCCATACTCACGGAGAAAGATCCTAAAAATTCCATGAATGTGCGCGGGAGTGTTTTCTCGGTCACGACCATCTTCTTGATGGCTTGCCATCCAGCATAGTTGGCGATGAGCTGAATCTTCCCTTCCTTAATGGGCTTGATTTCAGCAAAGTGCCCGGAGTAATTCAAATACACCCCGCTGTACCCTAACAATCGGCGCACGCAATACAAGCGAATAAATTGGGCCATCTCCCCCTGTTCTTTTTTTTGCATCCCCTCAATGGAAGAAGCTTCATTTACCACTTGTGTGAATTTTCGCGTGTTGAGGAAGGCTAACACTTTTCCGAACTCGGCCGGATTATGCGACAAGGGCGCCTCGCGCAAAACCTCGTTGATTTTTGAAAAATCAATAATGCGTTCGATGCACGTTCCCACGAGACCGTCCACCCCATACGTGGTTTGAGACAACCACTGGAGGATTTCCCCATCGGATGTGGAACTCGTCACGGTCTTCTGAATCGTGTTTTTCCACTGGGGAAATTGGGCTTCGAAGAGAAAGGTGTTTTCCATGGGAGTGACCATCACACACCTCGCTCGAGTAAATTATAAACCTTCGGAGGGCCTTGCACCAATTACCTTTATATGGGACTTTTGCTTGAGGAGCCTATGCCGGCCCGCATGACCCCACAAGAAAGAGCCCAGCATTATGGGGGGAGAATCCATATTTTTGAGCATGCCAATGGGTGGAACATCGGAAAGTACGCCATGTCCGAAGTCCTGGCCATCCTCGCACTCGCCGCATTCCTTGCGTGGGGACTCCCTCAGGTGGTTTCCCCTTCGTTGTTGTTTCAGGCCGGATTGGTCTTCATTGGATTATTGATTCTTTACTTGCTCCTCGTCTTCAAACTTTCTGGCGGACGCGGGAAAGTGGTGGATGTCATTTAATTCCCATCCTTTTCACTTATTTACATGATCTATGTTCTGGTGAAGGATCTTTTCTTCCGTTCCAAAATTGACGCCACCGCTCACGCGTTGAATAAGAAAGTCGAATTTTCCTCCGACGTGTACACGATCAAAAACGCATCCCTTGTCATAGTTGATTTGGAGGAATTTGGGCTGGAGGGGATTCAAAAAATAGGGGAGCACAATCCCAATGCAAAAATCATCGGCTTCCTCTCCCACAAGCGAGTGGATTTGATTGCCCGTGCGGGAATGATTCCCTCATTAAGGGTATTGCCGCGTTCTCGTTTTGTGGAAGAACTAAATGAGATCTTGTCCCATGGCCATTGAGTCGATCCACTTTTCCTTAATTTCCTTCAAATCCTCTTTTTTCACGCCCTTGAACCACACATGTTCGGGCTCAATGCAAATAATGGGACCCAATCCACAATAGTCCAAACACCCGGATTTCACAATGCGTATTTTCTTGTTTAATCCCTTGGAGCGCACGTATTCTTTGAGTTCCGCGTGAATCTCCAGGCTGCCATTGTTTCCGCACAGCTTGGGATCATTCACGTCTTTCTGATTGGTACACACGAGAATGAGCCTAATTTGGGTGGGAATGAAAGACTCCATACTCCCTTTCCCTTAGAGAATCGTTTTAATGGTTTTCAATCCAGGGGGCACTCGCAGGGTTTTTCCTTCAATAATTGGAGCTGCCTTTTGGGAGAATCCACAAATGCATCCTGCATCCTTTTTCCCTTCGCGTGCTTTTTGTTGAGCGGGGAGGCGTGCATGTATCCTCGCTTTTCCATCTCCTTCACAAGATTTTCGTGGCGCGCATACAAGGCGGCCAGCTTCCCGACCCATCGCTTGGTTTCCGGGTGGTTGCGGTACCCTTTCTTGTCTTGGGACAGGATTACGTAAATAGCGTGAAGCTCGCGATGTTCACCTAGTAAGTGCTTCCGGCACAAAATGGATGGAGATACGTCCCACACGCGCATCAGATTTTCCCCTCGAGGTATTTTTTACGCTCCGCAGGAGAGAAACGTTCAATGGAATAGCGAAGCATCGTGCGGGGCATCCTTTTGTAGCGTTTTTGGAGAAATGATTTGAGCGCGCTCTCATCTCGCTTCCCCACTTCCCTTAGCATCCACCCGCAGGCTTTGTGGAGCAAATCATGAGGATCGTCCATCAGAGTATCGGTAATTCGAAACGTGTCCCCGAATTCCTTCCTGCGGATGAAATGAAAAGTGGATACGATGGCGATTCTTTTTTTCCACAAATGGGGGGAACGGGAAAGTATGTCCAACAATTTGCGATTCTTTTCTTTTTCAAGATGGGCTCCCACAATTTTGTCCGCGGACAAATCCACCAAGTCCCAGTTGTTCACGCGCTCCACATTTCGGAGGTAGAAATCAAAAACATCTTTCTTGGTTTGTTCATCCCCCCTCTGATATTGGTCCACAAGGATGAGTAATCCCACGAGTCGCTCCTCATGAATGGGGGAATCAAGCAGGGATTGTATTTCTCCAAATGGAATATCCGAGAATTTTTGGGCCACAATCCGCGTGTCGGGCACGGTGACTCCGATAAACTGATCCCCTTCCCCATAGTGTCCTTTTCCGGTCTTGAAAAAACGAAGATTCACTTTTCTCCTTTCCTCCGAGGCATACTTTCGGAGTTCATTTTGGACAGGAGTCATACTGGAAGGGGAATGAAATTCTCCATTTAATAGAAACCCCGGCCCTTCGCCACAATCAATCACGAATGATTGCTCGTCAATCGTCAAACGGGGGTGTTTTTATTGTCCAATATTTCAATACACTCGATGACTCGAAGTGCGTTCTCAACGAATCGTTTCTTCTTCTGCATTTCGAATAATCATTGGAATTTCAAGCGCTGAAATTCACCCCCAACCAAGCTGATTGGAACAGTAGTGGTGTGGGGCCGAGGGTTTTGATTTCAATTAGGCTCACGAATCAATACAACTAATCGGATAGGCTCACCCAGGAGGTGGGATAAAAATGGCACTTGGCGCAGCAAAAAGACGTATGTTCAAAGGGAGACTACACCGCGTGGCCCCGCACCCGCGCATTAGTGTGGACGATTTGACTCCAGAAAAATGGTTCAAGAAACCACCCAATCCGGAAATGACTCCTCTTTCGGAGTAGGAGAGGAGGTTAAATACTTCTCTCCATGCATTCTTGTGCAGGAGGTCCTACTCATGGATCGCATCATTCCAGTTGCATTAATCATTGGGGCCATCGCCCTGATTGGTATTTTTTGGGTCATGGGAATCTACAACGGCGAAGTGGTTCTCAACCAAAATGTCGAAAAATCCTGGGCCAACGTCGAGTCGGAATACACGCGACGCTTTGATTTGGTCCCCCAACTTGTAAGTGTGGTCACGGGCGCCGCCTCGTTTGAGCAGGAAACACTTACCCAATTGACGGCGTTGCGCTCTCAATGGCAGACCCAAACCGCTCAATCGGATAAGATTGCCACGGCGAACCAATTTGAGTCCACCCTTTCCAAGCTCTTATTGATTACCGAAAATTATCCGGAGTTAAAATCTAACCAGAACTTCCTGGAGCTCCAAGCCACCTTGGAGGGGAATGAGAATCGCATTTCGGTTGAGCGTAAGCGCTTCAATGATGCCGTGCGCGAATACAACATCTACATTCAGTTGTTCCCCAATAGTATAGTGTTGAGCGGAAAGTCCCAGAAGGATTATTTTGACGCCCCCGCGGGTGCCGAATCACCCCCTGAAATCCCCACGGATTTCACCAACTGAGGAGAGAGACTCCCATGCGTCTCCTCCCTTTTTTCATTTTCTTTCTTCTAGTTCTCACGGTCTCGGCTCAAGTGGTTCCTCCGGTTCCGAATGGGTATGTGTTGGACACCGCGGGAGTATTTTCTTCGGAACAAAAAGCGGCATTGGAAACTCGCCTAGGTCAGTTGGAGCAAGCTACTACGGTGGAAGTAGCGGTGTTTGTGTTTCCCTCCCTGGGGGGAGGAGACATGTTTCTCTACACGCAGGAAGTGTTTGATGCGTGGAAAATTGGGAACGCGGAAAAGGACAATGGCTTGTTAATTGCCATTTCCACGCAGGATAGGGAGTGGAGAATCCACACCGGGTATGGATTAGAAGGAACCCTTCCCGATTCTTTGGCCTATCGTATTGGCACGAGAAAAATGGTTCCGTTGCTCAAAGAGGGGGATTATTTTGGGGGAATTTCGGCGGCATTAGATGATGTGGAAGCATTAATGAAAGGAAATGAGGAAGTTCGCGTCTCGTATGAAATAAAACCGGTTGAATTCGAATTGTTCGGTTCTGGTTTTCTCATGGGGCTAGTGGCGGCAGGATTATTTGGTATCCTCTTAATCGTCACGGCCTCTCGCCTCCCATCCGACGGGCGAATGTGGAAGGTAATGGTTCACGCGTGGATGATTCTTTTTGCAGGAGTATGGATTTCGATTCTTCTATCGAGCATTGCATTCCTCTTGTTTAATGGTCTCTATCCCTTTACCTTCCTCTCGCTCATCTGGGGGTATCTTTTATTTTTCGGCAAGCTTCCCTGGAAAATAACCAAGGGCTCTTCAGTTATTGGCGGGGGATTGGGAGGGATGGGTGGATTTGGTGGGGGTCGTATTGGCGGAGGAGGATTTAGTGGAGGCTTCGGTGGGGGAATGAGTGGGGGCGGCGGGGCCGGGGGTCGTTTTTAGTGGGGGATGGATTAGGACACATGCTTTTAATCTCCAGTCCGTTTTCCCGTGAATGAGGTGGGATGAATGAAAACAGAACACGTGGCATGGGGAATTGCACGGCTTTCACTTGGGTGGATTTTTTTCTGGGCGTTTTGGGATAAGCTATTAGGTCTTGGTTTTTCGACAGCACCCGACAAGGCATGGGTATTGGGAAATTCCCCCACGTATGGTTTTTTGGCATTTGGAACGACTGGTCCCTTCGCGGATATTTTCAAGGCGATGGCGGGAAATTTTTACGTGGATATCCTATTCATGAGTGGTCTCCTCCTCATAGGGGGCGCGTTGATCCTTGGAATTGGAATGCGGGTTGCGGGGTACGCGGGGGCGTTGCTCATGGTTTTCATGTATTTGGCGGTGCTTCCTAAGGAGCATGCTGTTTTCATGGATGAGCATATCGTGTATGCTGCCCTTCTCATCCTCATGGCACATCTCAAGGCAGGGCAGTATTACGGTCTTGGCAAGTGGTGGATCAAACAGCCCTTTGTGAAGCAGAACCCCTTCCTCGAGTGAAGAAGGGGAGCCTCACTCCTCGAATGGAATGAAGGGAAGTTCCTCGACAGGAATTACGTGTAGTTTTCTCATTTCATGGGTTAGAGTGTGGAATTTCTCCTTGGCGTGGGTGCGTGTCATGAAGTGTTGAATGTTAAGCGGATCCCTTTGCAGGTCCTCCTCGCTTAAATCGTCGGCGATTTGGAATGCGAGTCCGTATTTTTGGGCGAGCATAAGGGCCGGCGGCGAGCTCTTCCCATAATACGTAAGTGGGATTTGTGCGCATAGTTCGAATAATCGCGCAGTCTTGGACAGGGCATACGATTCGTACCCTTCGCGCGTGGTGATGGTGTGTTGGGATTCGGCAATCTGCCCTTCCGTCATATCACGCACGGCGTTCAATACCAGGGGAAAGAGAGTATTGCGGTAGTTTTCTCGTTGGAATATCTCAAGGGCATGCAAGAAAAGATAGTCTCCGAATAGCACGGCTTCGGACCGGCCGAATCTAGATGGGTAGCTTGGTTTTCCCCGGCGGGTGGAATCATCGTCCACCACGTCATCGTGCAATAATGAGGCCGCGTGGATCCACTCGATTCCTTCTCCAGCATCCCTCAGTGGGGAAAAGTCGAGCCCGAGAGATTGGCAGATGCGTTCCATGAACCAGGGTCGAACTCTCTTTCCATTTCCCAATGCGTATTCGGCCTTTTCGCGCATTGAATCGGGAAACAATGGGCGGGGGGATTTTATTTCCAAGGTCACGCAAAATGCCCCCACAGGGGAATTGCATACGCAAGGACGAGCAGCACTCCAAAGGTAAAGTGCAGGGTCACAATTCCGGCGTTGGCGGGCACCAACTCGAGGATTTGTTCATATTCCCTCTCAGCAATGCGTAGCGCACTCCAGGCGAGGGGGAGGGTAAGAAGTACAAGTATGCTGGTGAGAGGGAACACCCCGATGAGTATTCCGATCAAAACAAATACGTAGGAGAGTCCCACTCCCACTTTCAACCAGGTCACACTTTCTTTTTTTCCAATGGTGTTGACGATGTTTCTCTTTTTCGCTTTCAAGTCGGCTTCCACATCCTGGAATTGGTTCATGAACAAAACGGCAGCAATCAATAATGCGAGCGGGATCGAGGCGACCAAGGGAAGAATGGAGAAGGTATGGGCTTGCACGACATAGCTTCCCACCACCATGAGGGGACCGAATCCCAGCGCCACGAATAATTCTCCCAATCGATGATAGCTTGCGGCAAAGGGGGGTGCGCTGTAGAAGAATCCAATTCCCACGCCCAACAACCCAATCAAAAGAATGAGGTTCCCCCCCACCATCGTGTTGAGGTACAGGCCAATCATCGACCCTATGGCGAGGAACCCGAGTGAGGCGTAAAGGAGGTGTTGTGGAACGATAAGTCCATCTTGAATGACCCGGCTCCCTCCGCTAAATGGGGTGGCGTTGCGATTGAGTTCGTCGTTTCCCGACTTGTGATCAAAGTAATCATTGGCCAGATTCACCCCGGCATGAATAGCGAGCATGCCCAGGACCGTAAAGAAGAATCCCCAAAAATCAAACAAATATCCCGCGTGAAGTGCAATAATGGTTCCGAGAAAAATAGGAATGAGTGTGGCTGAGAAGAAGGGGGCACGCAGCGCGATAAGCCACTTTTTTACGATTCCCGTTTCTCTTTTCGCGTGGGCGGGTTCAGTAACCCCCATGAGGGCAACCGGGGTCCCCTTTTCGTCGGTGATGCGTGTTACGATGATGTGAGCGAGGAATTCCGAGTCGTCTTTTCGTTTGAGGGTGATGACATGATCATACACTCCTTTCTGGAGGGCCGTCCGAAACAATTCGGGGAGTATTTTGGCGAAATTTTGGGGCGGGTGGAATACCTTGACGTGGGCCCCTATCATTTCGCTTCGAGAATATCCGAATAATTTACCTGCTCCTGGTGAGCAGGCAATCACATGTCCTTCCATGTTGGCGAGAATCACGGAAGAATGGGATTCTTCATTCAGGAGGTGCTGTTGTTCGGCGGATAACCGTTCGCGGATAGAGGCGGGATCCATTTCATGATACGGATTCCACTCCTATAAAAAATCGCAGGAAGAGACCTACGCACAAAAAGATACTGCCCGTTTTATATATCGCCGACTCTTTCGTTCAGCATGGCGGCACTGAATACCAAGTGGTTAGTTCCTGCTCTCCTTTCATTGGGCGGGATGGGGATTGATTTCATTCTTTTCTACAATAAGATTTCTCACACCTCTACGGCCTGCCCACTGGGCGGGGCGTGTGATTTGGTGAACAATAGTGTGTATTCCGAGATGTTCGGGATTCCCGTCTCCGTGTTCGGTATTCTTTCTTTTGCCTTTTTCCTGGTGGTCGCACTGGCGGCGTGGCATCTCATGGTGGAGGAGAAAACGGCCTGGCTTCTTTTGATGGTGGTTTCCGGTCTAGGATTATTGGGTGCGGCCTACTTTGTGTTCCTTATGTTTTTCGTTCTTGACGCGATTTGCACCTGGTGCATCTTCTCGCACCTCATCCTGTTGACCATTTTCCTTCTCTCCTACACAAATTGGAAGAAAGGAGAAGGGTCAGGTAAAAGGAGGAAGCGATGATGAAGTACTTGTTGGTCATGGGATTGATTGGACTTCTCGTATTGAGCGGATGCACGCAGGGTGGTGCTTCTCATCCTCAAACACCGGAATTCATCTCGTTCGCCCAGTGCATCACGGCGAGTGACACGTTGATGTATGGCTCCTTCACGTGCCTCTCCTGCAAGAAGCAGCGAGAAGGGTTTGGGGATGCGTTCCAATACATTAATGAGATTGAATGCCACCCCAAGGGACAAAATCCTCAAGTCCAGTTGTGTTTGGACAAGAAAGTGGATAAGACTCCCACATGGATAAGGGAAGTGGATGGGAAAGAATTGGGTCGATTGGAAGGATTCCAATCCTATGAAGCGTTATCTCAATTATCCGGCTGCCCCTACCCGGGCACGGGAGCGTGAATGGGATGGTCGAGCAACTCACTCTTGGATTGATTGTGGGAGCTGCCCTTGCGGACAGCATTAATCCCTGCGTCTTCGGCGTGTTGATTTTCCTCCTGGCCTATATGACTACGGTCTTCAAGAAGAACAAACACAAGATGTTGATTGCGGGACTCGTGTATGTAGTATCAGTCTACTTGACCTATTTGATTTTGGGACTCGGCATCATCGCGGTGGCTCAAAATACGGGACTCTCGACTGGATTTTACTGGTTCGCGGCTCTCCTTGCGATTGGAGCGGGGCTATTAGAGATTAAGGATTATTTCTGGTATGGAAAAGGGCTTTCCCTTCAAATCCTTCCGGGCGGGGCGGAGCGCATTAAGCACTACACGTCCGTCTTGAAGAACGTTGAGACGCGCCACCCTATTTTAGCATTAGGACTGGCCTTTGCCCTTGGTGTTTTCGTCGTGTTTGTGGAATTACCTTGTACGGGGGCGCCGTATTTGGCCATCCTGGGATTATTATCCTCCGGCAATCTCATGGAGGGAATGCCCTTGCTGTTATTGTATAACTTCATCTTCATCCTCCCCCTATTCGTCATCATCTTCCTCGTGTATATCGGCACGAGCTCCAAGCAGATGGAAATCTGGCGCAAGGATCATCGAGGGTTGATGCGACTGGGCATTGGGCTTTTCCTCATCGCGATGGGAATCTATATGCTCATGAGCATCTAATCCCATCCGTTCCACCACTGGGCAGTAGTGTGTTTTAGGGTTTGAATGTTCCCATGAGCAGGGCGTGTCCAAGAATTTGTCCACTCATTTTTTTCTTGACCTCTTCAATGGTGGCTCCTTCGTTCAATCCCACTTTTCCGCGTAGCGCGTACACGTGGAAATAATACCGATGTTCTCGGTCCGGGGGGGCAGGTCCATCATATTGGTTGTTTTTTCCCGTGGTGATTCCCATCACGCCTCGCGGGTTTTTTCCTTCAGGAATATGTACATTCGAGGGAGGAATATCGTACACGCACCAATGGTCCCATTCCTCAATCCCATACTTCCTTTTTCCTGCCTCCGGTATGTCGGGGTCGGTCATCAATAGGACAAGGGATATTGTTCCGTCCGGGACGTCGTGGATATCTAGTGGGGGAGAGATATTCCCAAATTTTTTCCCATATTTGAGAGGGATGGGTTTGCCATTTTCAAAGGCGGGGGAAGTGAGCCGCATCGCAGTCATACGGGAGGGTTGCTCGATTCTTTAGTGGTGGCGGCCGCGGCAAGGGCGGCATCGTGTTGTTTTTTCTTGCGGGTAATAAATCCAATTGCTTGTAGGAGGACCACACTCGTAACGAGAATCCACACTCCGAGTTCGGCGAGATTGATGAACACGTTTCCCTCGGGGAGAATCACGATTGTTCCCTTCTGGCTGAGGTAGTAGTGTCCTACAATCAGTAGGAAGGCCAAATAGTTCAATTGTTGCACGCGCTTCCACCATCGTCCTCCCAGTGTTCGCATGGCATAATCGGAGGATGTGAGGGCCAGGAGGGTAAACACTCCCACGGCAGGTACGGCGATGAGGGTGTTCAAGGATGCGAAAGAGAGGGCCCAATCTCCTCCATACACGTGCACAAGGATGAGGAGGAAATGCGTGATCATGAATGTGAATCCCGCGAGTCCAATGGCTCTCCGCGGTTCAATCAGTGGTGCGAATCGGGAGGGGAATAGCACCACGAGGGGGCCAATGGCTAACGTGACGGTTACGAAGGACAGGGCTGCGAGTCCGAAGAATCGGATGAATAGGGTCTCGGGGGTCGTGTTGAAGAAGGAAAGGTATCCTCCCAGGAGTGCGAGATAGAGGGACAGGACTAGAAATATCATGCTCGTTTTCTGCATTTTTTTCCTCCTTTATCATCCGGCCTTCGGGGCAGGGATGCTGGTTCCCACGGCTCCGAGATAGTATTTTTTCAGCATGGCATCGGCGGTGTTGGAGTGTCCCTGCGCATTGTAGGGTTTAGTTCCGTCCTTCCCGCAGTAGGGGATGAAGGCCGTTCCGCCGGGGTGGTTGACGAAGGCGCTTAGGTCGTATACGTTTCCTGCGATAATCATCCAACAGTCTTTTTTCTTGGCATGGTTGGCCACTTCGCTCAGGGAGAGGGTGATCGTGGGTTCGGCAGGGGGCTGCACGGGCGGGGTGACCACAGGGGGGATCTCATTCACGTCCGGGGGCGTCATGAGTTCATTCACATCGGGCAGGGATGGGGTATCCGGCGGGTTTGTGGGGATTTCAATGATTGGATTTTCAACGGGTGGCGGTTCAGGAAGGTCAAGGGATCGGGGATCCACGGTCACGAGGCATCCGCTCAATAGAAGGAGTAGGGGCAGTCCGACTACGAGTATTTTTTCATTCATCGCATCACCCCTGTCCCTCAATCACGAGTGGTTGGTTCAAAAAGCTTGTCCGAAATTCAGCCTAAATCCTAATCATTGGTCATCATTCATAATGGCACTAGTATCCGAAATGAAACTGTTTCGTGGGGGAATTTGGGAGAACCTTTATACGTCTCGCCCGACGGGTGTCATGAATGAATCCCGCATGTCCGGTTGGACAGTCGGAGGCACATTCGGGAGGAATGACATATGAGTGGGTTGAACGCAGGAATTTTAGGAATCGTTTTTTTGCTTATTTTTTCAATGGGGGTTAGTGCGGTTGGGGGATGGTCAATTGTTGCCAGTCCGGACTATCCAAATAAGGTCAGTAACACGTTTACCTCCACCTCCTACCTCTCCCCCACTGACGTGTGGGCGGTTGGAAAGACGGGGAATGATTTGAATCCGCAAGGAACGATGGGCACGCCTCTCGTGCAGCATTTTGATGGGGATCAATGGTCCATCGTCGAGGTTGCTCTTCCAGCTAATTCGAATGTGGTGGAGTTGAATGACATTGAGGCCCTTTCTCCCAACAATGTGTGGGCAGTCGGAAGTTATGGAAACACATTTAACGCGTATACCAAAACGCTCATTGAGCATTGGAATGGATCTTCTTGGTCCATCGTCCCTACTCCGGATCAGCCGGAGGGGAGCTATGATAGTGAATTGTACGCCATTACGTCGGTGAGTGGAAAGGCCAATGATATTTGGGCGGTGGGTGCGTATCGCACGCCCACGCAGCAAGTGCCTATCATCCTCCATTGGGATGGTGTTTCATGGTCAAGTTCCAAAATTCCCGCACAGGCGAATAATGGAGCTCTCTTCGATGTAGTGGCGCTCTCCTCAAGAGAAGTGTGGGCAGTTGGAAACAATCAGACAAGCACGTTCTTCTCGATGCGTTTTGATGGAACCCGATGGAAGGTCGTGAACGGCCCCTCATTGGCTTTTCCGGTGAATTTCATTCACCTTGACAGTGTTTCAGCTGTCAACAAGAATGATATTTGGGTTAGTGGTCACACCAAGGGAAGCTTGCTCGATCCGAATCACTACTCGCCCTTCCTCGCCCACTGGAATGGGTCGCAGTGGGAGAATGTCACGGCTAAATTTATGAGTGACCAACCGTTTACCCCTTATTCCTTTCAGTTCACCACGGGCGGAATCAAGGCGCTAGGTGCGAATGACGTATGGGTGTTTGGGAACAAATTCGATCCGTATTTGGGTAGTCAGGCAAATGTGCAGCATTGGGATGGAGCCAAGTGGGTCGAGACCCCTGTGCAACAGCCGGCGGGATATGGAACCATTTTGGATATCGATGGGTTGAATGGCAGTTTGATTGCGGTAGGATATTATTCGAACCCCTACTCGTATCCGCTCAACCTGGGACAGCATACGTTGGTGGAGAAATACAGTGAGTGATGGTCAATTGAGTTTAACTAATGAGGAAAAAAACATATCGTACACGGAGAAGATACCTATGAATCCAAAAACGCTATCAGTCATTTTCATTTTCGCTCTAATGGCCACCACGGTCTTGGCAGTGGGGATTAGTCCACCCATCGGCATTGAGCGTCAAGAAACTAAACCAGGAAAGTGGGTTGAGGGCGTGACCTACATGATTGACTTGCCCTACGCTGGATATGATCCTCTTTTTTCATTTATCAAAAATGGGAATCAAATCAAACTTAATTCAAATTGTGCATTTTCGAGTGGGTGCGATTATTATGGAAACTGGAAGAACACCTTTACATTGACTCAGTCGGACGATAAGACATTTGATTTATTCTACATCAATTCTACCGTCCATACTCATTATCAGTTTCGCGTTCAACCGACGGGAAATGTAAGGGTCTATGTTTCTCACGACCAGTGCTACCCCGCAGGGTGTCAAAATCCCCCTCTTCATTTAATTGGGACCTACCAATTAGGCTAGTTTTCAGTGAAGCCCTCGATGGGATTTGAACCCACGACCCCCAGTTTACAAAACTGGTGCTCTGCCGCTGAGCTACGAGGGCGCTAGTTGAGAGTGGGGAAAAACCCATATAAAAGGCGGTTTTGGTCGGTGTTTGGAATGAGGGCTTTTATGCCTTTTCTAGGGGTTTAACGTGTATGGAGACCATTTCCGCATCCCCCATTCATCCCCCGGCCGGGGCCGTGTTGGCCTGTCAGAAGTGCGGGGAGTGTTGCCGCCGCTATGCCATTTCGGCTCTTCCTCATGAGTTGGAGCGACAGGCCAAGTTCTTCAAGATGGGGGAGAAGGAATTCATTGGGGTGTATGGTCGAATTCTCTTGCAATTTTTACCCTTCTCCTCGAGTGATCATCCACTGGCTATGCACGTGAGTATGATTCCCAAGTCCACGTATGAGCAGTTGAAGAAGAACGGTTTTGAAGGCGACTACGCGATGATGCTCCCCATGATTGGGTTCAAGAAGAACGAGTATTGTGTGTTTTTCAACCCTAAGAATTTTGGCTGTACGATGCATTTGGTGAAGCCCATGCAGTGCACGTTGTTTCCTTTTACCTCATTGAAGGACAATGAGGATTATTCCAAGGCGTATGATTTTTGCGAGCAATCTAGAATTCTCTCTCCCACTGAAAAGACGAAGGAGATCCAATCGTTTCATCGACAGGAATGGAAAACCTTCTTCGACAAGGTCGCGTTGAAAGGATTGAAGGGTGGGTATGATCACTGGCCCGCGGAAGGGGACGTGATTCACAATGGAAAAATTATTGGAAAAATCACCCTTCCTAACCTTCATACGTTAATTGAGTTGGCGCGTACTAAGGACGCGAAGAAGGATTAGAATTCCACCTTCATCGCGGCTTGGGGTGCGGTCACGGGTTGGTGAAACCGCAACGTTATTTGAAACCCATTCTTGGCAATGGCTTTCGTGAGGGTTCCATCCCACATTTGCATGCCGAGCATGAATCCCACGTGCAGGTCTCCATAGATTCCTTCTTTCAAGTTCATGAATCTCCCTGAGCAGGAGATAATCCTTCCATTCGTGAGTTCGGTGCTGGTGAATTTGGACTTGTTAAAGTATTGAATGGTTGCGTGTTTCAATTGCCCGTCGGCGGCCACGGCGGTGCATTCACGTATGCCGTGCTGCTGGATGGCTGTCCGGATGCCGGATAATACGTCATCTCCTTCCTCAAAGGCTAATACGAGGTCCTTTTCGACGCTCTTCCCTGAATAAATACTACTCTCAATGGTTCCCATGGATAAAATCCCCCTTAATTGGACGATACTGTTGGAAGGGATTGAACTTTATAGACCTGATTGGGTCATGTATAATTTGCCTTTTATGCCAGCAAGGCCTTCTCACGGGATGGATTTGGAATCGCTCCGCCGAGAGATCACGCAGTGCACCCGTTGTCCCCTGTCTCAAACCCGCATGCATGCAGTTCCAGGCGAAGGACCTTCACTCCCCCGCATCATGCTGATTGGGGAAGCTCCTGGGAGGAATGAGGACGAGCAAGGGAAACCTTTTTGTGGGGCGGCGGGGAAGAAACTAGAAATGTTGTTAGGCGGGGCGGGGTTGAAGCGCGAGCACGTATTCATCACTTCCGTCCTCAAGTGCAGGCCTCCGGAGAATAGGATTCCCACGCAGGTGGAAGCACACACGTGCAAGTCGCATTTTTTGTTTCCCCAAATCCAATTACTCAAACCCACTATTATTGGTCTCATGGGAAAGACGGCCATTCAACATGTATTAGGTGAGGATATTTCTCTCGCGCAGTTTCATGGAAAAATCATCGAGCGGGGGGGACAGAAGTATGCCATCTTGTATCACCCGGCCGCGATGATCTATAATCAATCCTTGGTTGATACCATGAAAAAGGACTTCAAGGACACGTTGGGGGAGCACTGATGCCCTCCACTTTCAATCCATCTCCTGGAGGAGGCAATCCGGGCCGTCGAAAAGGAACACGCAGTCCAATTTTACCTACTCGAACGAAAGCCCACATGCCCATTGGTTCAATTCCAGCGATTGACCTGAGACACGTTCCTCATCCGCGTTCATTGCGTCGATTCAAAGTGGAGATCATGCCACTAAAGGCCCAGTACCAAGTAATGAAGTACCACTCGATTCAAAATGAGGCGAGCGGTCGACACACCCAAATTGTAGAATCCCGCGTCAATCGAGCGCGAAAGTATGCTCATCAAGTCAAGCAAGCACTTCGCAAACCCACTCCGCGCACCTTTTATCCAGCCCTGATCCGCTTTCTTTCATTCCAAGAAAATCTCTTCAACGACCTCTTGCGTGTGCGAGCCGAATACGAGTCCGCATTGCAAAAAATAGTTCAAGATTCAGCCACGCACCCGCAGACGCGGGAGGTAATTTCTCCCCTAATCGAGGATGCACGAAAGGCCATGGTGGATTTTCGCATTTCGTTGTGGGAAATTCGCTCCTGGCTGAAAAAAGCGCAATCCAACTGGAAGAAGGCAGGTTCTCCGTCTTTCTCCGAGCGACGATTTCAAATCGACGTGGATGAGATTAAGCGCCGCTTTCAGGATTGAATACGAAAGGAATGGGCCGATACCCCATTCGGCCAAGAGATAATTTTTGCTATTTCTTCCACGCCAAGTAAGCGATAATGGCATACATGGCCAATCCATACACGCAGCTCGGAATCAACAAGGAATACGTGCAGGGCTGGATAATACAGGAAGGATAGAATATTTCCTGGATGGAATAGAATCCCGAAAATAGGATTCCGGCGACCGAGAACCATTGGACAATCTTCAAGTGTTTTTCATTCTTGTTCATGTAATGGAGAATGCTCGCAAGCAGGAGAACCCCAAAGAAGAAGGCCCCATACACGCAGGTGGGTAATCCGAACAAGTACGGGCACCCTTCCGTGAGGGGGCACGTACCGCTAATCACTTTTGAATAGGTCAAATACCCCGCGAAAAGGAAACCAGCGAGGGAAACAATCAGGATGGGGAGGGTTCGTTTGGTCATACTACCCCCCATTGCCCATTCTCAATAAAAGCCCCAAAGTATCCAAAACCATACTATGACGGCCCACGACTGCATCCCCTTGCAAACGTTTCACCTGTTAGGGAAGAAGGATTTCGTTCCTATTTTGGAGGAGTTTTACTTTTCACGTTTTCAAGGATTCAATGCCCTCACCCGGGGATTGAAGATAACCCCGCGCCAATTATCCACGCGACTGAAAGAGATGGAATTGCAGGGGCTGGTGGAGAAAAATGGGGACTCGTATTCTCTGACTCCCAAGGGGAAGGATTTGGGGGACTTGGTCCAGAACATCAAGGGTTTTCACGCGAAATACCACGAGGGGTTTGATTCTTGTGCGGGAACGCCTTGTAGTACCTGCGTGAATTTCGTTCAGATTCACTCGCACAAGTAGGGTATTCATTTCGATACTGCCGGCCATTAATAGCTCATCCTCGTTTGTTCCTAGACATAGAGCCTAGTCCCAATACGAGGGGTTTCCCGGGTTTTTGCTACGCCGTCTCCAATGACGCCCGGGCCTCCTTTCATTTCTTTCGCACTATTCGTGGGGATACTATCACGTATTTATTCGCCCGACTCGTGGGTGGGAGCATATGATCTCGCTCAAAAACAAAGTTGCAATAGTAACCGGTGGAACGAAAGGAATAGGGAAAGGAATCGCCGACACGCTCGCATCCTATGGGGCGCACGTCGTGGTGTGCTCCTCCAAATCAAAAGGGGGAAAGCATCATCACGTGAAGGCCAACATCACGCAGTTCAAGGATTGTTCCAAGTTGGTGGAGCAGACCATCAAGAAGTTTGGTCGGATTGACATTTTGGTGAACAACGCGGGAATCTATCCCTTCACTCCCTTCAAGGATATGACGCGTGCCCAGTGGGATCAGGTCATGGATGTAAATTTGAATGGGGTATTCAACGCCACGAAAGCAGTACTCCCTCACATGATGAAGCAAAAATATGGGAAGATTATCAACATTGCCTCGATTGCCGGCGTTTCCGTTGGATTTCCAGGGCTGGTACACTATTGCACAACGAAAGCTGGGATCATGGGTTTCACGCGCGCCCTCGCATTGGAAATGGCGCCCTACAACATTCACGTGAATGCGATTGCCCCTGGGGCGATTAAGACACCTGGTGTAAAGGCAGGGTTGAGTAAGGATGCGGCGGCCGGGATGATTCATATCATTCCTGAAGGACGCATGGGGAAGCCGGTGGAGATTGCGGAGACCGCGGCCTTTTTGGCGTCGGATGCAGCCTCGTATATTTTGGGGCAAACCATTATTGTGGACGGCGGCCTCACGGACCGCTGATTCCACGCATTTCCATTATTGGGGATTCTCATCCTCTTCGGTTACTACTCCTTCTTTGAGGATGAAGTCGGCGAGGATGGAGTCACACACACTACAATAATGGACGTTTGGAAAATCCGATTCTTCCGCGCGGATAAATTCAATTTCTTTCATCAATGCATTTTTCCTCTCCGCGTTTCCATTTTCTAATTTGATTAAGTCCTCGACGATTTCTTCTTTGGTTCGCTTGCATATCCAGCACTTTTCCATTCCAATCCACTCCATTAATCACGCAATGTATGCTCAGCAGTAGTCCACGTCTATTTATTTGATTCGTTCAAGTTTGCCCTTGCGTTTAACGATGTTCTTGTAGTCCCACTGGAACTTTTTGGATTTAGAAAGCCAGCGTTTTAGGTCAGCAGAATTGACTTCTTTTACATTCGTATAGAAAATAGAGGCATCCTTGAATTTCCCCGTTCCTGGTTGGAGTTTTTCCTCATCAAAGTCGGCTCCGCTCCAAAACATCAGGCGAATTCCCGGCTTTTGTTTGCTATATCCCACAATGGGATTGCCATCCAAGAACCATACGGGACTCGCGTGCCATACTTTGCTTTCCGCTTTCGGAAGGCCGATGTTAATTTCCTTCATCAGTCGTTCGCATATTTTCTTTTCTTCGGCGGATTGTTTGGCGTTGTAGGATTGAATTTCCTTGTTCATAGGATGTGGAAAAAATGGGAGTTTAAGTAGATGCTTTTTTTGGCACGTCAGCAGCATCTTCACATCTTTCGGGAGTCGTAGGCCCAATGTAAGAGTGCTTGGCGTAGGCGGGGTGAGCAATCCAATTTTCCTTTTTTGCATCGCTGGGTGAGTTGCGCAATGTGTCGTTTCATGCCGCTCCATCGGCGTATTTGCCGATCATCCTCTTCGGGAATGCGTCTGCCCATGTAGTAGCGGCAGTACCAGAGAAACCAGCCGAGCGGATCATCCTTGTGG
>CAZKYB010000011.1:24361-24433 GCA_964557045.1 uncultured archaeon
CTTTTTCTTTCCACACTTTCAAGGGTTGCGATGCATCGACCTTGAAGAAGTTAAGGGAGGGGTCCTTTTCTC
>CAZKYB010000012.1:0-23741 GCA_964557045.1 uncultured archaeon
ACTTCTCTCCTTTCCTTATCTTCATCCATCACATCATCCAAAATCAACGAGGCGTTGTGGAAGAACTCCACGCTCAGGGAGGGGAGGACGATCTTCTTGTCTTCTTTTCCTCCGCAGGCTTCATAC
The DNA here is from genome assembly GCA_964557045.1 of uncultured archaeon. Taxonomy (GTDB): domain Archaea; phylum Iainarchaeota; class Iainarchaeia; order Iainarchaeales; family VGJJ01; genus VGJJ01. The sequence goes on from CAZKYB010000012.1 coordinate 127, forward strand.
GCAAGAATGGTGCAGATTCCTCGGAGTCGCTTTCCTCCTCCGAGGATGTAGTTCTGCATGGCCGTGTAGTTTTCTTCCGCGACTTCACTCTTGGCTTCGAGCAAATCCTTTCGTTTCTTCTCAAAGTATTGGGTGAGGGTCGTGTTGACGACTTCGCGTTTGTTTCCCATGAATTCCTGGAGGGATTCCATGCGTCTTCACACCTTCCGGTTGATTAGGAATTCGGCGAATGCGCGCAGGGTATTTTTGGCTTCACTCTCAGGGAGGACTTTCTCCACATCTTTCCATGATTTTTCAACCAATTCTTTGGCTTTTTTTCTCGCGTAGTCCATGCTTCCATGTTTCTCAATAATCGCAATAGCTTCGCGAATGGTCTTTTCATCGGAGGGGTGGGAGTTGAGGATGTCGAGCAGGCGCTTCTTGTCTTTCTCGTTGGCCTTGTTGAGCGTGTGCAACACCATGATGGTTCTCTTTCCTTCATGGATGTCTTCTCCGACTCCTTTTCCTTTAGCGAATTCTTCTCCTGCTAGGTTTAGGAGGTCGTCTTGGATTTGGAATGCGACTCCAATCGTTTCGGAGAATTTTCCAAGTGCTTTTTGCTGCTCGATGGATCCTCCTCCTAGTAATGCACCGGCTCGTGCGGCCATTCGTGCGAGTGTTCCTGTTTTGTAGGCGCACATCTGCAAGTATTCGTCTTCTGAGATGGAATATTTTTGTCCGCGGTGCCAGAGGATGTCCATTCCTTGTCCAATGTGCACGTTGAGCATCTCTTGTCCATAGATGTCCGCAAGAGCCATTCTTTTTTCAGGGGATAATTCTTTCGCGTCTCGGATGAGTGTGTAAGGCAAGTAATACATGGCGTTTCCCGCGTTGATGGCCACGTCCACGCCGTACACTTTGTGGGTGCAGGGCTGTCCGCGTCGGAGGTCCGAGCTGTCCTCAATATCATCAATCATGAGGGTGCCATTGTGGACCATTTCAAAGATGGCTGAATAGTGTTTGTATTTGTTCACGTCGCCCCCGACGGCCTCTAATGACAGGAGGAACAACACCGGTCTCCATCGTTTTCCGCCACGATCCAATAAGTTCCAGATGGGGTCGGCGATGCTCTTTTGGATGCTCTCTACATCATAGGCGTAGGAGGCTTTACCAAATACCTTCTCGACCCACTTTCCATCGATGGTGTGGGGGACAATCTTTTCGATCTCGTGGTTGATTCCCTTGGACTGCTCCGTGAGGTACTTTTCAATATCCATGGTCATGCATCCAACCCCTTCATTTGGCTAATAGTGCAGGATTTTGGGTTCGAGGGCAATATAAACATAGCGAATGGCACTTCGTCAATCGTCATTTTGGGAGGTTTAAGTTTAAGAGCCCAAAAAACGATTTCCCAGGATGCCTGCCTCCTCGCATCGTCCGGTTAACCCCTTATTTGCGGGAGGGATGATTCTTCTCTTTCTCGCCTTGGGTTTTCTACTCTCAACGAGTCCCACTCTCACGGGGAACGTGGGGGCAGGGGCGATTTCAACCACGAGTCCCAGCGGGGTGTATCTCCAGCACACCGGGTTAGGGTTGTTGGATCTTTCGGATCAATTGGATTTCTCCAAACGCTACACGCCTCAAGAGGCCACCCAATTGATGAAGGAGGCGACGGATCGAAGGGAGCCTGCAATCGTATTCTATTGCGGTCCCGTGGTAGTAGGAGAAGCGGGTCGTAATTATTGTTTCAAAGTACGAGAGGATGTGAAGGAATACTGGATCCGTGAATACTCCAACGCGTTGACTCGAGTGGGGGAATCGAATTGAATTCTTTCTCCTCTTCTTTTTTCATCGTTCTCGCGTTGTCATTGTTCACGGGCTATTTGTTCGGCTCGTCTGTTTTAGTGCAGGGACAGATTCTCGACAACGCGTGGGATGGCGTGGTCGAAACCCTTGATACCGTGGGGGACGTGACGGTTGGAATCGGAGGGGCGTTGGTGGGGGGACCGTATGGGATTGCGGCTGCGGGATCCGAGGTCATTTGTTTTGCGGCCGAGGAATGCTTAGATAATGAAGGGGGATCGGGTTTCTTCTTGACAGCTGCTCAAGGGTTGCGAAATTGTATTTGTCTTCCCAAGGATTTGCTGGCCGAAGCGGTGGATGAGGGATTGGGTTTCGCCTACACGTGTGAAGACTCCCCCGCCCCCGCGTGCGGAGGAACCTGTCCGCCCGGACAAACGTGTATGGTGGAGCGCGGACTGTTGGGCGATTTGACGGGTGATTGTGATTGTGTCGACCCTCAGGGTCCCATGACGAATCCGGGCGGCGGAACTCCTTCCGAAAGCCCCTCCCTTGCGTGTGAGAGTGCGGAGATTCCAACACTTGGAAGAATGTTAGAGGACTTGGAGGCCACCGGACAATCGTATTCGGACTTTTTCCCAATCGGAGCCAGCATGGAAGAAGGATACGAGAATATGGCAGATGCGTGGTGCCTGTTACACGTGTGCGAGGATGAGAGTAATGCGTGCGGGGAAACAATTGATTCGTATTGCTACCATGTAAACCCTACCGACAAGTTTTGTGATTGTGTCGCGGAGGACGGGGGGAATTGCGGTCCCGGGACCAGTGGGGGAGGGCCCATTACTCCTGGAGGAAACGGCCCAATTACTCCGAGTGGAGGCGGCGGCCCTATTACTCCCGGCGGCGGAGGCCCCACCACTCCTCCGTGGCAATCCTCGGTATGTGCGGATGCGCAGTGGGATAATCCGTATGGAATCGATGATGAAGTAGAAGACTACTTGACGGGAATCGGACAAGACCCTTCCCAATGGTCCCCGGGTCCCGGCACGGTGAACCTCATTGATTTGTTCAACACGCTGTGTTCCACGAAACACTGCCCGGCCATGTCCGGAGTCTCCTGCGCGGAACAGCCTCAATGTAAAGTCAAGGCCAATTTGAAAGGGTGTTACTGCACGGAAGGCAGCGGATGCTCAGGTCCTGTCACTCCGAGCGGGGGACCCATTACTCCCAATGGGGGCACCGGTCCCTCAACCCCGCCCGGTGGGGGCCCCGTGACTCCGGGTGGTGGAGGCAGTCCAGGTCCCACCACAGGGTACACGTATGGTGGGGCGTGCGCCGGTTCTCCCACCAGCTCCACTAATACTATCTTTGAATTAATGGTGGCCGCTGGAGTGGACATGAGTTCATTCACCAGCGGGGGGCAGTTTGATCAAGGATTGATGAAGGAAGGGTACTGCAATGCCAAGTCTTGCCCCTCATCGGATGCTTCGTGTAGTGCCACGTGCGTGAATAATTCAACGAAGGAAGAATGCGAGTGTGAAGGGGGAGATTGCGCAGGGCCCATTGATGGGGGATGCCGCTACCCGCACCCTACGGACCCCACCACGTGTTTGGATCGCTACTTTGAAGAGTGCCGCGCCGGGGGAGGGTGCGAATTCCCTACGGGTGGAGAGGGCGGTTCCACGGTTATCGTGTCCGACTCGGAAGTAGGTAAAGGATTCATTGACAATTGGTTCGAAAAATTCAAGGGATTGCTAGGGTTGGAATAAAAGGGATTTCCACGCCTACTTTTTCCATTCCCATGCCCTCCCTCACGTCGCACTATTACCAGCAGCACTACCGCCCCATTCAGTGGGAGAAATACACGCAGGGGTGGCCGCTCATCAAAACCCATTTGCCCAAAACCATCCCTTCCATGCTGGACGTGGGAATCGGATACGGGTGGTGGGAAGAATTTTTGGAGGGGAAAAAAATCAACGCTCAAAAAATAGTGGGGGTTGATGTGGATGAGGGCGCGGTGTCTCCCAAAAAGAAAGGCATCGAATACCACTTGGGTCCAAAATTCCAAACCAATGAAAAATTCGATTGGGTGGTGTGCTGGGACGCGTATCACTTGCTGGGAAAAACAGACTTGTGGAAGTGGGTGAAACCCAACGGACTGCTTCTCGTTTCCGAGCCCAAGCCCTTCGCGCACCTCCTAGACTCCGTGTCCAAGAAAGGAGAACTATTGGCGGATGAGTGGGTGGGTAAAACGGAGGAAAGCAGGTTCCTTTTCGCGCGGAAAAATTCTCCCTAGGTATTTAAGGTTTTACATCGGACTCCGTGGAATGGATAAGAAACATCTTCTGGGAATGGTGTTCGTTCTTGGGGTCGCTTTTCTGGGCGTGTTTATCGCCTCGCCCTCGACCGTCACCGTTCAAGCCGATGAATTCGTATTGCTGGACGGATACACTGGACGGTTTGCGGATACACTCGGTGAAAGCCTTGCTTTCGATTTCTATAATGTGCAAATAAAAGATACAATGAGTGACACTCCCATCGAGACCCCTGATTTTTTTGTGGGAATTGATGGATTGTTCAATCACGGCCGAGATGCCCGGTTCGTCTACGCGAAACCCATTGGATCTGCCAATAATTGGATTCAAAAAAAATTAATTGGGTTCAACGTCGAAGATGAAAAGAAGTACGAATTGATGACAGTCTTCAATGAGGACGGGTCCATCGACATGACTCGAACGGTGTTGGGAATTGTTCCTCCTGAATTTTCAAAAGGAGTTCCCATTACTACCTACGCGGAACCCGGTTCTATTCTCAGTATTGAGGAACAGAAGTTGCTCAAGCCCGATGAGGATTTCACGAACGTGGGCTCTCCCAAAACGAGTGATTCAGGGTTCAAGGATTTGGTGTGCTTCGACGATCAGTTCACGGGCCTTCCCCAAACCGGGCGCTGCCACTATCTTACGGTTTCCCAGTTTGGGAGTGTTGGAGAGGTGAAAAAGGACCAGATTCCAAAACTAAAGGAAATGATTTCTGCTTTTGTTCACAAGGACAAGAAAAAATCGGATATCGAACCGACCAATGAGGGAGTTTACGATGAGGGTCCCATTCCAACGGGTCCCCTGTTGGATAATCCTGACGTGGTTGTGGAAGTGGATGGGAAAGTTCTCCCGAAGGGAGAGCCTCCTCCAACCAAGGTTATGGATTCAGTTCCCATCGAAGTGATGGGAACTGATCCCTCTTCTTCTTTTCTTTTCACGCTGCCGGCCAAAAAATTGCCTTTGTATACTCCTTCTAGCCAGCCGCTTTTTTTCAGCACAACATCATTATTCTATGAAGATTTTGAAGGAGCTTTTCCTAGTGGGAATTGGTCCGTCTCCGATCTAGATTCAGGAAATGGTTCTGATTATTGGGATGACACGAGTGCCACCGCGCACTATGGATCATGGAGTGCGTGGGCCGCGGATGTAGGCGATCAATGGTCGACTGTTGCGACCGATTCTTTTAACGGATCGATTTCAGGTTGGACGGCCACCGATGTTAATCCAACGAATGGGACGGATACGTGGGGGTACAGCACGTACAAATTTGATTCAATTCCTGGCTCTGCATATTCTGCAGGAAATAGAAGCACGGGAGGGTCTCATCTATATGATAATTTCATGGGAGCCTATTTCACCAAGAACACGACTTACAATGCGAGTTCCTGGTCGAGTGCGAGAATCCGTTTCGACACGTGGTATATGACCGAATCAGGGATTGACCAGCTGCAAGTAATTGTTTCTTCGAATGGCGGTTCTTCTTGGTCTCCAATTTGCACCTATTCCGGGAATAGCTCCGGTTGGAAAGCCAAGGAGTGTGTGGTTTCTTCTCAGTATCTTACTTCCCAATTCAAGTATGGTTTTCATTTTCAATCAGATGACACGATTACCTTCGAAGGAGCATATGTGGATGATGTAGTTCTCGAAAAATATGTTTCGAATAATTCCGTTTCTAACTATGATGATTATCAAGACTCCCACATGAAGTATGGCCCCTTCTCCGTTTCCGGGTATGCTGAAACGGTATTCGAATTTTGGATAAAAGGAACCCCGGAGCCCACCTATGACAATCTATGGGTCCAGCTCTCTGGAGATGGGAGCTCGTGGACCACGTTTCAACAAATCAATTCTTCTTTCCCGGGTTGGACGCAAAAATCCTATCCGTTTACCTCGACGACTGGAAACGCTTATTTTCGTCTCATTTTCGACACCGACGATTCTGTGCATAATTATACCGGATACTACATTGATGATGTAAAGGCGTATGGAAACTACCTCCTGCCCGATGGATCTATTTGTTCATCTCCCTCAGAATGTCAATCAGGATCATGCGGGGGAGCGGATACCGACTACTATATTCACTGCAATACCGATGGCTCTTCGACCGTATACGCCAACAATCTGGTCTACGTGAATACGTGCGGGGGTGCAGGAACATATAGTCAAACCCAAAATGATGCCACGAATGGGAATTGTTCGTCAGGAAAGGTTTGCGATTCTGATTTAGCATACACGTCTGAAAATTTTTCAACCTCCACCATATGTAAGTCTGCCACTAATCAATCCTGTTCATCATCAAGCGAGTGCTGGAATGATAATGGAGGAGTTGACTGTCAAGGCCCTAGCGGAAACAAGATCTGCACGTATGGCGATAATGGCAGTTATTGTACCGCAGACGCACATTGCGATTCCGGCCTTGTATGTGACACTGCCAATCAGGTTTGTTCGACAGGCGCAGGGGTCGGGAACGCCTGTACAAACGATTCTGACTGCGCATCCAAAGTATGTGTATACACCTCTTCAACTCAGGCTACGTGCCAAAGCGCTCCGACGTATTCTCCGTATGTGCTGACAACTGACACGTATGATTCGGCGGTTTCAAACAGCTATAGTGATGATTTTGACGGAGTGGCTTTCACAGGATACGCAGTCAAACCAGTCGCGTTGGATCTAAAACAATCAGCCGACTATATCTGCTACGACTTCAACAATGACGGGACATATGACGCTTGCTACTACGATACGAGCGTGTCTTCGACGTCATGTAATGGTGTACTTTCATTCCCTTCCAGCGTGCCCGTGAAGCAGCAATGTGACATCGACTCGTATTCGGGTTGTATGATTGGGAATGGTTCTATTTCTCCTCAAATATGCAGCTCCGGATGTGCTGTGAATAGTAATTCAATCAAAAAATCCGATGTTCGAGCCAAGGTTTTCTATGACTGCGACAATAGTGAACAGTTACAATCCGCCACGGTACTTGCTAATACCAATGCGGACGATTATTGGATTATCAATCCTAAGTTCGCCTCATGCGACTCCCAATCTTCGCCTGGATCCGGCTATACGATAGGGGGGAAGTATGGGACTGGGTATGATTCAGCCAAAAGCCTTGCTGCTTTTTCATGTTCAACCAATCAATCATGCAGCATTGCAGCGGACGAACAATATGTTTCCACAGCAACGGGAGCTATTCCTTCCGTGTGCAAGACGAAACCTAATAACTCGTGCACTCAAAACTCCGACTGCCTATACAATTCCTGTGTTGGAAATGTATGTCAAAATGGGTTCATCTATGAGAGTTTCATCCTCGACGCGTTGGATAATCCCTTGCCAAACTATACAGTAAAGCTCACGGCGTGCTCGTCCGGCAACACCTTACAGACCACGACGACCGATGCGGATGGTAAATTCACCTTCGTCGCTCCCACTGGCAGTTATGGGATGAAACTGGCCGCCCCGTGGGGGGATTTGGATTTCGATTTGGGGACTGATTACTGTAAGACTTTCTCCATGGGATTCCATGGATCGTTGGAAGTTTGGGTTTACGAGAACAAAACGGTGGTTCATGGGAAAGCCGTCAATCCACAGGGGCAGCCTTCGATTAGTTTGCCGCTCGAGCTATCCACGTGCCAGGATTCCACGCTCGTGTCCACCACCACGAATACGAGTGGGGATTTCATCTTGAATACGGACTCGGGGAAGCAGAAGATTAAGGCTACCATTAGTGGAAACAAGGTTCCATTATCCGATGAGTCTGGGAACACGTGCTTCTTGAACTATGGGGATGTAGACCTCGGAACGATGGAAATCACTCCCACGTGCAACCTGTATGATAATACGTGCCAGGATCCCAACACCCGAATATTTAGCTGTGTCCCCGATCCGTCCAAGGGCTGCGTGTGCCAAGTCCAATACTGCGAAGCTGGATGCACGGAAGGGGCATCTATTTGCAATCCTTTGGGCACCGGAACTCTCAAGGTGAGTGTCACGAACGCTAACAGCCCGGTCAAGAGCGCATCCATCAAGGTGGATGGATCCACGCAGGGGAAGACGAATAGCTTGGGGAAGCTGGAGGTCAATTCTAAGCATGGGTCGCACACGGTAATAGCCACTTGTCCAAGCGGGTCGCCTTCCAACACTAAAACGGTATATCTCAACGCGGATTACCAATTCGTGAACATCAACTTGAACTGTCCAGCAAGCCCGCAAAAAGGGGATATTCTTATTCGAGCCGAAAATGTGAACGGGTATCCTATTGCCAATGTGTTAGTTGCCGAAAACGACGAAAAAATAGGCCTTACAGATTCGTTTGGTCAGTTATATCTAGAAGATTTTGACTATGGATCCCACACCATATCACTCGTTTACCGTATAACGAATGCAGATTATGCCGGAACCTACCAAAAGATAGTGTTGGTTGACCTGAACCAATCAGTCGTTACTCAAGAAATAACCATTCTGCTTCCCGGCGACGTTGGATATTCTCAGTTTGGTGAAACTTCGTATTCAGGGAAGATATTTTTACCGGTTGCCGCTGCCGTGGTGATAATTGCTCCAATTGCATTCGCAACATTAGATGCGGTTTCAATGGCGTGGAGTGCAAGCGACTTATGCCAGTGTATTTTGGGGGATACCTATAGTTTGAGCCAATTAGGCCAATGCGTGGGAGACTTTGCTAACCCTACATGTAGTGATATCCGTCAATGCGAGGGTGGACTTGAAAAATACGCGAAGGAAATATCAAACGGCCAATGCTGGGCCGAATCCGCCATGCTAGCAGGAGATGTGGTGTCCCCATTCATCCCAGCAGGACTCGTTGGACATGTGGGTGCCTTTTTCATCAGTAAAATTGACGACTTCAAACTGATTGACAAACTAGGGGTCGCGGGTAAGATTGTCGCGAAGGGTGAAGACTTCATTGAAATTGTTGCTGAAAATGGGGCTAAGCTTCGTGCAGAAATAGATGATTTAGCGGCACAAACAATACTCAAGGGGCCGAATGTTGGACTTTCACTTAAAGCATTGAGCCCAGATGGGATTATTGGTGCTGGTCATGTTTCAACAAAATTGGATTCGTTTGGTGTTGATTCGGTCAAAATCTCAAAGGATTTAACTTCGGTGTTTAGTGAGCAATCAATGATAGATGTTTACCAAACCATTGGTAAAGCCGACGGGAAGGTGAATGTGCATTGGGTTGAAGAGTTTTCGAATAGGGTTAAAACATTCGCTTCAACAAATTCTGAAAAAGTTGGAAATGCAAAAGGAATAATTAATGAGATTAAAGTGGCAAAAAAGGAAGGTATTGTCGATTCTTTAACTGCTGCCGCTGTTACAATTTATAAAAATGGTCAAAAATTAACAGATTTAGATTTAGTATCAAACGGAATTCTAAGAGAAGTAAAAAGTCCTTTTAGTTTGGCAATGGATGCTGACGATGATGGAATTACTATTTTGAAAGTTATAAAAAATAAAGTTTCAAGACTTGAAGAAGCAAAACAATATCTTCCAAGTGGTATAAGTTATAATGAAATTGAATTTAATATAGCAAGAAACGAAGGTGAGGTAATTCCACAATCAGTCATAGATGCTTTAAATGAAGCAAAAACCAGTGGGTTAATTAATGATTGGAAAGTGGTCGACGTATGAGTGATAATAGATTGCGTATTAAACTTGCATTTGAGCCAAATTCAATGTCAGAAGAAAAACTAAGAAAAATATATGAATACCCCTTAAGATGGGGAGAAATACCTCATTCGATAAGAGATTCGCCTGAGAAGGTTCACGAACTAATCAATAAATCGATTAATAATGACTTGATTCAAGACGGTGATTCGCTTGGTGTCGATTATTTATGGTTCAATACGCATTTTCGAAGGAGAAAGTTAGATTTTTTCTTTATCGACCTTGATCAAGGAAACCTCAATGCCGGGCAGCTAATCGAAAAAGGACATGCGACATTGAATAAAGTATACGAAAGCGCCAATAGATTCATTGCCTATGTTAAGTATGTCTGGGAGGTAGGGGGGGACGGGTTATGGGCTTCTGGAGATTGTGATATTATTTATGATACCTTATTTGATTTCAAACTCTCTGAATCTGAAAAAGCCTCCCATTTTTGGCTCACACTTTTGAGCAAAAAATACGTCCTACCAGAAAAATATTCATATGGTATGAGTAGCCAAGGTAAACCTTCTGACGAATTCCCGTGGTATAAAAAAGAAAAGATACAGGGTGGCACTCTGTTGCTTTCTTCTCCACTTCCGTATTGGTCAATTAATGAAACACCTGCGCAAACATTCGAGGAAAAGGAAAAAGGATTGTGGGCGAAGACTCAGTGGGCCCAATTTGAGGAGAAGTGGAAACTACTGGAGACCAAAAAATGAATTCAAGCATGTCCAAAAAAGGTTCCTTGTTCCAGCGGGTTGTTTCATTGTTGATTAAGCCGGCTGATTTTTTCAACGAGGTGAAACATTCCTCGGATGAGCGGGAGCCAATCGTATGGCTGCTCGTTTCAGTGGCAGGATATAGCCTATTTTCGCTTATTCTGTCTTATTTTGTTCTATCAACTTTCAATGGCTCGGGTCTTGGAATTCCGTCCGATGTTATGGAAAGTGCTGTCAATCAAAAGTGGGCGGAAGTGTTGATTGATATTGTTGTGACGGTACTATACTTGCTGCTCACTATTTTGCTTATGCCCTTGTGGCATTGGTTGGTTCAAAAAGTGGGTGTCAAGGCGCCTAAATACCAGACTGTCAAGGCTTTGTTGTATCCGGCTGTCCCCTTGTATTTGCTTGGTTGGATTCCCTTAGTGTCATTAATTGGTTTTGCTGTTTGTATTTACGCGTACTATAAGGCTTTCAAGATTTTGCTCGAGATGAATACCTGGCAAATCGTCCTATTTTCAATCATGACCTTGGTAGCCGGGATCGCGATGTTGCTTGTCCTCTCTACTTTCGTAGTGCTGTTCTTTTCAACGACTGGGTTATTGGTTATTCCTGGGTTGGACTGAAAATTTTCCCTAGGTATTTAATCGTTGCCCCTGGACTGTGTGCGTACATGCTGGCACGTTTTACGGGGTTGCTCATTCTGGGATTATTGATCGTGGTTCCCCTCATTCACGCCCAGGAGACTTTAGTATCGCCTCCAAATGAAATGCGCGAGTCTCGGGATTGGAATCGGTCCATGCTCGATATTGTTCGCATTGGAGTGGGGGTTCCGGAGCATGTCCTTTCATTCGTCACGGATTCCGTCCGTCAGCTCTTTCTGCGCATTCCCAAAGACCAAGTATCCATTATTCCCGACCCGGCCTTGAATATGCCGGAAGCTATTCCCCTGAAGCTCAAATCCGGTTTGGGGGATGCTCTTTCTTCCGATGCGCGGGTGCGTGTGAACATTGTGGGGTATCCAAAATCCACGCAAGTCATATCCAATCGCGTCACGCAATCTGATGGGGTTGTCATTGATGCATTCGAGGTGGGTTCCATTGTCACGGCCGAATTATCTCCCAATCAGTTATTGGAGGTGGCGTCGGAACCTCAAGTCAAATCCATCTGGCCGGATCGTTCATTCCATGCCACGCTGGATTCGTCGGTGAATCAAATCCATGCGCCCGCGCTATGGGCTGCAGGATACACAGGGACTGGTCAAGTGGTGGCGGTATTAGACACGGGAATCGATGCTACTCATCCCATGCTCCAGGGAAAAGTATTGCAGTCAGTGAATTTTACTCCAGACTCCTCCTCGAATGATGCCACGGGCCACGGTACGCACGTTGCGGGAATCATTGCCGGAAAGAAATCCGGTCCGAGTGATTTCAACGGAGTGGCTCCGGATGCCAAACTATGGAACGTGAAAGTGTTAGACAACACGGGCCATGGGGCCGAGTCCTGGATTATTGCGGGAATTAATTATGCGGTGGACCCGGATGGAAATCCCAACACGGAGGACGGGGTCAAGATCATCAACATGAGTTTGGGGGGTCCCTACACGGATCCTAATTCTCCAATCGTGGCTTCAGTTGAGAGTGCTATTTCCAAAGGAGTCACGGTCATCATTGCATCGGGTAATTGCGGCCCCGGCTGTCCGTCTTCCGATTGTCAGGGGTTTGTGGGGGTTGAAACCCCAGGGGATGCGCCGAATGCCATTACGGTGGGGGCTGTGGACGATGCCACTCAATGGGCGTGTTTTTCGGGAGGAGGGCTAGTGAGTAATGGAACCGTGGTTAAGCCGGATTTGGTGGCTCCGGGAGTAAACGTTTCATCCTCCTATTTGAGCGGGGGAGTGGCCTCGCTATCAGGCACTTCCGCCGCTGCCCCCCATGTTTCGGGCCTAGTGGCATTGCTTTTGCAGGCCAATCCTGGGACAACCCCTTCCAATGTGAAGTCCCTGCTAGAACAAACTTCCATTGATTATGGGGATCCTGGAAAGGATGTAAAATATGGGTCTGGTCTCGTGGATGCCTCCTCTCTCCTTCCTTCCTCCGTGCTCACCCTCCTCAAGTATTCCCTCTCCTCTTCGTCGGCTGTCATTGACAAGGGGGGCTCGGTTTCGTTCACTCTTTCCTCAGTCTCGGATGACGTGTATTATATCTCCCTTGACGTGAATGCGCCAAACGGCCTTGTTGAAAATGTTGCACTGACCAAAAATGGACTGCAGTGGAGCGGTTCCTTTTCCAACACTCCCTTGACGGGAACCTACTTAGTGAAGGCGACCATTGAGAATCTCGCCCACGATGTGACGATTCTCACCAAATCCTTCGCGGTGAAATCCCCCTCCACGACTGGGCAAATTCTTGGACACACGCTTCCTTCTCAAGTATTGCATAACCAAGTCGTCAACATGAGTCTCCAATTCCAAGACACCGGTTCCTTCGATACGGAAGTGTTAGTAGAGTTGCAAGAATGGAAAGGGGATTATTTCGAGAAAATTCGCTTCAGCGATCCGACTCCCGTTTCGGCCGGGCAAACCGTTTCCATTCCTCTTTCGTGGACCCCCCAATCCTCCTTGGGGGAGAAGACCATCAAGCTCGTGGCCACGTTTGATGCCACCGCATTAGAGGTGGATCAGAACGTGGTGGTATTGGATTCCGATTCTCCGGTACTTCATTCGGTCAATTATCATCCGGCCGTTTTTCCAGGTAAACCGCTCATCGTGGACGCACTGGTAGGGGATTATTCTCCCAAATCCGCCACTATTCACGTGATTTCCCCCTCCTCTGCGGATTATCCCATGGTTCCCTTGCACGAGTATGATTACAATTCTTCCTTCCAGGGGATGATTGAGGTAACTCAGACGGGGGCCTACACGTTCACGATTGAATCCTGTGATGATGCGTCTCCCGCGCACTGCGTCACGTCTCCTGTTTACAATGCGTTCTCGGTTTCCTGTCCCTATTCCCCCCTGCTCGTTGTCTATCCTCAAGGGGGATTGGGTCTGAATGATTACAATTTCCTCCAGTCCGATTATTGTGTGGGATTTTGGCCCACGCAGAAGCAGTTGCCTTCTCCTTTCTTCCGGGATTTTTTTCCTTCTATTTATTGGGATGCGGGATTCTCCTACTCCTCGTCTCCGAATGATAATGCGTCGGCGTGGTTGATGGACTATAATGGAAATCTCCTCCTAGAGGGGGATGATCTGGCCACGAGTCACGTGAATGATACATTCCTCTCCTCGCTCGGGCACGCTTCACTAGTGGAGGATTTGAGCCTTGATGCCAACTCTGCTTTTTCCCTCGACATTGCCACTCCTCATTTAGTATTGCAGGGAATTTCGTCTCCCATTTCTTTCTCTTCATCCAATGGGGTCATTTGGCCGGATGCACTAATGCCTCAAAACCAAGGCGTGTCTCTCGCGGAGTGGGAGGATGGGAATGGGAGTGGAATGGTCGCGTACCAGGATGGTTCCACACGTCATTTGTTCGTTCCTTTCTCCACGCGCCACTTGTCTCCTTCTACGCGTTCGGCATTGGTTGGAAATGCGTTGGATTGGTTCTCTCTCTCCAATGGGCCGGATGTGGTGGTCCAATCCCTCTTTCCGGATGGGGTGGATGGTCCGATCCCATTAGGTTTCACGCTCCTGCCAGCCCAGCGTGGATCCGTTGTGGGGTATTTGCCTCATTTCATAAGCGCGGGGCCCAATTCGCTTCCATTTGTTCTGAAGAATCAGGGGAACGCGCCTCTTACTTCTCTTCCGGTCTCCATTCTTATTGATGGGGGTGTGGCGAACACGCTCACGATTCCTTCCATGCAGGCAAATGAAGTGAAGTCTTCCTCGGCGAATGTGACCCTATCGGCAGGGGATCATAATTTTACCGTGTATCCTAATTCCTCCGCGTCCATCCTTGAGTTCAACACGCTCAATAATTCCAAGACGAATTCCATTTGGGTGGCTCCTTCCCAGGGGAATGCGGTCCCTCTTTCTATAACAGGAGTGTATGAGAACAACAAGCTCAAGGTACATGTTACCGTGGCGAACAAGGGAGGTTCCACCCTTTCATCGGTTCCAGTCCAAATCAACGTGGATGGGAATATTCAAACAACGAATTTTGCCATGTATGCAGGTCAGTTCATGACGAAAACATTGACGTATTCGGTTCCAAAGAAGAATGTTTTTGTGTCCGTGGTGGTGGATCCCTCTAATGTCGTGGCAGAGGCTCTTGAGAATGATAATGCGCTCTCTCAAATGTTGTATTTCTGCACAAAACCCAATGTGTTGGTGGTGGACGACGATGACGCATCTCCCTATTGGTCATCCGATGAGGATTTCGAGGGGAGTATAGAGGATCTCAACGCGAGTTCCGCCCCTGTTTTCGTGCATCATCTCCAAGAGAACGGGTATTGTGTGACCACGTGGAAAGAGTCCACGCAGGGAGTGCCGGATGCCAATACGCTCAATGAGTATCCTCTCGTCGTATGGTCGACAGGGGATTATTGGAACACCGTCCTAGATGCAAATGACATGAATGCTTTATCCTCCTACACGGGAAGCCTCTGGGTGGAAGGAAATGACGTGGGTTTTGACCACGCGGACGATGCGTCTTTTACTTCCCTTCTTCACGCGGATTACAATCAGGATATCCTCTCCATAACGGAAACCATTCCCATCACATTCAATTCATCCGTGTTTCCAAATCAATCCGGTGATTTCAACACGTCCAACGCGTCCTTCCCGGATGCCTTCCTTCCTATGAATGGAGGATTGTCGGCGGCGGACTGGAACAATGGAAAGAGTGCCATGGTAGGTTTCATCGGAGAAAATCATCGTTCGCTCCTCCAGGGATTCTCGCTCGATTCTTTCTCTTCCATGCAGGATCAGAATAAACTGGTGAGTGCCGGGGCGGCCTGGCTCCTATTGGCATCGAATCAATCCCCTTCGTTTCCAACCACTCTTACGTGTAATGGGTCTTCGTGCGCCGGTCACTATTCCAATTCCATCGCCCTAGCGTGCGGGGGTTCAATGGATCCGGAGGGGGATGCGTTATCGTATTCCCTCGAGGCCTCTCTCGCTTCGGCGGGGAGCGGGTGGTGGGATTCTTCCTGGGCGTATCGGATTCCGGTGACGATTAGTATGACTGGTTCCCAACCTTCTTTCCGCACGTCCATTGATATTGATCCCACCATCATTCAGGATTCCGTGTTCTGGAACAACGTCGGGTCTAACTTTGATGATGTTCGCTTCGTGCATAACGGAGTAGTACTAGACTATTATCGTGCGACGCATGGAGTGGGTTATGTGTCCTTCTGGGTGGAGTTTGATGCTGCAGCAGGAAGCAACGTGATTGACCTCTATTTCGCCAACCCCTCGGCTTCGTATGCAGGTCGTTCGAACCCCACGGACTTCTTCCTCACGGGCCCTCAACATCTTGTGGATGATTTTGAGGATGGGGATTTGAGCGGATGGACGCCGCAAGCCGGTAGTTGGGAAGCAAGTGGGAAATATCTTCGTCGCGCCTCCGGCGGATTGTCCACGGATCAAATCACGCACAATTGGTTGCAACGCGGGAGCAGTTTCTACTTACGGGCCCAAGCGCGTCCAACGGGATCCTGTGTGAATACGGAGATTGCCCTCACGAGTGATTTAGATCACTCTCTGCCCAATATGCTGGATGATTTCTTCGGGTTGAACGTGGACAACGCGTGTCCGAATGGGTATTTGTATGCACAAGTAGATCTCGATCATTCTGCCGGAACGCAGAACACGGGTTCGGTTGGTCAAGTCTCGGAGGATCAGAAGAACGAGGTGTTGATTTCCCGCACGGGCTGGATGGGAGCCTTCATCGCCGACACCAATGCGTCTCCTTTCGTCAAGGTCACGGGTTGGACGGAGGCGAATCATTGGTATCCGTATCTTTCGGTGGGGAATCACGGTGGAGCGGTCTCGGAGGCAGATGAAATCTACACGGGGAACGCGCCCAACCATGCGTATGATAATGGCATTTCCTTCGGTTCACCTACTGCCTACTCCATTCCTTCATGGCAACCCATTGGAAATCATGATGCGAACACCTCCTTTGTTTGGAGTCTCTCAGGATTAGGTCCTCAAACCACGGTGGGATTGCGCTGCCGCTCAACGGATTCCCTCGGGAGCGGAAAGTATTCACCTTATTTCTCCGCGGACCAGAATATCTCGATTAACTAAGCGGGTTGTTCCTAAACTCAACCTGCTGGTTGATTCCATCTTAACCGCACCTATTTATCCCGCTGAATATGCATTCCTATTGCCACATAACGAGTGGGTTGTTTGTGGCGGAATCGGGGGTTCCCACTCATTTAGGGAGAATAACGTCATCAGTCGTAATTGATTGAAAACAGGGGGACTTGTATGAGTGTATGGATTGTGGATGTACCAATAGACGTGGATCAGAAGTTTCGCAAGATCGTCGAGAAAAAATATGGTCCCGGGGAGCAGGCCGTGGAGTTGGTTCTCCACGAACTCATGAAAGAATGGGTGGGCAAGCAGGGGAAGCTGAATGAGATTACTTCTCATCGAAGTAACGCTTGATTTTCTCTTTAATCAAGCGGGCCATAGCGGGGTTTTCTGATACGGTCAGCTCAATGTCAAAGGGCCCGTCTTGTTTTCCCTTGATGAAGTAGATGTGGAAGAGATCCGTGAGGGAGCGGATCTTACTGAATATTCGATGGAGTTCTTTTTTCGTCTCTTCGGAATACTTCACTTGAATAATCATATCTCCTCGAGCCATGACATCTTCTTCTACTCGCTCGCTGGAAGGTACTCCAATAATGAGCCGGTCGGTAGAGTTGCATAATCGATAATATTTTCCCACCATCTGATCGAACTTCGTGTCTTGGGTGACCACGACTCGATTGTCCGGGTTAAAGTCGTCCATCTTCTTGAATAGCTCCCACATCGAGAAGTCGAACTTGAGAGGCCACCAGATGTGCCAAAGCAAGGCATAGTTGGGCATTTTCACTTTCTTCGACTCGCGGTACTCCACTAATAACTGGGCAACGAACACGCATAATTCGGAGTAGCGGGTGAAATGTAGAGTCATTGGTTTTGGGAGTTGATCCAGAACTTTTTTCACCGAGGGGGTGTGCTGAAAGGTCTTTTCCAAGAGTTGGATATACTCCTTCGTGTGCTGGACCCATTCAGGGGCGATGCGGTAGGATCGTCCCTCTTTGGCTAGAATTTTTCTCTCGACCATCTGCTGGATGGTCTTGTGGACGGCCTGGTAGGTGATGTTTTTTCCCATCTGTCGCTTTACACGGGAGGCGATTTCATTCGCCGAGAGGGGAAATTCTTCTGAGAGGATGGATAAGATATCATCGCGCACGGTGCCTTGTCCTTGGGTAAGCGCATGCGGGGCGTTCATTTTTCTCCCTCTTTCAAATACTGCAGAATCTGATTCTGGATCAT
Source organism: uncultured archaeon (assembly GCA_964557045.1). GTDB lineage: Archaea > Iainarchaeota > Iainarchaeia > Iainarchaeales > VGJJ01 > VGJJ01. The sequence continues at coordinate 18,102 of CAZKYB010000012.1, forward strand.
CCGTGCCATGGTGGGGTTGCGCTCGATGATTACTTCGATGGATGAAGGGTCTTTTTTGTCGACTTCGGTGAAATAGTACTGAAACAATTGCTTCAAATCACTAATCTTTGAATAGATTTTGTCCATAAATTTGCGTGTTTCAGGTGAAAATTTTACGCGGATAACAACATCATTGACGACGAAAAAATCGTCTTCGAGTTTCAACTTCACTCCAGTCCTGAATGCCTTTATCCCAGCAAGTCGATAATGGTTGGCAACCCATCGGTCGAAGGGCATGTCGCAGACACAGACTCCTTGCGTGTGACAGTTGCTGGCCATCTGGCGAAGCAATTCAAAATCAATAAAGTTGAATCGGAGGGGCCATGGTGCATGGTAAAATAATCCAAAAATGGGCCCTGTTTTTCCATTTGAGAATTTACCATCACGCAATGCTTCGGCCATCCAAACCACGTAGGTGGAAAAATTGTCAAATGAAAGTGAATAAGGCTTGTCGAAATTGTTTGGAAGTTTGTAAATTTTTCCCTTAGTGTATACTGTGTCCACCGTGAATGCATAGTCTCTCACGCGGTGAATCCAATTCTGGCTAAGCTGCACTCCATTTGTTTTCTTCTCCAGAATCCCTTCACTAGCGAGTTGTTGAATGACTTTGTGTACTGCCTGATATGACACTTCATTCCCTTGTTTCGAAATTCGGGCGTATAGTGCTTTAGGGGTGAGTGGAAATTCTTCACTTAGAAGGACGAGTACATGGTCCCGTACACGCTGGTTTCCGCCTGTGAATGGAATATCAGTTGCTTTGCTCACCATAGACATAACCTTCTTTTCCGGGGTTAAAAAGCATCCTTGCGCTTCTTGGCCGATTTCTTTTTATACCGCCAAACTCTACCATGCAACATGATGCGGAATAAGACGGGAATCCAGGGCCTCGATAAGGCCCTCAACGGGGGATTTCCAGAGGGAAATCTCGTATTGTTATCGGGCGGAGCCGGAACTGGAAAATCGACAATTTCCTTGCAGTATTTGGTTAATGGGGCGCAATTATTTGGGGAGCGAGGACTATACATTTCCACCGAACAAACGGAAGAAGAGATGCAGAAGGCTGCCTCGCAGTATGGGTGGAATTTGACGGATTTAGAGAACAAGAATCTCCTCCGGATTGTTTATTTCAAAGTTTTGGGCGAAGATCATTTCATCCAACGAATAGAAGAGATGGTCGAGACGTTCAAACCCAAGCGAATCGTAGTAGATTCACTTACCACCTTAACGGATTCCATGATGATGTCGGAATTGCAGAAAGATGTGGGTGTTTCGCTCATCAAGATTGCGGACACTGTTTCTCCTATTCAACGGACTGAGCAAATCATGAGTAAGATTATTTTGTACAATTTAGTAAACAAGCTGAAAGAGTTTAATGCCACAGTCATGCTGACATCAGAATTACCTGAAGGATTGCAGCGCCTTTCTGCAGACGGAGTGACTGAGTTTGTCACGGATGGGGTCATTACGCTTGAAAATTTGGTGGTAGGTCAATCGGCTTTCCGTACTTTGCGTATTCGCAAGATGCGATACACTGATCACGAGAAAACGAGCAAAAACTACTCTTTATCGGCAAAAGGCGTGATTGTGGAAGAAAGTTCGGGATTAGGCTTATAGATGGTTTTACGGGAGTCTGGCTAAGGATGTGCCAATTATGACCCCGGAAGAAATAATCTTTTCTTCGGCCGCAATTTATTTTCCTTTTTTCATCGCCTCCTACATGGTTCTAGGTGGCGGAATCAAGTACATCGATGATGCGTTTGACGAAAAAACGTATAGCAAGATGAAAGCCATTCTTCTCGCACCCGTCGTCGCCATATTCTGGGTCTTCCTCATGTATCTTTCTCCAGCCTCTGCGACTATTCTCGGGGCTATTTTTCTGGCGGTGTTGTTTAGAAACAAGGTGGACAACATTGGTTTTCACGTTGGGGCTATTGCTATATTCTGCGGATTGGCAGCTCTTTACTTATTCAAGATTATTCACTTCGACTGGGGTCCCCTCGTCTTCTTGACTATTGCAGGGGTGCTGGATGAGGTTGGAAACGACTACGTGGATGCTCATCCGCACATTAACAAGTGGATCTATCTCTTTTTCGAATACCGCTTTGTCATGAAAGTAGCAGTATTGCTGTTGGTTGCGTGGGGTATTTACGGCTTTGAGTACTTCTTGGCCTTCATTGGGTTCGACTTGGCGTATGCCACGATTGGGGCGTATTCAGCCAAGCTCAAGAAGCACCATAAATATAGCCTTAATAACTTCCACCTCTGACTAGGGTGCATGGCCACGAAGACTGAGCTCATCACCGTTGAGCTCCAGAACCTTCTCCAGCTCGAAGACGTGCTCGCATGCATGCTGGCCAAAAAAGGCCTCGGTGGAGTGGTGCCGAACAATCAAAAAATTAAGGACTCCGGGCTTTTCAAGCTGATTTTGGATACCACTAATGATCTATTCGACACAATTGGAAAATTCTATGATTACAAGCTCGATCGTCTCAACATGGACTTGGCCGATTACACCATCATACTTGCCCCCGTTTCGAGGGAATTTGCACTGATTGTAGTTGTTCCAGCTCTTTCAAATCAAGGGCTTATTGATGTAGAAATTGAGAATTCAAAAAGAAAAATAACTGGGATAATTTCCAGTCCTTAATTTTCTGGAGATTTTAAATTTATGAAGAAAATTTTGGTTGACGTTCTAGTTGTTGGAGCAGGGGTTGCCGGAACAGTTGCAACTCTCAAATTGGCCAGGGAAGGTAAAAGTGTTATTGTCATAGAAAAATTAAAAAAAGTTGGATCGCACAATCATGAAAAAATCGATATAACTGAAAGTTCCGATTTAGATTCGATTTTTTCAGAGCTTGAATTGCCACATATAGGGCGGTTCAATAAATCAATTTGGCATTCTCCGTCGCATTCGTTTGCTCTTCATTCCAAAGTCCACGATTATTATATCATGAGGGGGTCTGGCAGCAACTCTTTCGAATACATCGTTTCTCAAAGTGCTAAAAAACAGGGTGCTATATTTTGGACCGATTCCAACATCGAGTCGATAAAAAGTGAGAATGGTCACTTTTCGGAAGTTGTAGTTAGGAAGGGTTCTAATCGAATGTTAGTGGTTCCCAGATTTATTATTGGTGCTGATGGATTAAATTCAGATACTCTCGTAAAATTTGGTTTTACAAGTTTTGAAAAAAAAGGAGTTGAGCTGGTCGGTTACGGCGGAGTTTGCAGCAATCTAAATATTCAACCGGGAGAAACACACGTTTTTTTCGATTCAGAATTTGCTCCTGGTGGTTATTTTTATTTAGGGATGGCTAATAATAAAATTGGGGTGGCTTCAGTTGTAATTGATAAGGCCAAACAATCAGGTAAACCATTGAGCCATTTTTTTAGAAATTTTATCAATAATTCAAACAAGCTTGGTAATATAATGAAAGGGGTGAAGATGCATAATATTTTTGTTGGATCTGGGAAAGCCAATATTCTAAAGAAAAGGGTGAACGGAAATTTTGCGCTAATAGGGGATGCTGGACGCGTGATGGATCCAATTTTTGGATACGGGGTTCGGCAAGCAATTATTTCAGGATACTTATCTGCGGACTGTATTGTAAATAATTTTTCTAATCAAAGCTGCCTTCAAATATACGAAAGAAAATTACGTGAGGGGATATTGCGAAATGAATTCGAAAGCCATTACTTGCGTTCAATCTTAAATAAGATAAATAATTCTACTCTAGATTCATTGATCCAGATACTAGTTGAAATTGATAAGAAGCAAGATTTAGATAGTATTTTTTCGGACGGGAAAAATTTTACTTTATCACTATTGTCAGTATTTTTAAAAAAACCTTTAGAAGTTATTAGTTTACTTATGAGAGTCATTTTTTAAGAAATGCATATAACCTCTGAAATCTTTTCACTAGAATGGATTATGATTTATTAATTATTGGAGGCGGGCCATCTGGACTATCGACAGCTATTGCTGCCTCAAAGAATGGGGCTCGAGTACTATGTTTAGATCGCAAGAAAACGCCAGGGTTGCCCGTTCAATGTGCCGAAGGAATTGGGAATTTCCTTCTTCCTTTCCTACCATACAGACTTCCAAAGAAAATTTTTAAAATGAAAATTAAGGGAGTACATTTTTGGCACGACGACTTTGATGTTATTAGAAAGGGTGGATATTATGAAGGTGCGACAATTGATAGAATTGAACTAGAGACGTGGCTTTATGAGAAAGCGATGAAATCCGGTGCAAAAGTTTTGTTTTCTCATGATGTTGTCTCCTTTTCAAAGATTAATGGTGGTTATCGCGTTCTCTCTCATAATAGTGGAAAATCTACTTTTTTCTATTCCAAAAAAATTGTTCTTTGCGATGGCGCTAATTCCAAATTTTTAAAATCTTTGGGATTTCCTTTAACTGGAACTGATTTGATTAATGTGTATTCATGGCAAGTGGATAAATTAAGTCTCGATGAACCAGAATATGAGCAGGTAATTTTCTCTAATAAATTCTCAAGTGGGTATGGATACATTTTTCCGAAAACTGAGTCCTCTGCGAATGTTGGAGTTGGAGAGGTTAATACTCCTTTCAATGCTTTGCGAAATAAGTTTTTCACGATGATAAACTCTAATCCTTTCAAAAGACAATTTAACTCCGCATCTTTTGAAAATGAAAAGTCAAAATCAGCTCGATTTGGAGGCGGGCCTAAAAGTCTAAAAATTGGAGGAATTTCATTATGTGGCGATTCTGCTAATTTAAACTATAAACCATTAATCGAAGGGATTCTTCCAGCAATTATTTCTGGTAATTCGGCCGGAGAATATCTTTCAACTGGCAACAATACAGTTTCTTACAAAGATTATATAGAGTCGCATCTTCCTAATTGGAAAGAAAATATTAAACTTTCGAATCAAATGAATAAACTATTCAAAGAAAAAAATGATAACAGTCTCTCATTGTATGCACTTTGCAGTGGTATGGTGTCTGCTAATTCTATTGTTAACTTTTCAAAAAAATCAATCAAAATGCAGAAATTGTGCCTACGCTAGTCATTTGACCTAAATAACATTGCATTATCGCTTTGATATAGGCACCTGGCATCATCTCCCTTTATTTTTGAGTATTCTCCTGCTGTATATACAATTAGGTAATCGGTCAGCAGTTTGTCGTAAACCTGTTCTTTGATTTTGTAGGTTTTTCCACCCAATGTTTCCAATCGAGTAGCGCATGATACTATTATGCCAAACCTTTTTTCAGCTCCAATGACTCTTCTATTAGATTCTATAATATCAATTCCTGACGATTGATATATTTCAAGATTTCCGCTCTTTGCTTTCATCGGAAAGATGAAGTTATTGCCATAAATCAGACCGAACATTCTGGGTTCAATCTTGTTTTCCGAGATGCCGCTCTCAACAAATGGGAAGTAAAATACTTTTCTATATAACCTATCATCTAATACCTCTTTACTCCAACCCATCACCTTCAAATACTCGCCAACTGCATTTCTGTTATTAATTTTTTTTACGATATATCTGCTTTGAGAAGTGTCTGTAATGGAAAATTTTTTTCCAGTTGGTTTAAGTCCAAAAGATGTAGAAACT
>CAZKYB010000013.1:0-1184 GCA_964557045.1 uncultured archaeon
GCATTGATCAAATAGAGACGGGCCATTTCATTGACTTGCATGTGGTAGTTGTAATTGGTTTGCCCATTGATCAGATACGTGTTGCCATACCGGCCCATCACGGCAAAATTAGTTGTTTTTTTATCAAACACCGCCATTTCCCCATCTTGAAGGAGAATATCATCTAAAATGAGAACCTCTTCGCGTGCGGGCTTATCCACTACCTGATTGGACTCCACCAGCATGGCACCATATAATCCTTTTTCCTGTTGGGCATCCTCTCGAACATGCGGATGATACCAATAAACTCCGGGATCGGGGAATATCAATTTGTATTCAAAGGATTCGCCCGGAAGAACTTCTTTTTGAGTTAAATGAGGAACCCCATCAAATCGGTTCTCTAAGCGGAGACCATGCCAATGTACGGTGGTTGGTTCGTCTAGGTTATTTTGGAAATCGACGGTGATGCCTGTTCCCTGTTTGACTTTCAACAACGGCCCAGGAAATTGATTATTGTACCCATATCCTTCGATTTTCTGACCGTTCACCATGAAGGCGACAGGGCTGGCCGTCAAGGATACGGTCTCTTGATCTTCCAACTCCATAGTTTGAGTTGGAGAAACCGATGGTAAAATAGGGGATGAAAATTGGGGAATTGATGCAATGACTGCAAGAATTATTAGTACGATTCCCGCGATGAGCAAGAGAGGATTCTTGAGTGAAAATATTTTTTTGTTAAGCATGAAGTTCTCCTTTCGTATTTATACAGGTTGAACAGTTTTTAGCGTTCCATTGAACAATGAGTAGAATTCCCAACCATAGGAGTGATAAAAATCCTAAAAGAGGTCGAATCGGTTCAAGGTAATTGAGAAGGAATGCCCCACCCAACAATGACATGAGTAAAAGATTACAGGTCGGACATGCCACTGAGAGAAAACCAATAACGCCCCCGGTAGTTATCGTGGCAGACATTTTTTGTTGCTTCAAAAAAAATAATACCACAATAGCCGACAACAACCCCGTTACACTGAAAAGAAAAAAATAATCCAATAGCATCGGCGGAATCATTCGCACATAGTGAAGAACGGGATTTGGAATTAATGCCGTGGGGATTCCAAATGCCATAACCAGAATACCCCACAGTAATAGGAATGCCGGCAACGGTTTTTGGCACGTCAAGTTCGACAGGTCTTGCTCCGACAAGA
>CAZKYB010000013.1:1194-17585 GCA_964557045.1 uncultured archaeon
TATCCAATAAAGGGGTCTTTACTTGCATCCTCACAATTGGATTGTTTCTTTTTTTATCATCAGTGATTCCTATACGTTTTTGCAGAAAGTAAAATGGTTAACACTCCGTCCCTAATCCCCCTACACAATTTTCGGTAGGTGGTTTGCCTCGTTCCGGGCATTTTTCAGAATACAAGCACCCATCATCAGTAATAGTAGTCAGTTGTTCCCCTATTTCAAATTCACTTTCATTTCCATACGTGATGAGGATTTTGTCCAAGTCCGTAAACTCATAAGTTCCAAATTGACTATTTGTTTTTCCATCAACATACATTTTCAATTTTTTTTCAGTAGTATTGCAGTATTCTGTTCCATCATCGGTGATGAAACACTGGCCATTAAACGTCATACCAATTGATTCAAAGAAATAGCCCAGCGTAATGCCTTTACGGTGCTTATGCGTTACGCTGCCCACCCCATCATGAAGATGGGCATCCGCATCCAATGGATTCGTTTCTGAAGACTGGTATTTATCGGGAGTAAAATCAAACTTTTTTCCATCTAAATACACTGAAAAATCGGCGTGTTCGTGTACTTTTTCCCCCAGAACCGGGACGCTTGGTTTGGGTGTTTTTAGAATGGCTGCTTGAATAAGAATCTTGAAATCCTCATAGCTGCGTGGATTTTGAATTCGTTCACCATTCAGGTAAAATGTGGGTGTTCCCGTGTTACCCAATTTTTTCCCTGAATCAACATCGCGTTGGACACGGTCCCTCACAGATTGAGACGCGACGTCTTGCTTAAACTGAGCCATATTAAGTCCTAGATTCTGGGCGTATCCCTCAAAAATACTCGGATCAGCGGATTGTTTTTCACCCCATACTGATTGTTGAGTGAAAAGCAAATCATGCATTTCAATGTATTTTCCCTGCCGCGCTGCTGCCTCAACGGCTAAAGCCGCGGTTAACCCATTTTTATGGCCCGGAAGCGGAAAATATCGGAGAACAACCTTCAAATCCTTCGGAAAATCCTTTTCAAGATTTTTAACGAGTGGAAAATATGCCCCACATGCTTCGCATTCAAAATCGAGATATTCGATGAGCGTTACCGCAGCAGCATCAGGGCCAATCACATAGTCATCACTATTAATCGAGGTATACGGTTTGTCCGTGGATGATTGGGGGGCTCCACTAACTACGAATAGTACTCCAACGCCAAGAACCAAAATAACAACTAATGGCAATCCCCACTTTTTCAAAAAAAGATTGGGCGCTTTTTCGACCGGCTTGGTTTCAGGGTGTTTCACTTTTCGATGCATCGATAATGCGTTTTCATCCGAAAAGGATTTTTCACACTTATCACATACACTTTCAGTCATTTTTTGAAGGCCCCCAAATAGTTTAATGAAAAAAGCAACAACCCACTGCCTAAAAGATTGAATGCCCAACTATAATCGGCAATAAAGGCTATGGCACTAAACGGTAGAAAAAGAGCACCGATAGACGCGCAGGCAGGGCATTGGGCGACTAAAAAAATTCCAAATGTCCCAATCCCTGTTGTCCCAGCCCCCTTTATTTTTTGGTTAATACTGCATACCTTGGGCTGCTGCCATAAGTAATATTGGTAGGCCGAAACGATTCCAAAAAGCATTGAAAAAATAATAATGATTCCCAGATTTAACGGGGGAATGGTTGCTAACCAGACACTCACATTCTGAATAACCCCCAAGACTTGTGTGTAAACGTAGACACTAAACATGATAATGGCCGAAAAGAGGGCTACTCCGAGAGAGGAGGGTAATTGGAGTACACGGAGTAGCCTCATCTTTTCACCAAATCCTAACTTACTCGAGAAGCGAATCAATGGCCTGCTGGAAAACAGTATAGGGTTGCGCACCCACCACTAATTGCCCGGTTCCATCGGACTTACCAATGAAAAAAGCGGGTGTTCCGCTGACTCCGATTTGTTGTCCTTCCGTAAAATTGGCCTGAACAGCCGAAGCATATTTCGCAGTATCCAAGCAATTATTGAAAGCTGTCGCGTCGAGCCCGAGATCAGTGGCCCATTTCTTAATGTCGGTGGCCGTGAAATCTTGGACCGTTCCTTGGCCTTTCGTTGATTGTTCATTAAAGATTTTGTCGTGCATCTCCCAATACTTTGATTGGTCTCCCGCACAACGCGCAGCTTCCGCATAAGGTTGCGCCATGGGATGGAAACTTAATGGGAAATCTTTGTAAACCAATTTAACTTTTCCCGTGTCAATGTAATTCGTTTGTAATTGTCCTTTTGTATCCTTAAACCATGCCCGGCAAAAGGGGCACTGATAATCCGAAAACTCAACAATCGTAATCGGAGCGTTCTCATTTCCCAGGGTACCGGCCCCGTTTTGAATCAGGTCGCTCATTTGAGCGGTAGGCGCAGGAGGATTGTTTCCAAGGCTAGGATCAGGAGTAGGTGTTGGAATTAGTGATGGGTTTCCCGTTCCTTGCAAGGTAAGCCCTTGTATTCCCGTTCCAATGGCGTTGGCAGCTGTCATCATGGAATACCCCAGAATAACAGCCCCTAGCAAGATGCTAATGGCTAAAATGATTTCAGGAGATATTATATTTTCCTTTTTGTGGTGCATGGCCGGCCCTTCGTGTTCATTCATTTAGTATCCCCCTCCATTGGTTGACAGGATAATGTGCAATTGATAGTCGTGGGCCCTGCTTTGTTTTCCGTGAAGTTGACCATCATTCCGGCCGGACTGTATACTTCAGTAGTAGGCTTGTAGGCGAGGAAAAGAGAATTATTGGTTGAATTTTCCACCGAAACCATTATTTTGGTGGTTGAAGCATCGGGATTGGCAAGAAATACGTTGTTAATCCCCATAGTTAAGACTGAAAGGAAAAGGATTCCGAGTATTCCGAATGGGAGGTAGTAGTGGGGTTCCATGCAAAATCTAATGTAACCTTAATGTATCCATATATTTAACTCTTATTGTTTACCAATAGTTTCGGAGTGTGGTTGAAATATGGCATTGCCAATACTATTTTGGGTGACAACCCTATTTTTTGGAGTCGCCCTTTATTTATCCATTAAATTATCACGAGAGGTAAAAGGGGAACATTATTGGATCTTCTTTTCGATTTCAATCATCGGCTTTGCCATGACCCATTTTGCAATGACACCTGGTCTATTAGGACTAAATCCAACCACACTCGAAACCATTCATGAAGCAGGAGAAATTATTGGAGCGTTCGCGATCGCATATGCCAGTTACGGATTATATACGTCCCTCAAACACATCCGAAAACGAATGGCGGACTAAGATCTGGAATGAAATCCATCCTTTTTTATTGGGGAAAAGGTGCCGAGACCCGCGTGGGCATTATCAAAACGGTCGGTCATTGTAATGAATTTAGTGAACCCTGCTTCCTCAATCAAATCGCCCAAATCCTTAATCTATCGCACGTTGCGATAATGAAACATGTATCCCTGCTTATTGATGAAGGGTACATTAGGGAGCTTAATCCCAATGGGAAACCGGTATATTTAGAGTTGACCGAAAACGGGAAAAAAATATTCAAAGAGTTCAGTAATGGAAAAGAGTAAACTCACTTTTATTTTCAAAAAAACGAGTTTTCAGTGCCCCATCTTTATTTTTCCTTTCGTATCTTATGGACTAAATTGACCACATCTTCTTCCCGAATTTTCTTTTTCGCTTTACGCAAAGGCGCTGTTAGTTCGCTCCACGACATTTTGGAAAAGTCTTTGTGGACTTTCTTTTTCGAAGTCATCATATAGACTCGTTTTCAATCTTTTAATGCGTTCTGGTATTGTTTTTTGAAACGTTTAACGAGTCGCACGGCCAAGACCTGTGCATTGTTTTGTTTGTTGCATCGTTCCAGAGTACTGAAATAGGCTTTCTTTTCTTTCGTCTTAATGTCGATCATGGGATATTCGTACTTTTGGAGTACGTAGTTCATAAGGAGTCGTGCCGTTCGTCCATTCCCGTCTTGAAAAGGGTGGATTCGGACGATTCGCCAGTGAACCCAAGCTGCAAGTTCTAAGGGATGAAATGTTTTTTTCTTTTCGTCATACTCTTTGAATACATTCTTCATGTCGGGGATCACATAGTTGACGGACGTGGGTTCAAATTTCGAAGCTCGGAGGAGATTATTGTGTCTCTTGTATTGCCCCGCAATATCCGGTTTGGTTTCTCGAAAGCAAATTTCATGAATTTTAAACACCAATTCTTCGGTGAACTCGCCCGCGTATTGCTTAACGTAATTTAGGGCACGCTGCACAGCTTTAGCTTGAAGCACGTCCTCTAAGGGTTTATTTGGGGCAATATCTTCGCTTAATAGGAGTTCAACTTCTTTGGGAGTGAGAGTGGACCCTTCAATCGAATTGGTATTGAACACAAATGCATTCGTGAACGCCTCATCAAACTGTTCCTTTTCCGTTGGAGTGAGCGCCTGGTATTTTTTCCAGAAGCGTTTGGTAATCGATTCAACTTCTTCAATATCCGAATGAGGGAGATAATAATGTCCTAAGAGTTTTTTTCGTTCTTCGTCCATTTCGCGCTCAAATGCACGAATAATTTTAGATATTTCTTCGCGAGAGGGTGCTTTGGACCCCAAGTATTTGCGGAGCTGCTTCCGGTGGCCTACTCCAACTTGAATGTTTTCAACTACATAGTAATAGTCGGCCCCCTTGATCCGTTGTTTGACAATATAAGCCATAGAAAGTTAATACTCAAAAGTCTTTAAAAAACAATCTTTTTAACCAAAAAGAGTAATAACTATAAGTCGTTAATACTCAAAAATTGACTAAAAAGGCGAGTATTAACCATAACTGAGTAATAACTCTTGTAGCTCTTTTTCAAAGCCTATCTGAGGATATCTTTCAAATAGTCACGCACTTCCGTGCGGGTCATTGTCTGGTGGTATTTTTCATAGGCTGGCTTGAGCTTCTTATCTGAAACCACGAACCACCATTCTTGATATTTTTGGGCATTGTTTTGAGCAACTTTTTTGGTTAAGTGACTAGGATTGTCCAATTGAGTCCCTGTTTCAATCTCAAACCCAATATTTGGACTGGATGTGACAATATCGGGACCGACGCTCAAATAAGTCGTAACATCTTTTGTATATTTCATAATTTCATCTGCAATAAGATGAACCAGAAACTGGTGTTCCACTTTTTCCTTGGAATTAGGCTTGTAGATCAAATAGTTTTGAGAATAATTGTCAAATCCGCAAAGTCGTTTCTCCTGATATTGCTTTTCGAGTAAAAATGCTATTTGATCGGGAGTTAATTCTTTCTTGAGATAATATTTCTTTTCCAATTGAAAAGGCGACAGATCTTCAGACTCTTTTACTCTTCCCAGTTCTTCCAATTTCTTGTTTCGTTTGATAATTTCATCGGGATTTGTAGTTATCAAGTCATATTCGCTGGGTGATGGAATAACTTTGATGGGAATGTGGTCATTCATGGCAAACAATAATCCCTCACCAGGCATCGCGGTTAGCAAGTAGTTCTGTTCTTCATTGTTGAGATTGAATTTTTGGGTCAGCTCATGGATTACGGTTGGTTCTTGTCGAGCTAAAAACTTCCAACTCGTATTGGCGAGAATTGTTTTCCCTGCCTCGCTAGAAATAAGGTCGCCTACTTCCTGAGTGAGAATAACAATTGCCAATCCAAACTTCCGTGCTGTTTTAATTAATTCGAAAATATGTCGAGAATGCTCGGCAAAACGCAAGAGTGTCCACGCCTCGTCAATTATCAATGCTTTTCGTTCTCGATCCTTTTGCATTTTCTTATGCACAAAGTCCATAATCAAATACATCATGACCGGCTTGATCTGATTCGGCATCTGCGCAATGTTAAAGCAAATCAAATCATTGGACAAATCTAAATTGGTCTGTCGATTAATGAACGAGAACGTCCCTTTCGCATAGATGCGGAGACGGTTTTCCAATGCTTCATAGGTCATGCGTTCCTGACGTGGAGCCGTGCGTTTTTCACGCAAGATTTCCTCATACAAGTCCTCAATTATTGGAGGTTTGCGTGTCCACGTTTCGGGATTATTGTAAATAATTCCTTTTTGCTCGTAAATGGACTGAATGGCTTTATCGAGAATGTTCTTTTGGACTTCCGTCAATTCTCCGCACATGATTTTGAATAAATCAATAAGTGAAAGCATTTTTTCGCCCAAATCTTGTCCCATTAAATCAAACGGATTAATGATCGTCTTGCTATTGCGCGAAATTTCGACAATTTGCCCGTTGTATTGCTTGGTCAAGTCCACATATTCGCCTTGAGGATCAATAATCATCGTTTTTACTCCGCGTAACTGATTTCGGAGAATGAATAACTTGGCGGTTACACTTTTCCCTCCTCCCGATGTTCCTAAAATGAGTCCATTGTAGTTTGCAAAGCTATAGGGATCGAGAATAATAGGAATGTTGTTGGTTTTGTTTACTCCGAAAAGAATTCCATCATTATCAAGATTGAGATATGCTGTAGTGAAAGGAAAACATGCGCTCAGCGCGTCGCTTGGCATGTTGCGCGTAACTTTCAAACGATCTTCTTGGATCGGATAAATGGATTTGAGCGCATCATACATTCGAAGAAAGGGCATTTTGGGAATAATGAGAATGGAATTGAGTTCCGACATGACCTTTTTAGATAAAAGCTCTAGTTTTTCCTTTGTAAAAGCGCGGGCATTCAAGTAAAGAGCCATGTTGAATAATTTTTCCTCTCCTCGTTGAAGTTTTTCTAACACATTCATGGTATCCTGATGTTGCAAACGCAGAGATGGGTTAACAATTCCTTTCATTTGCGCTGCCATCAGATCAGCTTCTTGTTTCACCAGTTCCTGATTGAGTTGTGAAAGAATGGTTTCAACATTGGAGGGAAAAATATGAATACTGATATCATAATTTCCTTCACTTGCGATTATGGAATCCAACCATCCTTCCCGAATAGCACGGGGATATCCCACTGCCATGATGATACGGTTGAGCTGTTCATTAACTTGGATGGAATCAATATTGTTTTGGATAAAGGAAGCCTTGAGAATGTTGACTAGTTCGTTCATGCAGGAACCTCCTTGTGTAATTGAGTGAGTGCCTGTTGGTATTCATTTTCTGCTTCTACAAATCCTTCAAAGTATGAACCGAGAAGAGATACCATTTCGTTGGTTGAGAGTCGTTTGCTAATTAAGTTGCAATTTTTGAGTTTGTCCTGACAAAGCTTGACCCGAATATCCAATTGCTCTAGTGGATTGGTTTTGGCTTCGAGCGGGTTCTTGCTGGACGTGTAGGGAATAGTAATGTAAAATAGGCGATTTTTGACGCTGTTTTCTTCGATGTATTTTTTCATGAATTCCTGGAAATCGTTAAACTGGTGAAGTAGTGGGGGTTTCTTCTGCTGGCGAACTTTGATTTCGAGCTGGTTGAGGTATTCATCGAGGTTTAGATTGACGGTTCGCATGACGATTTGGATGGGAAAGTCTAGGCTATTGAGAAAGTCCTTGTATGCACCGATGATGGCCTGCTTTTGACGAGGGGCGAGGATGTGAAAATTGATTGGCTGAACCTGGATAATCGCTTTAATGCTGCCATTTTGGAGGTAAATCGCATCGTTTTCGACCCGGTTTATTTCCAAAAACTTCCGCATAGGAGGGTCAAGATAACCGATCTGGCGGGGGGTGGAAAGGAAACCCCACAGATTACTAGTATGGGTTCTAAAGCCGAAAAAGGCGAATCCAGCTCCTAGGGTAACCAACAGGATACCAAGCCCTATTTTGGCCTCTAGAACCAATGGGAGTTTTAGGAATACGATCAGGATTAGGCTGCCAAATAGCCCGACCCATAATGCCTGCTCGAAGCTGAGGTTGAAGAGGATTTTTTCCTCGTACTTGAGGTTTTTGGGGATTTCATAGCTCATGCCTTGGTCTCCTGGGAAGGCGCGGGATTACTGCCACCTGATTTTAGGGTAGTGATGGCAGTGGTAATTTGTCCCGTCATCGCGCCGATGGCAGTGGCTAGAAACTTTGAGTTTTCGGTGGCCGTGAAGATGGCTTTGATAGATGCATAGAACATGAGTAACACGTTCAGAATGAAAATCACAATGAATGCGAGAGCAGGCACAAGATTTTGTCCAGCGTTACCAGCGAGCTGTAACATCGCTTGATTACTGGCAACAAAAATAACTACATCCATGAATTGCATGAATAATGCAAATCCAAGTAAGTTGAGAATCATTCTTCCCCAAACTTTTAGGGGCGGAATGTAATACAGAAAAATGGCAATCGGAAATAGCACAACTCCGACAAGTAGGAACATGTATCGCACGAAAAGAGTGATAGATGTGAGCAAAACAGCTAAGCCATACAATAGCAAAGTAACCGCACCCATATTGGAGAATGCGTTTGGATCGAAGAAGTTTTCGAACCCGCTAATCCACATGAAATGAGTTATAGCGGTGGCAAGTTGAAGCAACAAATCATAGACGACGAAAGATAGATTGACTAAAATGATCATCATGATGGCATTCTTGAGCCATTCTTTCGCTTCTGCCCGTTTTTCGGGATTCAATGCTGAAAAAAGAAACATGAGTCCGACTACAAGGAAAACGAGCAAGTAGAAAGATGAAATGACAAAAATGGTGGATTGCCACCAGGAATAGAGTCCTGAAGGATCGGGATTGGAAGTAAGTAACGTTTGAGAGAGCTGCATTAAGGGGTCGTTGAAGCTGACCATTGCCCCTTTGAAGGCATTTCCAAACACGCCCATAACCTGATCGGGAATACTATTGAGCGTCCCTGTAATTCCAGACCCGATACCATTTACGGCGTTGATAATCCCCTGCACGTCGATATTGATGTTAATGACCGATCCGTCATCGCCTGCATGTACTGTTGGGGTAAGGAAGAGGAGTCCGGTAAGAAGGAAGGGGACGATGATTTCGAGGGGTGTTTTCTTCATACC
Source organism: uncultured archaeon (assembly GCA_964557045.1). GTDB lineage: Archaea > Iainarchaeota > Iainarchaeia > Iainarchaeales > VGJJ01 > VGJJ01. Next base: position 10,155 of record CAZKYB010000013.1, read on the forward strand.
GAATTCTCCTTAGGGGGCAGTTAGGAAGCTTACGAGCGCAGGGGCGATCCAAACAAGCATGAGTCCAACGACGGCATATGATACAGTGGACTTGGCTGCTTCACGTGTTTGCAAGTTATTTCCGGCAAACATGTAGATTGCTCCAGCAATCGTAATCGCTAAAATTCCTAAGATTGACACAACTTGCTTAGCAAGATCATAGATTTTATCGAGTGGTGCAGTGATATCACCGGCCGTCGCGCCTTGCGCAAAAGCTGCTGTGCCAAACAGCAAGAGCAACGGAACGATAGCTAACATTTGTTTTCGCATTGTTTTACCTCCAAGCGATTTTCTAGACTGACACTCTTTGCCGGATTGTTAAATAGATTTTGTTCAAGCTGTATGAACTCGAAAAACAAATCGAATATTAACGTCCTAAACACGAAGCGATAAGTTGAGGTGAACCTAATGGAAGCAATTCCAGCACACAAAGAATATACCCCAAGTACGATCTACCTGAGCTTTCTTCGGGAAGCGATCAAAGGTGGATACAAGCCATCCCTTCAGGAAAAGCTAATTTTGAAGAAATATGGAGCAAAAACCAGCCGTGCCCATCCACGAGCCGGTTTTGGACTCCAACCCCGAAAGGCTGAGGAAATAGCCAATGAGCAATAGTCCACCCCCCTTGCGAGCCAGGCTGCACTGGAAAAACCGAAAAACCTACGCCCTGGTTATTCCCCCAGCCTTCTTGCAAGAGGTATTCAACTTCTTCCCTCGAACCAACCAGCCATGTACCATCCGCCCTACCCAATCTGAAAACGGAAAACCCGCTCTTTTTATCGAATTTGAATAAATCGCATCTGAAAACAACTCTTAGGCTGCGTCAACGTCAAAATTATTAAGTCGGACCGATTCTAGAATGACTTATAAAGGTTATTCAGTGGGGTTCATTGCCCAGGGGCTTAGTCCCGCCGGGGGCACTTGGTCTTCTATTTTTCCACAAATTTGTTTTTATAGGTCGGAGGAATTGCCTCTACCCTATGATGTCTACCAAACCTATTCTCGGAATATTACTTTTAGTTTTAGCCCTCGGCTGCGTGGGAGGACCTCCTTCCACCCCCGGAAGCACCATTGCCAATTCCCAAACCGGAAACACGTCCGCTGGGGAATTGTGCAAGGCGATTAATGACAGCGTGAAGAGCAAATTCGCGGACCAACAACCAGTGACGAAGGGAGTGGTTTCTTTCAAGGGCAAAGACTATTGCCAGATTGAATTCACCAAGGAAGGAGTCGTGCGTAATGAATATTATGGATGCGCCGCGGCCGGATCCAAATACATGGATTGCGTCAAGGATTATTGGATTGTCACCAACGAAGAGGGAGTGGTAAAGGAAATCCACTTCGGAATGAATGATCAGGGACAATACGGCGTGTTCACCTATGAAAATGGCGTATTGGTCGAAAACTAACACCCCATCCTCATCGCCCGGAGGAATACGGGCGACTTTCTTTTTATTTAGGGAAAAACGTACTTTCGCATGCGTTACTTCTCATTAGGAATACCGGCCCATAATGAAGAAGAATCCATCGCGCGGATGATTGGACGCGTGCTCAAATCCAGGGCATGGATACGTCACAAAAAGAGACGGGAAATCATCGTGTGTGCAAATGCATGCACGGATAAAACGGTTGATATCGTTCGAGGGCTACAACGTGAGAACCCTGAAATAAAACTCATTGAGACTCCCGTCAAAGGAAAAAATAACGCGTGGGGAATCATTGTTCGAAACTCAAACCCGCACGCGCGCAATATTTTCTTTTCGGACGCAGATGTGTTGGTGGATCCCCGTTCTTATTCCGAGCTTGATCGCGCCCTCAACACGCATCCCGAAATTGACATCGCGAGTGGGATTTCAATCCCAACCGCCGCGTTCATCAAAAAGAGGGGCCAGTATGATGAAGATGTAGTGCAAATGTGGCGGGCCGTCGCCAAAAAAGGAACACGAGGAGTGTGTACGGCGCTCTATGGAATACGCCGAAGCGTTGCACTCAAAACACAACTGCCCACTCACCCTCAAATTGTCGACGACGGTTATCTCAATTTTCACTTTAGGGGACGAATCTTGGTTGTGCCACACGCGCGAGTGGTTTTTCGGTTCCCCTCACGAGAGGACCTTCGACTAGGGCGCATTCGATCGACGGTATCCAAGCGCTGGCTACGAAAAGACCCCCTATTCCGCGCATTCGAGGAGGACCGAGACGGTAAAAGTCGACTGGTTAAGATCCTGGCCCTATCGGCTAAACTAGGCCCCCTGCGAGCCATGAGAATATTTCTCACCCACGTCCATAAGCCCAAATCCATCGGCACCGCCGCCCAGGGCCACATTGATCGAGGAAGCGACGCATGGGTGCCCCTGGCCTCTACCAAGCTCACTTCTCGAAGGGGCCGGCCATCATCCAAGTGAAGAAAACCACGTGCACTCCCCCAAGGACTTATAAACGTTCTTTTGGTGAAATAGGTATAGGATTGATTCATTTATGGCCAAGTTCCCTGAAGCAATGAAGCGAATATTCGCCCACATGTACATTTGCATGAAATGCAACGCCCGCAACCGCGGAGCCGATGGAAAGAAGCCCACGATCTGTAGAAAGTGCTTCTCCACCTCGTTGCGATTGAAGAAGAAAGGAAAGGTCACGAAGGCGTAAGGCCTATGAAGACCACTCCCAACACTTCCCCTTTCACCCCACTCATTGGATATTACCAACTCATCCGACCATTGAACGCAGTGCTCTCCATGGTGGGCGTGCTCATCGGATACTTACTTTCGTGGGGCGGATTCTACTACACTCCTTCCTTGGTGTATGGACTGCTCGCGGTTTTTTGTATCTCCGGCGCGGGACAAGCCATCAATGATTATTTCGATTACTCCATTGACACTACACGCAAGGCGAACCGTCCCCTGGTGACCGGAAAAGTCACCAAGCGCAATGCCCTCGCATTCTCTATGGCATTGTTCGTGCTGGGAGTGGTGTTGGCTACATTCCTGAGTAACTTCTCCCTGTACATCGCCGCATTCTTTGCTTTGATGCTCATCGCCTACTCCGCGGTGATGCAGAAGATCAAGTTTGTGGGGAATGTAATTGTTGCATTGGGAACGGGATTCACCTTTATCTTTGGTGCATCCTTATTTACTATCACCCCGCTGGTTGTACTCATCGCGCTCTCGGCATTCTTGGCGAATTGGGTGAGAGAAATAGTAAAGGACATGGAAGACGTGAAAGAGGACAAGGGACACAAACAAACCCTAGCTACCCTCATGAAACCCCACGAAGTGAAAGTGTGGGCAGGTGTGCTATTGCTTGTGGCGGTGTTCTCTGGATACTTGCCTCATTTTTTGGGATTATCCAACAACTATTACCTTCTACTTGTAACATTAGCCAACCTCGTTTTTATTCTCGCGGGAACCCAGTTTTTTGATGACAAGGCCGGGAAGGCCTCATCGACCCTCAAGAAGGGAATGATCATCGCCCTCCTCGCGCAGTTGTCTCTTCTCGCATGACTCGTGAAACATTATTGAATCAGCTCAAGCAGCGACTATTTCATCACGGCTTCACGTACCAGGATTTCTCGGATTCTAATTCCTCGTTTGATTTGATTGCGCGCAAGCAGAATCTTGTGCTGGTCATGAAGGTATTATCGAACATTGACTCTCTTCGAATCGAACACGCCCGAGACCTCCAAAAGATCGGAAACGCCTTCCACGCCCATTCCCTCATCATTGGGGAAAAGAGCAAGGTGTATCAGTTGAACGCCGATGTACTGTATGAACGATACGAACTTCCCGTACTCTCCCTGAGCGGATTTGAGCAACTCCTCGAGAGCAAACTCCCCACGCAAAAATCATTCAAGGGACAAAATGTCGTGGAATTAGACACGGAACTATTGCGCAAACAACGCGAAGCCAATGCCCTTACTCTAAAGGATTTGTCTCAGCGTGCGGGAATTAGTTTGGAAAGCCTCCATCGATACGAGCATGGACAACCCGCCCAACTCGAGGCGGCCGAAAAACTCGAACGATTGTTGAATGTTCGACTCATTCGAGGAATCAATGTGTTTCAATCCCTCGAATTGAAAAAAGAAGAGGAGCCTACCCCCACGGCCCAACATTCCGTGTTGGATCAACTACAGGAGTTGGGACTCAAACTCTCCGTCTTCGAACGCGCCCCCCTCAACGCGGCGGCCACCGAGCACAACTTATTGATTTCGCACGCTGAAACCCGGCAAAATGTGCGAAAAAAAGCAATATCAATGGAGAAAACACAAACAATCCTAAAATACCCTGGACTAATCATTACGAATGAATCCAAGCGTGTTGATTCAGGAGACATCCCATTGTTCCGTGCGGATGAAATCAGTACATTTTCACGCGCAGCCGACATATTAGATGAGATTAATTCCCGCCGACGTGAACGGAAGACCAAAAGAGAAAAATTGTAGGTTATGCCCGCTTATGACGTGCAGTACGAGCAAGTCTTGACGGCGACCTAGATGCCGATCGAGATAGTGGAATAGGGTCGTGTAGCATTTCACGCAATGATTGGTATGCTTTTCTTCGAATATGAAATATTTTCGAACGAGCCCTAGTTTCAACTATCCCACTCTTACTTATTTCTGCATCACTCATTCCGCTCATCGACATCAAAACAACGCGTTGCTGAACAGCAGGGAGATGGGAAATCGCAGCCCGCACTTTCTGTGCCGTCTCTCGCGCCTCAACAGACGCATAGGTATTCGATTCTTGCAAAAAAGGAGTGCCTCTGGTAGACGTGCGAACTATTTTATTTTTCCTCAAAACCTCCGTCAGTGCGAAACCCGCACCGCGAGTTAGCCAGGTGGACGGATGTGATTTTGCAGGGTCGTATGTTTTGAGCCATCGCAATAGAGACTCGGCAACCATCTGAAATGCGTCTTCTCTGGAGAGACCCCGTCGCCTAAGTTGAAAAATGCGCTTATTCACCACGGCCATGATGACCGGCGCATACCTCCCAACCAACGTCTCGGGAGTAAGCTCATCCCCTTTATCGATAGGCTTTTTGCGCATCTGGTTCTCGAAGGGCGCTTTTTGCTTTTAACTCTTCCCAGAACCTTTTATTGAATGGAATTGTTTACTCTGCATGCACACCGAGATCACCCACAAGGTGCCGGGGGGCAAACTCCTCCGAATGTCCCTCGAGTATGACACGACCGTGCTGCTCCGCGCCAAAATATGCGGGGATTTTTTTATTCACCCTGAAGAAACTATCCTCGATATGGAACGCGCCTTGCTTTCTCTCCCCGTGGAATCCGAAATGGAACGCATCAAGCAACTTTTGGATCGCGCCGTGAACTATCATCACGCCCAACTTATTGGGGTGGATACGAAAACGATTGCGGAACTTATCCATGGAGTGATTTATCAATGACTTCGTACGAATGGAGACTCATCCCTCTTGAGACCCATTCCGCAGGAATGAACATGGCACTAGACGAGGCGTGCGCTCATGCACTCGCCGAAGGAAACGTTCAACCCACGATTCGATTTTATCGATGGAAACCCTCCGCGGTGTCCATTGGATACTTTCAATCCCTCTCGCAGGAAGTAAATGTAAATGAATGCATAAGGCAGGGAATTGACATTGTACGCCGACGCACGGGAGGGGGTGCGGTGTATCATGATTACGAGGGAGAAATCACCTACTCCGTGATTGCCCCCGAGGGAATGTTCGAGAAGAACATTGTGGAATCCTATCGACAAGTCGCCCAAGGAATCATTGACGGCCTTGCTACCTTAAATGTGAAAGCGGAATTTGTCCCCATCAATGATTTAGTTGTGAGTGGGAAGAAAATTTCCGGAAATGCCCAAACCCGAAGAAATGGAATCCTCCAGATGCACGGAACCATCTTGTTTGACGTGGACGTGGACCAGATGTTCTCCTTGTTGAAAGTCCCGGATGAAAAAATGAAAGATAAGGTGATTCAAAACGTGAAAGAACGTGTTACGAGCCTCAAGCAGCACAAAGTGAAAGACTACACCAACGTGTATGAGGCCCTCAAAGAAGGATTTCTCAAAGGAAAGAAATGGAAAGAAGGAAAATGGACCTCGGATGAAATGGAAAAGGCCGTGATCCTAGCCGAAGAAAAATACACTCACCCTAAATGGGTGGAAATGCGATAGAAACAACTAATTATTTGCGCATGGGCAAGTGAACACATTTCTTCAAGGCATCCTCGCAGGCTTCCATTAGGGGTTCACTATACGTGGGATGAGGATGAATGGTTCCTGAAACATCCTCTAAACGAGCTCCCATCTCAATCGCTAAGCCCATCTCCGAGATCATATCCGAGGAATGCGCACCAATGAGGGTGGCGCCGAGAATGACGTGCGAAAGAGGATCCGCAATCACCTTGGCAAACCCCTGTGGTCGATTCGCCCCAAGTGAACGACCGGAGGCGGAGAAAGGAAACATCCCCGTGATGATTTGCCTCCCCTGCTTGATGGCATCTGGCTCTTGCAACCCTAACCAGGCAATCTCAGGATCGGAATAAATTACTCCCGGAACGACCTGCGCATCAAAGGCCGAAGGGAGGCCCGCACATACCTCGGCGGCAATCTTCCCCATGTACATGGCCCGATGCGCTAATGCAGGGCCATTCGTGATATCCCCAATCGCGAGGATTTTGGAATCCGTGGTCACGCAGCGCTCGTCCACGATCACATAGCCTTTCTCATCCAGCTTCGCATTCGTGTTTTCCAATCCCAAGTATTCTGTTTGAGGGGAACGGCCTACCACGACTAATACTTTTTCAAATGGAACCGTCTCTTTTACTCCATCCTTGGTCTCCAATTGCAAATCAATCCCGCGCGCATTCTTTTCGCCGGATTTTATCTCGGTGTTTTTCCAAAACGTCACGCCAAACGTTTCCAATTGACGCTGAATAATATCCCCAATCTTGGGATCCATGTTGGATAAGATGGAGGGAGAACGATGAATGATGGTAACCTTGCTCCCAAACTTTTGGAACGTGTGCGCCATCTCCATGGCGATGTAACCGGATCCCACCACGGCGAGGGAGGAAGGAACCGTTTTCAAATCGAGAATTTCCGTGCTCGAAAGGATGGTTTTCCCATCAAAGGGAAGATTGGGGAGAGCGTTTTCTTTTCCCCCCGTGGCGAGAATAATCTTGTCGGCCGTGAGGCCCATGGTGTCATGTTCTTGTTCGATGTGCAATTCGTTCGAATGGATGAAGGAGGCTTTTCCATATACCACATCCACCCCTGCTTTGTCGAGGAGTACTTTAATTCCACTCGTGAGTTTGTCAATGACCCCTTGCTTGAACTCTTGAGTTTGGTTCATATCCAACGATGCCAGCGAGACGTTGATTCCCTGATCCTTGGAATGCGTGCAGTCCCA
>CAZKYB010000013.1:17595-22864 GCA_964557045.1 uncultured archaeon
CCGTGTGAATCAGCGCCTTGGAGGGGATACACCCGTGATGGAGACACAGTCCTCCAATTCCGATGGGATCCTTTTCGATGAGCGTGACCATCTTCCCCAATTGACCCGCGCGAATTGCCGCCACATACCCGGCGGGACCGGATCCAATCACGGCGACGTCCGTGTGCTCAGTCATTTCTCCGACAACCATTCGCTAGTTCATCGAATTGGCCAATAAAAGGGTTTACGAGACGCCAGAAGGAATTATGGGAGCTCTTTGAAGGCGGCCATCATGTCCTCAAACGTGTGCCAGAAGCGCGTGGTGGATTGGACTTTCCACTTGGATTCGATTAATTCAGTCGGATATTGGAATTTACCATTGTTTTTTCTTGAGACTCCACAGGCAAAACGATCATTGCAATAGAAAACCTCCACGTCCCTCTGCGTGGAGAAGAGTGGCAATTGAAATTTTGCCGGCTTTTCTTTCATGAAAACCACCCACTTCTTATCCTCGGATTTGGTCTTGAATTTATGGAAGGGATTGGCCTTCAGCAATACTTGCAACTCAACTAGCGGAAAAACAATCGCAGTGACTGGACTCCCCATGAGTCCAGAAATTTCTTTCCCAATCCTACTCTGAAGACTTTTCACATCCTTGTTGGTGGTTTCGAAGAAAATATTTCCGGATTGAATAAACGTCTCCACGTTCTCAAACCCCGCACTTCCCATGCGCTTGCGCACATCCTCCATCTTGACCCATTTACCCCCGACGTTGACTCCCCGAAGCAGTGCGATGAAGTGGGCCATTATCACGCACCCCTCTTTTTCATGTTCAATCCCTGGCGTTCAACCTTAGTGGGATGTGCCCGCTTCAATGGATACGTTATCTCCATGCGATGAATGGGATACGTGTTCCCTTCCATAAGAGAGGATAAACTCCGCGTGAATTGAGTCCGACTCGCCGCCGCGCGAGGCGATAAATCCTTCATTATCCGGGCCGTGAAACCATTTTTCTTCGCTTGGTCTTTTAGAATTTCTAGATCATCCAGATTTTCAGTCGTAACATAGACCTTTCCATTCGGCAGCAATACACGCGGCATTGCTCGAAATAGTAAGGGAGCCAGCGTTATTGCCATGAGGGGAAAGGGCATATCCATGTTGATGTGGCGAGTCTTCCATCCCTTTTCAATCATCTCATTCAGAAAAGTCTGTATCGGTGCTAATTCACGACGAACATTGGCAGGGGCTATTTCTGGAAGAACACGATCCGTTGCAACGTAGGAACGGCGTGGATTTCTTTCTGCGCGGCGAAAAATGAAACTAGACGGATGCATTCCGCTCCCAATATCCACCGTCTGAAACACCCCTGCTGGGGTGAGGCCACGAAAAGGACGCGATTTTCCAGAACGACGGGGATTCCGGCTAGAAAGGGGCACACTAAATCACGTCCATCAAGAAGAGACCTGGATCCTCGAGATGCTGCAAAACTTCATTACAAAAACGCACGGCCTGCGCCCCATCCACGATACGATGGTCAAATGTGAGAGAGACGCTCATCATCTTACGAATCACGATCTTCCCATCTCGCACGACCGGTTTGTCTTGGATTTTACCTAATCCTAAAATTCCCACTTCTGGCCAATTCAACACGGGAGTGGCATACACTCCCCCTAATGTTCCAATGTTGGTGATGGAAAATGTGCTGCCTCTCAACTCGTCTGGGGAAACCTTCCGCTCACGTGTACGTGCGGCTAAATCTTGCATTTCTTTGGACAATTGGATGATGGTTTTCTTGTCCACGTCCCGCACCACGGGAACAATTAATCCGTCCTCCGTGTCCACGGCGATTCCCATGTGGTAATAGTGCTTGAGCACCACCTCTTGGGTGGTATCATCGATACTCGCGTTGAGATACGGATGATTCTTCAACGCCGCCACGATGGCCTTGGCCACGAATGGAAGGTAGGTGAGTTTGATCCCCTTCTTTTCTAACGCTACTTTTTCCTTCTCGCGCAGCGCAACCAACTCAGAGACGTCCACCTCGTCCATGTGCGTGACTTGAACCGCGGTGAACATGGACTTGACCATTCGATCCGAGATGACCTTTCGAAGTCCCTTCAGGGGAATCCGCTCCTCCACCCCTTCGGACTTCCACGCAGGAGTAGTGGCCTCTGGATGAGATAATGGGGAAATGATGTGGGTTCCCGCGTCGGAGGAAACCACATTTTCTGGATGAATGGGCATCCCAGAGGGAGACGAGGAAAGAGAATTGGCTGGAGAAGCCGGAGGCGAGGAGGATGATTTGACGGGAGGGGACGGCTTTCCCATTTTTCCCAGCGCCGAGGCATTCTTCACGTCCTCATCCGTGACGCGACCCGCGGGGCCCGTGCCTTTGACTGAATCAATATCAATTCCCAATTGTCGTGCCAATTGTCGCGTGGAGGGAGTGGCTATTACCGGTCCTGAGGAGCGAGACCCTGTTGAAATAGGGGGGCCCTGTGCGAAATTGGCAGGGGAAACGGGAGTGGTTTTGGATGAGGAAGTTGATTGTGTAGAAGACGAGAGTTTTTCTCCCGAGTCCCCAATCGTCGCAAGAACATTTCCTACTTTGATGACTTCCCCAGGCCTTCCATAGAGCTTGAGAATGACCCCTGCGCGCGGGGAGGGAATTTCCACGACTGCCTTGTCGGTTTCTATTTCCGCAATGGGTTGGTCCGCTTTGATGGGGTCCCCTTCTTTCACGTGCCACTTGACAAGGGTGCCCTCCGTGGTGCCCTCTCCGACATCGGGGAATTTGAAATCTAACGGCATGATGGAGACAAATCCCCCCGCCAATAAAAAAGAAGGGGTATGACTAGAACCGCATCACGCCACGAATAGACTGCTTGACTCTCTCGGCGTCCGGAAGGTAATAGTTTTCAAGCTTGAACAAGGGCATGATCGTATCAAACCCCGTGACACGCGCCACCGGGGCTTTCAAGTGAAGGAAGTTTTTCTCCATGATGCGCGCCATGATTTCACTCGCCAATCCCAATGAAAGAGGAGCTTCCTGCACAATCACACAACGACCGGTCTTTTGCACACTCGCATGGATGGTGGGCCAATCAATGGGAGACAAGCTGCGCAAATCAATCAGCTCAATCGAATACCGTTCCGCCTCAGCGATTTGCTGAATGGCCTCCAAGCTCGTACGAAGCATGCTTCCCCACGAAATCAATGTGAGATCGTTTCCGGGTTGTATCACTTTGGCCTGCCCCAATGGAATTGTGTATGCTTCATCCGGCACTTCCTCACGGAATGCACGATACACGCGCAGGGGTTCAAAGAAAATCACGGGATCCGGATCCCGCATTGCGGCAGTTAGTAGTCCCTTCGCATCCGTAGGATTGGAGGGAATCACCACTTTCAATCCGGGCGTGTGAATGAATAAACTCTCGGTGCTTTCCGAGTGGTGTTCGGGCGCCTTGATTCCTCCCCCGTAGGGAGTGCGCACCGTGAGGGGACACGAGAAGCGCCCGCGTGAACGGTTGCGAATACGCGACGCGTGGGAGATGAGTTGATCAAATCCTGGATACATGAACCCGGAGAATTGAATCTCGGCCACCGGATGCAACCCATACGCGGCCATCCCGATACTGGTTCCAATAATCGCACTTTCCGCAAGGGGGGTATCAATCACTCGATCCTTTCCAAAGCGGGACTGCAATCCCTCCGTGACGCGAAATACTCCACCGTCCGTTCCCACATCTTCTCCTAATACAACGAGGTTGGGATTGCTTTCCAGCTCTAATGCAATGGCATTGTTCAACGCCTGCACCATGTTCGCCTTCATGGAAATCCCGGCCCTTCGGTCTTATTCTCCGAATTGTTTTTTCTCTGGGCCAAAAAAGAAAGAAATTCTCTTTTCTGGTCGGCCAACTCAGGGGGCATGCTCTGGTAAAGATAATCAAACATGTCCTCCGGTTTGGGCGCAGGCATCGTCTCGTATTCCTGGACGGTCTTCTCCACCATCGCGACACACTCATTGGTGATTTGCTCCTCTAATGAAGGAGAGAGGATTCCTTCTTTCATCAAATACGTGCGGAAACGAGAAATGGGATCCTTGAGCCTCCATCCTTCAATTTCTTCTTTGGTACGATAACGAGTAGAATCATCCGCCGTGGTGTGATCCCCCATCCGATAGGTGAAAAACTCAAGCAACGTAGGACCTTTTCCCGCACGCGCTTTTTCGACAGCATCCAATGTGGCTTTGTAGGTGGCCAGGATGTCATTCCCATCCACCAACAACCCATCCATCCCAAATGCGATGGCTTTTTGGGCGATGGTTTTGGAATGGGTTTGCAAACTACGGGGTTCGGAAATAGCAAACTGGTTGTTTTGACAAATGAGCACGACCGGCGCTTGAAAAACCCCGGCGAAGTTCATCGCCTCTAGAGTGTCCCCCTCACTGGTGGCCCCGTCTCCAAAATACCCAATCGCAACCGCGTCCTTTTTCTTGTACTTGATGGCCATCCCGCATCCGACGGCATGCAAGGGCTGGCTTCCTACCGGAATGGAAACCGGAAAACAATTCACATCGGGGGCGGCCTTCGATCCCCGCTCATCGCCTCCCCAATACTGTAATACGCGCACGAGAGGAGTGCCGCGGACGAAGAACATTCCGTGTTCGCGAAACGCAGGAAAGGTCCAATCCTGGGGTTTCAGCGCGTACGCACTTCCAACGGTACAGGCCTCTTGTCCCAAGGAGGAAGCGTAGGTGCCAATCCTCCCTTGCCGCTGAAGCTTCAGTGCTTTATCATCGAAAATACGCAATAATGTCATCCAGCGAAATAATTCAATCAGCTGGGGATTGCTCAGCTTCGGCATGAGCTTGGAATCCACCTCCCCCTTCTCGTTGAGGATGGACAGTCGGGAGACCGAAAAATCCTCAATCTTCTCTAGGGGCATAGGTAGCCCGAAGGAAAGGGTTTTCCTATATAAACAAAATCCCGCGCCTCACGCTCAACGAGCCATGCAGAGCGCCATTTATTAATGCGGATTTTTTTCTATATCCGAACGAGTGGGGGAATACTGGTATGCGAGAATTCGACATCATGAGTGGAATGGACACCCTGTCCTGCACCGGACACGCAGGGGTGGATTTGCGAGCCATTGGAGAAGATGCACGATTCATCGGACCCCAAGCCAAACCCCAATACACCCCGCATCGCACGTTCATCCCGACGCACGTGAACATCACACTGAAAGTGGATGTACGAAAAAGGAAAGCCGAAGGGTTTTGTGAAACCAC
>CAZKYB010000014.1:0-13645 GCA_964557045.1 uncultured archaeon
ATGTAGCAAACCTTTATATAGCACGGTTCATTCCTCCGACATAATAACTCCAACTGGAGGAACGATACACATGGCAGCAAGACGAAGAACGGCCCGCCGATCCGCGCGAAAGACCGCCCGACGCACCACGCGACGAGCATCCACCGCACGAAAGACCCGCCGCACCACTCGCGCCCGCCGAACGACTCGATCTACCCGATCGACCGCCCGACGAAGCCGAGCACGACGATCCAGTCGATAAAAAAACCCAATTTTTTTCAGCGACGGCCACTCAAAATGGCCGGTCTGCTGAGGGGATGAAAAAATACTCTTTTTTTGAACTATTTTCTCTTCTTTAGCTTTTGCGCTATGCGGAAGGGGCGGGTTCTCCGGTGGATAAGAATGGCCACTCCCAAAAGGACGATGAACGAAACCACGTTGTAGGGGAACGGAACCACATTCCAGTCAGGGTCCAAATACAATGCAATGGCCAGTGCGATGCAGACGGCCAGCATCATTTCTCCGACGAATAACACGATAATCCGCGGATCGTTTTTCATCTGGGTCCACTTGTATCCGAGGATTTCTCGCACGGAGACATCCATCCACGCATCCAGGGACTCCTTTTGCTTACGTGGCACTGAGACAATCCTCCATGGTGTTCTCATCAACAATGTTGTCGCACAAATCCTCGCTCTGGGCATCCACGGCGATGGTGATCCAGCATGTGTCGCGGGCCAAGTAGGCTTGATAATCTTCCTTGACGGGCTTCAAGGGTACATTTGAACAGGCAAGGAACTCGGAGAGCTTGACTCCTACTTTCGCGTAGCAGGTTCCCTTCATGATTTGATCTGCTATGTAGGTGCAGGGCGCATACGTGGCCACTTCCGGAGCCACTTCAAGGAGGCACTCGTATTGTTTCAGGGGATTTGTGGAGGAGATCTTGAGGCAATACATCCAGTCGTTCAATGCCATGGCAATGTCGGACACGCAGAGGTTCTTATCGGTCTTGTTTACTACCTTGTCGCACGAGGCTTTGTCGTCTAGGTCCATGGAGATCGTGGAGTAGCACGCATCCTTGGTGGAGACTCCTTGAATCTGCTCGCACCACTCCGGGTGCTTGCTGGATTTGGCCGCAGCGTAGATACACTGGTCTTTTTCCGCAGAAACTGTGATGTTTTCGCACGGCGTTAAGTCCTTCGTAACGGCCGAGACGGCGGACAAACAACTATTGACTACATTTCCGTCTGCGATCAGCATACAGGGATCCGGGGATGGAATCTTCAGGGCGACTGACTTCAAGCAATCATTCAATTCGGGTTCCGTCGAGATGGGTAGACACAGGGAGGAGTTGAGCTTGGTCACGGCCAACTCACCATAACAGGCGTCCCGATAGTTCTTCTCATCGGTGACAACTACCAGCTGGGCACAAATGGCGGGGTCCTTATTCTTGAGGGCGACTCCGAGAAGACATTCGTCTTTGGGCAATCCCTCCAGGATGCTGCACGAATTCACGAGCCCTGTTCCCGCGACGAGCGAGAGGCAATTGGCCTTGGTGAGGGGTGTTACAATGCTGTCGCAGATGGCCGTGTCTCCCGTTGCTTGGGCGATGTCCGAGTAGCAGTCCTCGCGCGTTTCTTTCCCAATAATCTTGCCGCAGATTCCAGGTTGGCTGTTAGTGACGGCGTTCTGATGATAACACGCATCCAAGGATCCCACGGTGGAAGAGCCCGTACACACGCTCGCCGAGGCGGCGGCCGTCTGCACTTGACTCAAGCAGGAGGCCTTGAGGGCCGGAGTCTCGATTCCCCCGCACGCGGGTTCGCTGATTTGCGCCACGGCCACTTTCAATAGGCAGCTTTCGCGGGTGAATTGGTCGGTGATTTTGTTACATGCCGAACTGTCATTTGCGAGGGGCGCCACGAGTGCGTAGCAGGATTGTCGTGCATCACTAGAGTCAATCAGGTCACACGTCCCAGCTTTCTTGGTGACCTCGGCCACATCCGTGAGGCACGGGGCGATGGACTCAAGGGCTTGATAACAGATAATGGGGTCCTTCGTCAGGCGTGCGACGTGACGGTAACAGTTCTGCTGTTCGACAGTACTCTGTAGTGCCACACATTTCGCGGTGGCATCGAACGCTTCAGGGTGGGCATTTGCACACAGTTTTTGCGTAGCGAAGTCGTTCACCTGGAGGCAAAATGATCCATTGGTGCTCGCATCGGCAAGGCCGCTCCAGCAGGCATCTTGGGTGGAGGGATTAGTAATGTTTTCGCAGTAGGATCCGTTCTTTTCGGCAGCGGCCTTGTCCTTGTAGCACGTATCCTTGGACGTGGGATCGGTGAATGCGTCGCAGGCCACTGAGTTGGGGGTCTGGTCGGGACTCACGAATATCTGGTCGAGGCATCCAGAAAAAACCAACAATAGGAGGAGGGCTCCGCTCAATAATAGGCGCATGCATCTCCAACCCGGCGGGCATATTTAAGGCTAGGTCAGGCTCACGCTATCCAACCCACGAGGATGGCCCACCCGACTCGGGCCAACAGGGTGAGGTCCACCGCCCAGACGGCAAGGGACCCAATGATGGCAAAGGGCCAGATGAGAATGTACCAAACCGACTTGAGGATTTTTGTTCCTATTCCTCGCGGACTCGACCATAATTCTGCGAGTCGGCGAGAAATGGCTTCCGAAATATTCACCATGTCGGGGTGAGAGGGGATGGAATGGAATGCGATGGAGAATCCCAGCCACGCAGCCAGGGCGGCCAATAGAATATCCGTGTCCACCACTTCTTTGGCGTATGAAAAAAGAACAAAGGAGAGAATTCCCCCCATGATGAGGGGGGCCACGCTGATGAGTACACTAGAACGTAAATTACTGGCGCGATGCACCACTTTTCCAGAGCGTGAATGAACTTCGATGCGATGGATGGGGACGCCGCTCACCATGCATGCCAATGCGTGGGCCAGTTCATGGATCCATACGCCGGGAAAGAGAATGTCCACCCACACGTGTCATTCCTTCCGGGGCGAGGCGTTTTCCCATTCCATTCCAAATGCGCGATCAATCTCTCGTGCGGTTTCTTCCATGCGATCGAAGATTCGCTTGATGTCCTCTTCCACCTCTTGGATGGTTCGGACCATGCTGCGAGAACGTGCGAAATAATTCCGTCCTTGTTTAACGACGAGTCCTGCAAGTTGGAGATTATTCAAGTGGTGGATGACTGCGCCCCGGGAAAGGTTGATTTTTTCCGAAAGAGTGGTGGAGGAAATTCCCTTTCCCGTTTCGGTGGCTCTCACGACTTCCTTGAAAATGTCCACGGTGGCCTTGTCCTTGTTGATGGGGCTCAGTCCCAATGATTGGCATAGCCATTCCATTTCATTCTCGGGGCTCCGTTCAAAGGGAGGTTCAATCCTGCGAATGATGATGCGGAAGGACGCCTGGCGAACCGATGGGGGCATATCCGGATTCAGTCGCGAAACCCTTAAAAATACTATGACTAAGAAAACCATTAAATGTCTAAAATAATTAGACAAAATGAGGTATTTCCTATGGCCCGCGCATATCACATCGGTAAAATCGCCCAATTATTCACGAAGGGAAAGCATGCCAGCGTGGCGGATCCCAGCATCCAAGCCCTGGTGGAGATGTGGGACGACGGGGTCATGATTGTGGATGTCCACCCTGCCTTGCATGAGAATGTGGAAAAGGGAAAATATGCCCTCATCGCCTATGAATTCCAGACGCCTCAACTTTCCACGAACACGATCATCAAACTCTTGGATGGGGATGCCGGCGATGAAACGTGGAAGCGAATGAAGCAGTTCCACGAACGAAGAAAGAAAGCCATGGCGGTCGCCCAAGGAATGGAAACACCCGACGCACAAATGGACGGACGGATGGTCCGCTGAAGGTGAACACGTATGAATGAATCGCATACGGAAAAAAAACCCGTCGAGCAGGACGCCACGCAGGAGTTGACTCAAACCCTGCAGCGTGTCCAAGCTGACTTTGAGAATTATCGCAAGCGGACTCAGAATGAGTTCAACCAACACTACACACGAGGAAAGGCAGCCGCGTTCAAGGAAATGCTCGCGTTCGCCGATACATTGGATGCGGCCATCTCTCAAGTCAAAGACGCCCATCGCGGGGATTTGGAAAAACTCCGCACGCAACTGTTGCACGTGCTCGCGCAGAATGGGATTAAGCCCCTCTCCACGATAGGAAAGACGTTCGATCCCTTCACGAGCGAATGCATCATGCAGGGAAATGATCCTTCGAAGGGCGAGGATGTCGTTCTCGAAGAATTCCAGACCGGATACACCTTCAACGAGGATGTGTTGCGCCCGGCGAGGGTAAAAGTGAACAAAATTTCACAGGATCACACTCAAACAAACACCAAAGGGGGAAACACAGTATGAGTAAAATTATTGGAATCGATTTAGGAACAAGTAATTCAGCCGCTGCCGTATTAGAAGGGGGAAAGCCGCGCATCATTCCGAGTGCAGAAGGAAACACCCTCTATGGGAAGGCCTTTCCCTCTGTCGTGGCATTCACGAAAGACGGGCAGGTCCTTGTTGGAGAACCTGCGCGTCGACAAGCCGTGTCGAATCCGGAAGGAACGATCATGGCCGCGAAGCGAAAGATGGGGACCAATCACACCTACACGATTCATGGAAAGAGCTACACCCCGCAACAGATTTCCGCATTCATTTTGCAGAAGATCAAGAAGGATGCCGAGGCATTCCTTGGGGATAAAGTGGAGAAGGCCGTGATCACCGTCCCTGCGTACTTTGATGATAACCAGCGACAGGCCACGAAGGATGCGGGAAAAATCGCCGGGTTAGATGTCATTCGTATTGTGAATGAACCCACGGCCGCGAGCTTAGCGTATGGTCTAGACAAGAAAGGAACGGAGCAAAAAATCCTCGTCTTCGACTTAGGGGGAGGAACCCTCGATGTTACCGTCATGGAATTCGGTGATGGCGTGTTTGAGGTCAAATCCACGTCCGGGGATACTCAATTGGGTGGAACCGACATGGATCAGGTTCTCATCCAGTACATTGTCTCCGAATACCAGCGCACGGATCGCGTGGACTTGTCGAAGGATAAAGTCGCCATGCAACGTGTGCGAGAGGCCGCAGAAAAGGCGAAGATTGAGCTCTCCACCACCCTTGAGACGGAAATCAATCTTCCCTATGTCACGGCCGACGCCAGCGGGCCGAAGCATTTGGTGATGAAGTTGAATCGCGCGAAGTTGGAGGAACTCGTTTCTCCCATCGTGAAGCGCTGCGAGAAGCCCGTGAATCAAGCCCTGGCGGATGCCAAGCTCCTTCCGGCCGACATTTCTCGCGTCATCATGGTCGGCGGACCCACACGCATGCCCATTGTGCAGAAGTTCGTGGACAAGATCCTCGGAACGAAAACCGAACACGGAGTCGATCCCATGGAATGTGTGGCAATGGGAGCGGCGGTGCAAGCCGGAGTGTTGAGTGGGGAGATTAAGGATGTCCTCTTGCTCGATGTGACGCCGTTGAGTTTGGGAATTGAAACCCTCGGGGGAGTGATGACCAAGCTGGTGGAGCGTAACACCACCGTGCCTCACAAGAAAAGTCAAACATTCTCAACCGCTGCGGATAATCAGCCGGCCGTGGAAATCAAAGTCTTCCAAGGTGAGCGCGCCATGGCCCACGACAACAAGTTGTTGGGAACATTCGTTCTGCAGGGAATTCCTCCCGCCCCGCGAGGCGTGCCGCAGATTGAGGTCACGTTCGATTTGGATGCGAATGGAATCCTCCACGTTTCCGCGAAGGATTTAGGAACGGGAAAGGAACAGCGCATTCAAATCATGGCCGCGAACAAACTGGATGAGAAAGAAGTCCAACGCATGCAGAAGCAAGCCGAGGAATTCGCGGAGGCCGATAAGCAGCGCAAAGAGGAAGTCGAAACCGTAAATCTGGCCGATCAGACGGTGTATCAGACCGAGAAGATGCTGGAGGAGAACAAAGACAAGATCTCCGCCGCCACCAAAGGGAAGATTGAGTCTGGTTTGAAGGAGTTGAAGGACATGCTCGGGCAAGAGCCCAAGCCGGTGGCCAAGCTCAAGTCTCGATTGGAGCAGTTCAATAAGGACCTCATGGCCATCGGTCAAGAAATTTACCAGAAGGGCGGAAACCCCTCTGGAAATCCAACGCAAGGAGGATCAAATGAAGAAAACACCGGACCCACTGACGCCGTGGATGCGGATTACACCGTCCACGATGAAGACAAAGGGAAAAACTAACCCAAGGCACGTGTACAGGCCCCATGAGGCGGCCTGAGCACTCCCTTAAATCCCTTTATTTCATTCTCAAGCAGGAATGAGGCACATGGCGAGCAAAGACTACTATCACATCCTGGGAGTAAGCAAGACCGCCTCCGCGGACGAGATTAAATCCGCGTACAAGAAACTCGCGAAGCAATGGCACCCGGACGTGAACAAGTCTCCTAATGCGAGTGAGAAGTTCAAAGAAATCAACGAAGCCTATTCGGCATTATCGGATCCCCAAAAACGACAAACCTACGATCAGTTTGGCAGCGAAGGAATGAACGGAGGATTCTCTGGGTTTGGTCAAGGCGCTCCGGGAGGATTCGACTTCTCGGATTTCTTCACGGGAGGCGCGGGTGGATTCGGCAACATGGATGAATTGCTCCGCCAAGCATTTGGAGGAGAATTTTACTCTGAAAACAGGGGTCGATCCACGCAGCCCTTGCATATTCGCACGGACATCGAACTGGATTTCGAAGAGGCCGCATTCGGAACCACGAAAACTATTCGCCTCGTGCGCAACGATGACTGCGACACGTGCCAAGGAACGGGCAGTTCAACCGGAAAAAAGGAAACCTGCTCCACGTGTAAAGGACGAGGAATGCACACACAAGTCAAACGTACTCCCTTTGGAATGTTTCAAACCACGGGGCCGTGTCCTTCCTGTCATGGAACGGGCCACACGATTCAAGATCCGTGTAAGTCGTGCAAAGGAAAAGGAGTCCTTCCAAATGAAACCAAAATTGAAGTGAAAATTCCTGCTGGAGTGGACACGGGAAATCATTTACGCATCGCCAAACAAGGGCACTCCTCGGAAGGAAAGAAAGGAGATGTGTATGTGGTGTTGCACGTGCGACCGCATGAATTATTCCGACGGGACGGAAATGACATCTATCTCGAGCAGCCTATCTCGTATGCGGATGCCGTGTTAGGCGGAGACGTCGAGGTTCCTATTTTAGGAAACAAGACAGCCACGTTGCACGTTCCTTCCCACACGAAACCGGGGACCGTGTTTCGCTTGAAGGGGAAGGGTATCAAATTCCTGAATGAGGACGATCACGGCGACCAATACGTTAAGGTGGAGATTCGCGTCCCCGAGAAGGTCAGTGCGGAGGAGAAGGAGTTCCTTGAGCGCATGCGCTCCCCCACCCATTCCTCTTCGGAAAAGTCCAAGAAGGGCAAAAAGAAGGGCTTTTTTGGGATATGAACTTACTCTCTAGTCCTGGGTATTATCCCTTCATAATATCCTAACTGATCCATATATGAAAAAATAAAGCGACGCATTTTAGGACCCAACTTTTTACTTAATGCTAGATATACAGGCCCCTCAATCGTCTTTCCATCTAGCTCTCTTTCAATCTCTTGTCTTTTACTTTTGGCAAAAATTCCCGCCGAGTCAAGTGCTCTCTTGACTGCCGATTTTTCTACCCTCTTCCACGCTACTGTACTTATATTTTTCAATGGCTGCCCGTTCCGCCGAAGCTCTCTTTTAGTACTTCGCATAAAATTTCGACGAGCAGTGTTAAACCTTTTTTGTGAGGGTGAAATTCGCACTTTTCCACTTATCGGTAAAGCCATTACTTTCTTATCATTGCTTGATATTTAACCGTTCTCTCGTTTGCACATCATTGGTTTTAATCCCTTTGCACCCGACTCCTAGTTATGCCCGCGTTAGAGTCTAAGCACTGGGATAAGTCCTTTGAAACCCCTATTATTGAAAAGTGGAAATATGAGAAGGCCTATACCTTTGATGAAAACGCGCAAACCAAACCCGTATTTTCAATCGACACCCCTCCTCCGTATGTGAATTCCCCTGTGCACATGGGACACGCGGCCACGTACACGATCATGGACTTCTTCGCGCGCTACAAGCGAATGAATGGTTTTCGTGTGTTATTTCCATTAGGAATGGACCGAAACGGATTGCCCATTGAAACCGCCGCCGAGAAAAAATTCAAGGTTCGTTTGCATGAAGTAGAGCGGGAAAAGTTCCTGGAAATGTGCAAGACCGTGCTGAATGAAAGCAGTGGAATTTCTATTAATTCTTTTTATCGATTAGGACACTCGTACAACTCCTGGAACGTGGGAAAGAAGCTCGGGGACATGTATGAAACCGATAGTGTGGAATACCGAACCCTCACGCAGGATACGTTCATTGATTTATGGAAAAAAGGGTTAGTGTATGAGGATTCGCGCCTCAACAACTACTGTCCCGGGTGCCGAACCACTCTTTCGGATTCTGAAATTATTCGCGGAGAGAAAGAAACGTTCCTGAATCAGGTGATTTTCACCGAAACAACCACCAACGAAAAGCTCATCATCGCCACGACGCGACCCGAGCTCTTGTGTACAGCAGCGATCATCCTATTCAACCCCTCCGATAAGCGATATTTGCACTTGGAAGGAAAGAAGGCTCGCGTTCCTATTTACGATTTTGAAATTCCCATCATCTCCCACCCGATGGCCGATCCGACGTTTGGTACGGGATTGGTGTACATGTCCCGCTCCGCCGGAGACACGGATGCGATTCGTTTCTTGATCGAGATGGGCATTGACTCCCAATCCTGTATTGATGAAACTGGACGCCTCACGGAAGTCGCCGGCATCTTGAAAGGATTGAAAACTAAGGAAGGACGAGAGAAAATCATCGAGATGATGAAAGAAAAGGGATTGCTGGTCAAGCAAGAAAAGATCATGCACTCCGTTCCCTTGTGTGAGCGCAGCAAGGATGTCATTGAGTTCATCTCCATGCCCGAGTTGTACGTGAAGCAGACGCACGTGAAGAAGGAAATGCTCAACCTCGCGAATGATTTGCACTTTCACGCTTCAGAGTCGAGACAAATCCTCACAGATTGGATTCAGAATGTCAAGATTGACTGGCCTGTGTCCCGAAGACGCTATTACGGGACGGAAATCCCCTTGTGGTATTGCGGAAAGTGTAATCATGCGTATGTTCCGCCCAAGGGAAAATACTACCAGCCCTGGAAGGAAAAATGCCCCGCTTCCACGTGTGAGAAGTGCGGCCACGCCGAGTTTGTAGGGGAAAAGCGCGTCTTTGACACGTGGTTCGACTCGTCTAACTCCGCGGCGTATGTATTGGGCAAGGGCCGCCAGGATGCATTCTTCGAGAAGCACCAGCCCTGTACGTTGCGTCCCCAGGGAAAAGAAATCATCCGAACGTGGCTGTATTATTCCATGCTCAAGCACTATTTGCTGCACGAGAAACGACTATTTGATCATGCGTGGATCAACTATCACATTTTGGACGAAAAAGGAATCAAGATGTCCAAGTCTTTAGGGAATGTTATTGACCCCATTGAAGTATTGGACAAGTTTGGTGCCGAACCCTTCCGATTGTGGATCGCACTCGAGGGAAATCTCTCCTCGACGGATTTGAGTTGTAGCTTTGCACGCATTGAAGGGGCGGGAAAGACCCTAACGAAGTTTTGGAACGTGGCTCGATTCGTGGGGGCGTTTGAGAAACCTTCAAGTAAACCTAAATTGCAACCGCTGGATCATTGGATATTGAACGAGTTGAACCAAGTCATTGAGATTTCTCGAAAGGGATTCGAACACTACGATTATCACTCTCCCGCCTCGGCGATGCGAAACTTCCTATGGGAAACATTCGCCTCACACTACTTGGAATTGGCCAAGAATCGCGCCTATAATGAAGGAAAAGAATTCTCGGATGAGGAAAGTGCGGCCGCACGATGGACACTCCATCATGTGCTTGACACCTTGCTCGTGTTGTTTGCTCCCATCATTCCCTTGTTTACTCATTACGTGTATGCATCCCGCCACGAGAAGGACATTCACCGAGAATCCTACCCTTCGGCCTATGATGTGGCTCCAGTGGATTTCACGGGCGAGGAATTGTTGGCCCTGAATTCTCTCATCTGGAAGGCCAAGCGAGAAAGCGGGGGAAATCTCAAGACTCCCTTGAAGTCCGCCACCTTGCCAACGGAGTTCGCTTCGATCGAGCGCGACCTGAAAGGGGCGCATTCCATTCAATCCCTTTCATGGGGAGCCGGTCCCAAGCTAGAACTTTAAATAATCCAACCGGCCTATGCCGCTCTATGCGCTCCCCTGCGGTGATTACTGGGTTTCTAGTCGTCTTGCTCTTCCTTTCCGGGTGTATCCTGGGGTCGGATTCCAAAGGAGTGGCCAATGAGCTCAGAGCCGCCCGCGAAACGTATGTGGTAGAGGGATTGTTGTCCCCCACTACGCCCGAGGATCGTCAGGCCTATCACGATGACCTATTGGTTCTCCGCAAACGTGTTCAGGAAGGCGGAGGATTAGATGCGGGGACGCTCAACGACTATGTGGACGGGAGTCTTTCCCTTTTGGCGATGCACGAATCATTGGCCAAAGGAAATACCGCACTCGAGAGCGCCTCTAACACGGTATTCGATTGTTCAAAATCCGGTTTCGCTGGACAAGCTTTGATTTTTTTCCAGGAGGCCAAAGAGGCCAGCCAGTTGGCGCATAATTCGTTTGTCCGCGTACTTGATAATGCGAGCATGGCCAATGAGTTGGGGGTTAGTTTTCTCCAGAACGCAGTAAGCACGACCGAGTCCACCACGGAGGCCTACACGACGCGAATCATTGACATTAAAACGACGTGTGGGCTACCTATCTGAGATGAATCCGAAGAACCCTATCATTTCTCAAGGAGCCGAGGCCACGCTCACGAAGACAAAAGTCTTGGGAGAGTGGGTTGTAGAGAAGACCCGCACTCCTAAATCGTATCGCCATGCGGATTTAGACGCACGATTGAGGAAGGAACGCACTTCTCATGAGGCACGGATGATGCACGAGGTAAAAAAACTCGGAATTCCAGCTCCTATTCTGTACGCGTGGGACGCATCAAATTGTAAATTGGTGATGGAGTTCATCAACGGTCCCCGTCTCAAGAATGTATTGCTGCAGAAGGGCGTTTCATTGGCGCGAAAGAAAAAATTGTGTGAGGATTTCGGGAAAATCATTGCGATGATGCATGTGCACGGGTTTGTTCACGGAGACTTGACCACCAGTAATGTGTTGGTGCGGAAAAAAGGGAAAAATGATGAATTGGTCTTGATTGATTTTGGTTTATCGGCTCATTCAAAGAAACTAGAGGATGTGGCAGTGGATTTGGTAAATCTCAAGAAAACGTTTACCGCGACGCATGCCGATTACGAAGAGGGGTGGAAAATCATCCAGACCGCTTACCGCGCCCACGGCGGAAAAGCTTCCGCACTATCCCAAATGGAGAAGGTCGAGCAACGAATACGGTACGCCTAGGTTCCTGTCTGCGCGTGATGAGGCCACGAACCTGGATGGGGATGGTGGCCATGACCCTATTGTAATCCTCCGCGAATGGCTTGAATTTTTTCCCAAGAACCATGGATAATTTTTCATTCTGTGCTTGTGCATTGCTCGTGGAGTGGTCTTCGTTGAGTCGATACATGGCCCACCTCACCTTCTCTTTCGTTCGGGAATCCAGAATACGATTCGCGCGAAGGGCACGCGTGATGGCGTGTGCATTCATATCCATTAACAATTCTCGCGACATGTGCACAACCTCTTTCTGAAGGTCTTCTGACTTTCTTCGTTCTCCTTCCCTCTCTAACCGGCGGGCGATCGATAACAAATCCTCGATGTTGAAGGCTTTCTCATAGAATGCCCGGCGGATTTGGGTTTCCGTCAGGGGTTTACGTGCCCGGCTGGGCATGGTGATCCACCCCTTCCCGCGTTTCCACATCCGACGAGTCTTTCGGACCACTATATTGGGATCCTTGGCTGGGGTCTCTTTCGAGGGCATAGGGTGGGTATCGTCTGCCCCCCTATAAGGGTGCCTATATAAACCTTTTTCAGAGGTTTTCCATTATCTTGGTTCTAAACCCAAGCTCTTCCCGCTCCTAAACAGACGGGAATGGTACCGGTGCCCGAAAAGGGTCCGGCTCAAGGAGAATATCCAGTATGGCTAAAGCAAAGACTGAAGGAAAGACCGAACAGTGGGTCGACTACAAGCCCTCGGAAATCGAAGACTTGATTGTCACCCTATCCAACCAAGGAATGAGCCCCCCGCAGATCGGGATGGCGCTCCGCGACCAATATGGGGTCGTGAACGTGAAAGCACTGACGCAGAAGCGCGTGAACACGATTCTCACCGAGAAGGGACTCGCGCAAGACATTCCCAATGATTTGCTCAACCTGATTGAGCGAAGTGTTGCGCTGAAGAAGCACATGGACATCAACAAGAAAGATTATTCAGCCCTCCGCGGATACCGAATCACCGTTTCGAAGATCCGCCGATTGGCCCACTACTATGTGAAAGAAGGAAAACTGCCGGCCACGTGGAAATTTACTGCCGAAACTGCCGCGCTGTTGGTGAAGTAAGGAGTTGACGAACTATGGCCCAAATGATTGACGAAGAAAGCAACAAGAAAGAAGCCAAGGGTGCAGCGGTGCCCAAGGCCCGAAAACGTAAAGGTGTCGACAAGTGGAAGACCAAGAAATGGTTTACTGTTTTAGCGCCCGCCATGTTCAACAATGTCTCCCTGGGACAAACCCCTGCGGAAGACCCTGAGAACGTGATGAACCGAACGATTGCCGTGTCGGCCCGCGAACTCACAGGGAACATCAAGAAGAGCCAATTAATGCTCCAGTTCCGCGTGAACAATGTTCAAGGATTGAATGCCTACACGCAGTTGGCCTCGATTATGGTCCAACCCTCCTCGGTGCGCCGATTGGTGCGACGCCGAACCAGTAAGGTTGAATCGGTTGATGACGTCACGTGTAAGGATGGGGTTCGCGCCCGCGTCAAGAGTGTGGCGTTGGTGGCGAATCAGATTTCCGCCCCTAAACGAGCCCAAGTTCGCGTGATGCTCCGAGAAGGAGTTCAAGCGGTCGCTTCCCAGCACGACTATGAGGCCTTGCTTCAACAGTTCGTGACGGGAGAACCCATTGGGGGGGTCGTGGATAAGGCTCGAAAGATTGCCCCGATGAAGCGCGTGGACGTATTGAAGGTCACGCGCCTCTCGGCGTAAGGGGAAAAAGGAAAAGGAATCCTCCATGGATACCACCGGCTGGATCATCGTGGGAGTCACACTCGCACTGGTCCTCCTCCTCATTCAATCCAAGAAACTCCTCAAGCCCACGGCGATTGTCACGGGGCTCTTTGCCTCGCTCTATGTTGCGTATTTGGGGGGTGTGGGATCATTCTTTGCCCTCATCTTATTCTTCCTTGTCGGAGAAGCCGTGACCCGACTCATTCGAGATAAGCACGCACGCAAACCGCATGGACAGCGTTCCACAGTGAACATTGTGGGAAACATCGGCCCTTCCATGATTGCCCTCACGCTCAATCCGGTG
>CAZKYB010000014.1:13655-21825 GCA_964557045.1 uncultured archaeon
TCTTTGCCTCTCTCGCAGCGGCGTTCGCGGACACCCTTTCAAGTGAGATTGGGGTGTTGTCGAAAGATAAGCCCCTCATGATTACGACACTCAAACCGGCGATGCCTGGAGAGGATGGTGCCGTTTCCGTGTTAGGTCTCATGGGGGCCGCGTTGGGAGGATTGGTATTCGGCCTGCTTACGCTCGCATTGACGCAGAGTTTCTATTGGGCTGCTCTCATCTTCATCGCCGGGTTGTTTGGCTCGGTAGTTGATAGTGTGTTAGGGGCCACCCTTCAGAAGGAAGGGTACTTGGACAACAACACGAATAATTTCGTATCGGCATTGTTCGTGGGATTGTTCTTCGCGTTCTTCTTCTAAACGAAAACAATTTACTTCGCTTGAATCGAAGGATCATTCGTGCTTTTGGATTCGATGCTACTCACAAATCCTTTTCCGAACTGCACGCCGGAAGAGAAAATTAAATCACTCAGGGTAAATTCTTCCTCGATGAATGGGTGGAGCGTAGGCTTTCCTTCAAATCCAGCCAATTCACTGACTTTCAACAAGGCTTCTTGTCGCGTTCCCACTTGATCCACGAGACCAATGTCTAGTGCTTGTCGCCCCGAGACAATGCGCCCATCCAACACCCCGTCAAACTTGGATTGGTTCAATCGATCCCCTCGGAAGGTGCGGAGGTCATTCACGAATGCAACAAATGCCTCATCCACTAATCCTTGGAAGATGGCTTTCTCCTCGTCTGTGAGCGTGTTGTACGGGGAACCCACATCCTTGAGTTCGCCGGTCTTGATGCTATCCATCTGCACGCCAAGCTTTTCCATGAGTCCGGTAAAATTAGGCAAAATAGAGATGACCCCAATGCTTCCCGTGATGGAATCCCCATCCGAGATAATGTAATCCGAGGATGCGGCGATGTAGTAGGCTCCACTCGCTCCTAACTCTCCAATCCACGAAACAACCGGCTTGTCGATCTCGCGTATCTTGGCGACAATCTGCTTGCTCGCCACGACGCTTCCGCCGGGGGAATCGATATCCAAGAAGATGGCATCGATGGCAGGGTCCTTATTGGCACGATCCAATGCGTCTACTACTATCCCATCATTCACGGTGCCACTACTCCCATTCGAGACAATTTCTCCCTGAATGGGAATCCATGCCACGTGGGCACCGGAGGAAAACAAGGAGGTGGCTCCCGAGGGAGAGTCGGTAATTCCTGAGAGTAAGAATCCGATAACGTATAGGGCCAACAGGAATGCAGCCGCCAGTACCAACCAGTCTCGCATGGTTCGTCCGCGGGGCTTCCGAGGGCCAGCCTCGGGAGTAGGTTCTTCTTCCCACGGAGTGATGCGCGGGTCTCGTTCTTTTTCATTGAATGTATGCGCATTGGCGCGTCCTGGGGTCATACTTCTCACTAATTCAAGGGCACCCATTTCCTTTTAATGAGAGGCACCGCAGTTTGAATTCATGCAAGAGCTGTGGATCCCGCTCCTTTTGACGGCAATTCCATTGTACGTGGCCAACGCCTCTGCAGTCGTGTTTGGAGGAAAGACTCCGGTAGATTTCAACCGCGTCTGGCCGGACGGAAAACCCATCCTGGGGAAAGGAAAGACCTGGAAAGGATTTGGAATGGGTGTGTTAATCGGCACATTCGTGGGGGGAATCATCCTACATTTCTATCCCGCACAGGCACTCGAGACATCGTCTCATTATTTGCTCTACGCGTTCCTCCTTTCCGCGGGTGCCCTGATTGGAGATATGGTGGGGAGTTTCATTAAGCGACGAATGGGGTTGCACCGTGGACAAGCGGCGCACTTTCTAGACCAACTGGATTTTGTAATTGGAGGGCTGTTATTGAGCCTGTTTGTGAATCCCCCCTATTGGACGGTTTTTCTTCTCCTCATCATGATTACCCCCTTCATGCACATGGCCTTCAATCGCCTGGCATACCTTTTAGGACTCAAGAGTGTTCCGTGGTGAATGAAATCATTTAAGGAAAGTGTGATCGGGTCGTTCTTTTCGCGCAGGGAAATACGCACATTCCTCTTTCGCTTCTTCCTCGTGTTTATTGGGGTGGAATTTCTCCTGTACGTGCTCCCCCCCATTTCCTACCAGGAGTGGCTCGCCTCATCGATTGCTGGATGGTACTCCATTCCCGTTCATGAGATATGGGTGGGCGTCGCGCATGGGAATTTTGAAATAACCCCCTCGTGTACGGGATTTACTTCTGCGGCACTATTCCTAGGACTCTTACTCGGATTCCCCTCTCTCCCTAAGCGAAAAAAAAGATGGGCGATGTTGGGAGTAGTGTTGATTCTCCTACTCAACTATGTTCGATTGCTCGCAGTGATTTGGGCGGGTGAAAATATTTCCTTATTCGCCGCCGAAACAATCCACGTTCTTTCCTGGTTTATTTTGAGCGGGATTGCATTGGGACTGTGGTTCCGCATTCTCCAGTATGAAACGAAAGAAAAGAATTGGAGAAAAATAGGAAAGGCGCTCCTGCGCGCCTCCAACTAATTAGTTCGCTGCGTGAACGGGATGTTCTTCCGTCTGGTTGGGCTTCAGGATGCTCTTGATGATTTCCTGGAACGCAGGGCGAGAAATCAAGACACCCAACAAGACACCGGCGATGGTGGTCAAGGCAAACCCGGCGAGCTTTCCGATTCCGGATCCCAAAATAACCATGGGAAGCATCACCGCAATCGCCACGGACGCCGAGGCGGCCACAATGAAGAAGGCGCGCTTGGCTCGAGCGGCCCATCCTTTCTCATCTTTATCGGCTTCTTCCTTCTCTCCCTGGAGGATTTCATCGGTCATGATGACCTCGGAGTCGACTCCGGTTCCCACGGCCGCCAGAATACCTGCCATCGAGGCCAAATCTAAATTCCATTTCACCATGGCGGCGAATCCCAGGATCATGATGACCTCAGAAATACCCATGATGCTCAGGGGGCCGAACAGTTTCCAGCGGCGATAGCGCAGGAAGATGATGATCTCCACCACAATGAAGGAGAGGATTCCCATCAGCCACACGGAGGAGAGGAATTGTTCTCCCAAATCCGCGGAAACCGTCTGCTGGTTGATGGAGACAATGGGAATGGGCAATGCGCCGCTCTTCAACAGCACCCGCAAATCATCCAATCGCTGCTTGGCCTCGGCGGCATTGGGGGCGCTTCCCGTGATGACCAGCAAGGGGTGGGTGGGGGCGTCCTGGATATCTTCAATGAAGGGGTCGTTTCCCGTGATTCCGGGGGACAATGATATCACGTCTCGAAGGCCGGAAACATTGACAATCCACACCTGCGTGGGGGACTCTTCAATCTTCACAATGGGCAAGGTAGAAAGTCCCTCAATCTGAGTGAGGGTGGCCTCGTCGATGGAGGCGGGGACTAAAATGCTCTTGACGCTTGCGGGAGGGGTCTGGAGCAAGGCCAATCCTGCCTCGGGGATTCCATTCTCATCTGTTTCAATGAGGTGGAGGTTGGCATTCTCAAGGATATCGGATATGGTCACATCGTTCGGGTACTGCAAATCGGCCGTGGTGTGGAGTTTTCCGGCATCACTTGAACGAACGAGCGAAGGATACACCACCAATGCACTGGTAGGTCGGTCGATGAAGAAATACGTGGCCTCACAGTTGAATTGAGGGGACCCCGCGGAGAATCCTATCTGCTCGCACTGGTGGAAAATAGCCTTGGAGAAATCCTGGGCGGCCTTGTCATTCAACAAGAAGGGCAACGTCCACGTGTAGGCATCCCCCACCCCCGTGGGATGGGCCCCGTATCCCTGGGCGGCATTTTCAATGACTTGGACGATTTGTCCTCCATCAAAGACCAATTGTCCGTTCAAGAAAGACTCAAAGCGTCCTTGCTTGAGGAGCAAGGATTGGAGATTTTGTACTTCTTCAGAGTCGGTCTCCGCGACTTGGGCAATGACGATCTGGTTTCCCGTGTTGGATACCGTGACATCCTTGATCCCATTCGGGTTGAGTCGCTTCTCTACGATGAATTTGATCTCACTCATCTGCGCATTGGTGGCGGGCTCCGCTAATTGGAGTTGGAACAGTGTTCCACCAGAAAATTCGCTTCCCAGGGTGAGATTGTGCCCAATCTTGAGTCCATCATCAAACTGCACATTTACGATGAGCGCGAGACTTCCCAGCAGGAAGAAGGCCCAGAGCAAGACTTTCCAGTTTTTCCACAAGGGTTGATGTTTGGTTGTCATGCGCTGGCCTCCAATTTACCGTGTTTCTTTTCCCAGTACCACAACAAAATCGGGGCATTCGTGAACCAGGTGGCAATGATGTCTCCGAACAATCCGAATAGGATGGTGGCGGCAATCTCGTAGATCACATTGATCTGGCTATACCACGAAACGGCCAACATGACTAAGGTAGCCCCCACGAGGGTGGCCGTAACGGTAAGTCCTGTCAAGAGGGTGTCGTTGCTTCGTTCAAGGACGGTCTTGTCCTTGCGCTTGAGCATTCTCGTGGTGAGTAAAATGTCCGTGTCGATGGAATACCCTACCATCATGAGCAATGCCGCTACGGTTGAGAGGGTGATGGAGAATCCGAACAGCGTAAGCAAGGCCACGGCCGTCAACATGTCGAACAGCGCTGCTTCCATGACTGCCAACGACGGAATGATTTCGCGGAAGAAGATGAAGATGACAATACTGAGCAAGACCATCGAGACCAGTGCCACATAAATGGTGTTTGAGAGGAAGCTAGCACCAAATGAAGGGGTGACTTGTTCCACTGTGAAGGGAGTGTTGGGGGGAAGATCAAACTCTTCAATCAAGGATTGCTGCACCGTGTTGGCGATGCCGGAGCTTTTTTCATTCACGGCCAGAGATGCTTGCTGGAGTAGCCCTTCCACCGTTTGATCCGCCGTAGGATTCACATTCAGCTTGGCGAGCGTGCTCAAGAATAATGATTTGGCTGCAGCGTCATCCTTCTTGGATTTCGCCTCAATTCCTTGTTCAAGGAGTGCGCGTGCATCCGATACGTCTTTGGGTTCCGCGTACTCGATGCGCGTATTTTTTCCTAAGGGTCCATCCACCTGCGTGACTTTGACTTCAGGCAATCCTAATTGGTTGGTGAGCAAATCTTGAACGGGTTGTGCTTGGAGCATATCCGAACTGGCAATGATGCGCGTGCCCCCGACGAAATCCAATCCCAGGGTGACTCCGGGGAAAACGAACACGATGAATAGGAAAATCACGGCCAAGACGGCGGGCAAAATGAGCAAGGGCTTGTAGTTCGGGGTGTATAATTTGAATGCCATGGGAAAACCCTAAGGGAGAATCGCCCAAAAGGCTTAATAATCGCCCGTCCAACCCATCCAAACGACTGGAAGGGCATTATAAACGCTCTTTATCCCACCCTTTCTATGCAGTTCTATTCCATCGAAGAGCCGGATGCACTCATCGAGCACGCCTTCAATCACGCCCGAAAAATGGCCCCCATGACACGCACACGGGCTAGTACGATCCAGCACCGAAAGGAGAAAGTCGTTCGAAAAATGGAGCTTTTCCAGCAGTATTTAGACAAGCAACTCAACTACTTGGAGATATCCATCCCCAAAGTGGCCAACCTCCATCCTTTCTACCAGGAATTATTGCCGGAAACCATTGAAGTGGGAAAGGTCAAGATGGCCGCCTCGCAAATTGTGAGCGTGCGACGATTACTCAAAAAGCAATTCATCTTTGGAAAGCGCGCCATCTACCAGCACTCAACCGATGCGGTGGAACACATGAAGAAGGAAAGCGCGCGCTACTTCGGACGATGTGCGAGCATTGTGAAGAGTCTCAAGACCAACATTCAGGTTCTCAAAGAGGCGAATCAAAAATTGAAAGAAGTTCCTGACGTGAGGGTGGATATTCCCACGCTTGTACTGGCAGGATTCCCTAACACGGGAAAAACAACCTTACTCAAACGATTAACCGGAAGCAAAGCTCAGATTGCCTCGTATCCCTTCACCACGAAATCATTGAATCTGGGATACTTCAAGATGAAGTATCGTGAGATTCAGGTCATGGACACTCCTGGATTGTTGGATCGAATGGACAAAGAATGGAATCCCATCGAAAAGAAAGCCCGAACGGCATTGAAGTATTTGGCCACCTGCGTATTGTTTGTCGTGGACCCCACCCCTGCGGCGGGTTATACGCTGGAGCAGCAGCACCAGTTGTTTGAGAACATCAAGTCCCAATTCCCCGTGCGCTTTTTGGTCGTATTAAACAAGACCGATTTGGCCACCCCCGAGATGCTCGAGAAGGCCAATGCGGTATTTGGAATGGATGCCGTCCGAGACGGAGAAGGGGTCGACTCTAACATGCGCGACCACGTCTGGCGCGCCCTCGGCTTAGGGCGATAGCCCAACCCAACCTTTAAGAGTAGGGAATCCGTTGGACTATTCAGTGACCTTTGATTGGTTACTATGCCTTGACATCGGCGATAACTCCTTAAATTAAGTCTGGAAGAGGGTAGTTGATTATGCCCAAAAAGAAAGTGGATTGGACCAAAGTGAAAACGGACATTGAGGCCATAGCGGAGCTCATGGGAAACGTCTTGGAAGACACCGCCGTTCCCCGGAATATTCGCGCGGCCGTGGACGAAGCGAGAAAAGTAATTCTCGCGGCGACCGACGATGTTCCTATTTCAAGAGCCATCTACCTGCTGGACGACGTGAGCAACGACATTAACTTGCCCTCGCATTCCAGAACCGATTTGTGGACGATTATCTCCGAGCTCGAGTCATTGAAAGAAAAACTCGGGTAAGAGAACGTGAACGAAACAATAAATTCAACACCAACGGAAAAGCCGACCCCTCCACTTGTGCACACATCCGAACGCACGAATGCGGTGTTGGAGTACGCGCAGCAAAAAGGATTGATGCTTCACCCGCAAGCATTGGAACTCCTCTCAACGAAGCACAATTTCTCCACCATTCTCGATTCTCTCGCGCTCGAAAACACATTCATGATTACGCACGCGCACGTGGAACGAAAAAGCACCCCGGTTGAGAGCCTTTCCACTTCTCCCGAGAGTGTGCCATCCAAACCCAAGCCTCTCGCGGCGGAATATTCTCCCAACTACAAGATTCTTTCTCATCTCAACTACAATGGACAGTCCGATTCCAAAGGAAAAGCGAATGATTTCCTCTTACTCTTCCAGGATAAGTACAATTTTCTCTTCAACGAACTCAAGAATAGGGGTTACCAACCAAAATCTCTCGCGAAGTTAGATCGACAAGGCCGAGACACGGAGTTTGACCTGGTTGTCATGGTCTCGGAGAAGAAGAACACGAAGAATGGACACGTGTTGTTAGCCATCGAAGACTTGGAAGGAGACGCGAAGGCCCTCATCCCTGCCTCCGATGCGGAGTTAATCGAAAAAGCCAAGCGCCTCACGGATGATGATGTGATAGGGATGAAAGTCAAGATGGCCCGACAAGGAGAATTGTTGATTGTCAAAGAATTCTCGTGGCCGGATTTGCCCCACCGAAAGCCTAAAACAAGCGAGGTTGATCTCGGGATGGTCATCACGAGTGACATTCATATCGGAAGCAAACTCTTCATTCGTCCATGGTGGGAAAAATTCATCCAGTGGATGAATGGGGATGTTGGAAGCGACTCGGAAAAGGCCCGCGTGGGGAAATTGAAGTATTTGGTGATTGCCGGGGATTGTGTGGATGGAATTGGCGTGTATCCGAATCACCTCAATGAACTTGAAGTAAAAGATATCTATGAGCAATACCGGCAATTCCAATCCTACCTTCAACAATTACCCGAGCACTTAGAAATATTCATCACGCCCGGAAACCATGATCCGTGTCGGTGGCATGATCCGCAACCCCCCGTGATGAAGGAGTTCGTTCCCGAGCTCTATGCGCAGAAAAACATCCACTTCCTCCCCTCTCCTTCCTGGGTGGAAATAGAGAATCAGAAGACGCTCATCTATCACGGCAGTGGACTCATTGGGGGAATGTTTGCCATGAACATCCCTCCCACGAAGCCGGAGGAAGTCATCAAGGAATTACTGATTAAGCGGGATTTGATGTCGGTGTACGGAACCAAACACCCGTATGCCCCGGAGCCGAAGGCCTACATGCTGGTGAGAGAACACCCGGATGTGTACATCGGTGGGGACAATCACTACAATGCCTATG
>CAZKYB010000014.1:21836-22053 GCA_964557045.1 uncultured archaeon
CCCAATACCGAGGAACCACCATCATCAACAATGGATGCTGGCAAACCACCTCCGCCTATGCGGCCTCGAAGGGATTCATCAATACTCCCGGGCGTGTTCCCCAGTTCCTATTCAAGACGGCCACCATTCGAGAGAGCCGATTCGATAAGGCCGAATCCAATTCCACCATTCCTGAGGGGTTGACTCCATGACTATCCACATGCTGCCAGGGATCAAC
>CAZKYB010000015.1:0-352 GCA_964557045.1 uncultured archaeon
CTTTAGGCGAATCTGGAGTGTGGTGGGAACTCTTCAGTATTGGATCTCCTGGATCCTCCTCATGGGGTATGGGATTGCCCTCCTAGGAATTGTTGCATTATTGTCCATCCCTGAATTCAATGCGTTGAGCATCGTGTTTCTCGGATTGGCCATGTATTTGTGGTGGATGACCTGGTACATCGTCATGTCGGACACCGTGAAGGAGAGCGGAGTGTTGGGTAAAGGACACACGCATGCATCCCATCACATGAGCCACACCAAGAAGAGCGGGGCGAAGTGGAAGAAAAAGAAATAATTGATTTTTGAAATAAAAGAAAAATAGAAGCCGGGAGTGTTTCGCTCCCGGCGATAA
>CAZKYB010000015.1:362-5588 GCA_964557045.1 uncultured archaeon
TACATCGTCATGTCGGACACCGTGAAGGAGAGCGGGGTATTAGGTAAAGGACACTCGCACGCCTCTCACCACGTCAATCACACCGCTAAGAAGAATGGTGCGAAGTGGAAGAGAAAGAAATAGTTCGTTTGTAGGGAGAAGCGTGTAACCGCTGCTCCCTCTCCTTTCTCACTGAATTATAAATTCGGTCCGCCGTATCCGTGCATGCTCTTGCGGAAAGCCACTCGTGAAGACATTCCTGCCCTTGCATCGTTCATGGCGAAAGAATTGGCGAAGGCTCCTTTCCATGCACGCGCCAATCGTTCATCCGTACTCGCAAGCCTGCGCTACTACTTGCGTGTTGGGGAGGGATGGGTGAATGTGGACCGCACTAAAATCAAGGGAGCGGTCATCTACAAAGTTGAACGCTACTGGGAAGGGTGGGCGGTGGTAGTCGAAGACGTGGTGGCTGAAAACAATCAAATTCAAATTGAGAATGCATTGTTGAAGAAGATTGATGTGATTGCGCGCAAAAAAGGTGCCGTATTGGTGAGTTTTGTCACGTCCAAACGGGCGAAAAGGGGTCATTTTATGAAAATGGGTTACAGACCCCGTACTGATTTGGTGATTCTCGAAAAAAAGTGACCATGAGCGGCCTTGAGGCCGACTCATGAATGGAAGATTATTCTTCGTCTTCTTCACTTGAGTCGGCTTCGGGCGCGGGGGCGCTTTCTCCGACGACTTCCGCGAATGAGACTTTTCCTCGGACGGCGGTAATCTTTACTTTCACGCGCTGTCCCTGTTGAGTTTTAGGTACGACAATGACGAATCCCTGGATCTTGGCGATTCCGTCTCCCTTTTCTCCGATTCCCTCGATGGTGACATCGTAGGTCTCTCCTTCCTTCACGGGAACGGGTCCGAAGTTGCTGCTGCGGCGCTTATTGTCGTAGTGGGGGTTATGGTCCATCATTGATTCATTCCTCCGATATTGATATGGGTTGGAATTTTGCTCAAAATTCCTGAAAAGGATAAATCCTGCGGGGCAGGAGATGAATTCCTTGAGAAAGAGTAAGTATGGGGAACGTATGCGTACATGACTGGCAATCCTATTTGATGTGCTATACTACCCATACCCCGCCTCCTCCTTAAAAAATACCGTCTATTTGGAGTGGAACCGCCCCTTCTTGGGGGGTTCTTCCTTCTTGGGGGCGTTGGGCAGGATGTAGATGTACGCGTACACGCTCACCGCAATCAAGAGCAAAAGCAAGGAGAACAGCAGGGTGATTCCAGTATTGTCCTCTACCACTTCAATCATCACACTCTGACAGCTCGTGGTCAAGGATGGATCATCCTTCGACGTGAGGGTGCATCCCAGCTCATACAGCCCGGGCTTCGAAAATGAAACGGTGAAGGTTCGACTTTTGGCATCCGAGGGGGAGAGCGTATCCATGCTCGCCGAGGCAGGGGAAATTACTCCTTCTGGTCGCACGAAGAATGTCGCGTCAATTCCAGAGATGGGAGTAATTCCTTCGTTCTGCACGACCCAATCCACATCCATGGATTCGTTGACTTTCACTCGGTTCTGCGGGACGAGAAAAGCCCCTTTCACGTTAAACTCGGGGGCCGCCACGAGCAAGAAGGCGCGTTCGGAGTCCTGCACGATCTTTTCTCCGAAAATATTCGTGTAGGTCAATACGGCCGGAGGTAACAGAATGGATACCGCGCGCAAGGGTTTGATCTTGTACGTGATGACTTTAGTTTGTCCCGGTAAAATGTTGGTTTGGAATCCCGTTTCTCCTTTCAGCAGGGGAACGTATTCCAGTTCGTACTTTCGATAATCCACATTCACGAAGGCGGATTCTCCTCCGTTGTTGGTGAGTACGACTTGAATGGGAATTTCTTCTCCCAACACGGGGTTTTCTCCCGCGATAATCGTAGCAAATGCCCCGGGTTCATCGAATCGGGCTTGTTGATACAATCCAATCGTGGCATCATCCACATTCAGTGTGTCGCTGGACGGGGAGGACGTAGCGCAGATTTGCAGGGTGGTTTGCGGGCTGGTTTGTTGTTCGGAAGGAATGATCACACTGGCAACTTGCGAATCCGGGTGAATGTCGGAGGGAAACCACACGGCGAAGGGGGTTGCTTGTCCGTTCAAGTACACACTCACGTTCGCGTCCGATTCAGATGCGGGGAGGAAAGTGGTGTGTAATCGCAGCACGGTGTCATTTCCTTCTTCCGCGTATCCGTTGAAGGGGGTAAAGGCGATGGTCTCACAAATCGTAGTCGAGGGTTCAGAAATGGAGATGGTTGTGAATCCGAGGTCCGTGAGATTACTTTCTTCCAGCGTGAGTGCGTGGGTGGTAGCTCCTAATACGAGTAGGAGTGCGAGTGCGAGAATGTATTTCACGGTATTTCCCCCTGAGGATGGACTGGATCCAGTTCAGCATTCTTTCACGGAGGACCTTTTTAGGTTTATGGGTGTCCAGGACGAGGATTGGCACTCCTGAATAGTGCTTTTGGACCTGCTCCTGGACGTATTTTGTATCCTCGCAGAACAGGTTGTCTTGGATCTTGACCTCGGAGTACTTCCTCTTCCTCAACCTCTTTTCGAGTTCCTTTACGGGGCACGTGAGGACGATAACCCCACTCACAGGGAGTTTCATCTCACAGAAGAGGTGTCCTTCCAACACTATACTATCTTGAGCGTGTTTCAATTCTTTCTTGAGGAAGGGAGACCACTTCGTTATGTCCACAACATCTTCGTGGTTGATCGAGTCGTGCGTGAAAACGGCTTTGTGTTCGTGCGCCAGGGTCTTGTCATTCTTCACTTCCCACTTGAATTTTTTTCCAATCTCCTTCGCCCACGTGGTTTTTCCGGTACCCGGTGTTCCCGTCACCACAATGATTAACGCATTGGTTGAGCGTGTTTTTGTTAATTTCATACTGTTTCTCCATGCGTGAAAAAGCAGAAAAAGGATTCCCGGCCGGACTTTCATCCGACCGTTCCTCCAGGTGAAGCCTAGAAGGGGAATGGGGGGTGAAGTCGAATCCCGTACAGGGGGTGTCCCGGGTTCGCTCCTTTCCCGCCCTTTTTGGCCATCACGAACATCCCTACTCTCCGACAGGGGGACGGATGAACGGGCGTTCGAATGGGCCGAGACACGTGTCTTAGACACGCCATCTCGCGTGGTGTATTGAAAACAAAGCAAGTATAAATACCTATCGGAAAACAAAGCACGCTTTAGCCTTTTTTTCGTCTAATGAGTAAAAGGCTACTTACGTTTGCCAAATAAAGCGTTATTTAGCCTCCGTTTCTTGTGTATAAATGTTAATTGGGCAAAAAATGTTTTGGAAAAATAATGGGAAAAAAAGTATTGGGAAAAACGCGTTATGTTAGGGGCATTCTGACCAAAGTGGAATTATACGAAAAAACGAAAAAAATTATGTAATTTCGACCATCAGAGGCCGTAAAAGCCAATCAAAAGACCGTTTGGAGCCCGATTTTCAATTACATAACGATTCGTTGAGAATTAAGAAAATGGGCTGTTTCGCTTGGAGATTATTTCCAGAGGCGGAGATTCCCGGTCAATTCTTTGAGTTCAGTCTTAGGCCCAAAGATGCCAATTCCAAGAATCTTCATCTCATTGGAGGGAATTGTCTTCAAGGCATTGGCTAATTCCCCATCGTCAATCATGTCAATCATTTCCTGCACGTATACGATCCAACGCAATGGGGATTGGCGAAGTCGCTGGGCCAGTTCTTTCAATTCCCCTGATGTGGCCCGAAGTGCCACCACGGCATATTGCGAGTTTCGAGGAAATGGAAGTCCGTCCTGAGAGAAAAAATAATCCCCCGTGTCAAAAGGTTCGGTCATTTTGTTGCCCAAATACGCAGTTATGTGGCCAATTGTGTTGGTTAGTTGCCACGACCCCAAATCCTCCCGGAGGACCACAGTCATCTTCTTGGAAAAATCTTGATCCATACCAAAATGAGAAGTGACTAAATTTTATTAACGCAGTCGCATGGTGTCGAGGTTTCGGATGGCCGTGGAGGAGATTCCAAACTTCTGGGTAACAAATTTGGCGAACGCCACCGTCTTGACCTTGTTACCGTGGTCGATGATAATTCGTTTAGGCTTGGGATTAATGTTGCGGATGTAGGAAACCAACTGGTTTCGATCCGAGTGACCGGAATACCCTTCCAGGCTTTCCACGCGCAGCTTGACGTTCAATTCTTTGGTTCGTCCATCCGCTCCGGCGACCGGGATGTTTCGAATACCACCTTGGAGTTTTCGTCCTAGAGTACCGTCTCCTTGGTATCCCGTGAACACCAAGGCGTTTCGCTCATCGTCCGCCATGCGGTAGAAGTAATCCAAACTGGCCCCTCCGTTGAGCATTCCGCTCGACGCCAGGATGATGGCTTTTCCATCCTTCAACACTTGATCTCTATCTTTACCCGAGACCAGGTGGAACAAAGGGGAGGTGAAGGGAGAATCGTTGCTCAATATCCGTCGCTGGATATTTTGTTTCAAATATTCCGGGTAGGCGGTGTGAATGGCACTCGCTTCGCGGGTGAGTCCGTCTACGTAGACTTTGGCCTCAGGCAGGAGTCCCTTTCGATACAAATCTTCAATGACCAGCGTAACTTCCTGTCCACGTCCGATGGCAAACACGGGGATGAGGACGTTTCCATCCTTCTTGAGGGTGTCCTGGATAATCTTCAACAGTTTCATGTCGTCCTGCTCACGAGGAGGCTGGATGTCGTTCTCTCCCCCGTACGTGGATTCGAGGATGAGTGTTTCCACACGTGGATAGTTGAGGTCCATGGGATCAAACAAGCGAGTAAATCCGTATTTCATATCTGCCGAGTACACGATGTTGTGTCCCCCATCTCCGACATGCAAGTGAACGGAGGAGCTTCCCAAGATGTGGGAGGCGTTGAAGAACGTAACCCGCATGTCCGAGGTAATGTCGGTGGTCTCGCGATAGTCTCGCACGATGACGTGCTTCAATAGTTCTTTGACGTCCTTTTCCGTGTAGGGGGGTTCAACACCTTGTTTCAATGCGACATCCACGTAGTCGAACTGCAATAATACCATTAGATCGCGCGTGGGTTCGGTACAATACAAGGGTCCGCGGTACCCCATTCGATACAAGTACGGGGCAAACCCTTGGTGGTCCATGTGCGCGTGGGAGATAACCAGTGCGTCTAATTCGGATAAGGGAAAATTCAATGCGTCCAAAT
>CAZKYB010000015.1:5598-13377 GCA_964557045.1 uncultured archaeon
GATACGGGTCATCTTTGTTCCCCGGGTTAATTCCGCAGTCCATCATGACTTTAGAAAGGGGAGTATCCACGAGCATGCAGCTTCGTCCAATCTCACGAAAGGCACCCAATCCGGTCAGGCGCACCCAATCGTGCTTGGAAGAATTCTTTCGGTAAATACGTTGAGCTATTTCTTGGAGGAACTTTTTGCGTTCCGCCGCGTGCTTGTTGAGGTGGTATCGGATTCCTTGGAGGAATTCACTATCCGATGTGGGGGCGCGAACAATTTTGGGGGTCCATCCCGTGTTCATGACGATTCCCTTGCTGGTTTCTCCGCCTTTTCCAATCACCAAGCCGGGTTTGTCGGCTTCAATCACAACTTGGTGGAATGCATCGACAAAAGTAATGTTTTTCACTCCGGCTTCAACGGGGATCATCCCTTCAATTTTCTTCTTCGCAGTGGAAGGATCCATGAGCATGCTCTTGTCGCAGCGCACGGAGATTTTTTTCTTCAATTCAAAGGCGATTTTAGCGACGACATTCTCGGGAGAGGAGAAGAAGGCTTTGGGGTTCTTGGTGTAGAGGATAATTTCCGGTCCTTCAAAATCAACATTGGACACTTGGGCGGTTTTGGGGATTTTTTCCCACACATACTTCTCCAATTCCGCCATGTCCATGCGCGGGGCCGTAGGCTGCGTGTTCTTGATAGGCTTTCCCGTCGTCTCATCTATTTTTTGGTTCGATGGCATACTATGTTCAACTTCTTTTTTCGCATTTGATGCGAAAAGGTCATTCGTCCTTTCTCATGCGAGAAAGGGCGGGTGAGTGTGATGAAAAAAAGAAATGGAAAGAGTAATTTTTCGCATGAATGTGAAGGGTTCACATCGCGGCGATGAGTTTTTCCACGTCTTTCTTGGGAACTTCTTGGATCCCATTTGAATCGATGACCATCATGGTGATGCTGTTTCCGCCCGACATGATGTCGCGCTTCTTGGAGGCCGTAATAGCCTTCACTGCGAGTTTCATGGCGTCTTCTTTCTTCATGGATGGGTCATACATGGAGTCTAATACCCCCATGGCGAATTCGCTTCCGGATCCAGTTACGGTGTAATCGGATACATCCGCGGTTCCACCCACGGCATCCATGGAGAACAACGCCGGCGTTCCCGTGTGTCCACCCACGATGAATTGGACCATGAAAGGATAATACCTATTTCCTGAGAGGATGTTGGCGATAAACGTTACGAGTGCTTTCGTGGTAATCTTATTGTCGCGTTCAATCTCAAACAACTTAGCTTGTGAGCGCAAAAATCGTACGAGTGTTTGGGCGTCTCCGGATCCTCCGGCGATGGTGATTCCAATTCGATCAGATAACTTGTAGACTTTTCTCGAATCTAATTCGGCCGCAAAATAACCCATGGTGGCTTTTTGGTCGGCGGCGAGGATAACAGCATCCTTCGTTTTGATGCCTAATGTAGTGGTTCCGGTTTTCTTGATGGTGTTTGCATTGGTCATGAGTAAACCCTGGTAAAAGGTCCTCTAAAAATCAGGAGTATAAGGTAGGGATGCGCCTTTCTCTTTAAAAATAATGTCGCTTTGTTCGGCTACATTACGGGAGAAAGGGCGCTCTTCCTGGTTATTCGTGGTTATCCCAGTGCTCGGATCCATCGGCGTGCGTGTGCATGCGTTTGAAGTCCTCGGCCACGAATAAGGTGGTGACCTTAATTTCCTTGGTTCCCTTCACGACTTCCAAAACGAGCTTGGCGAATCCCGGGACGTTTCGCTGAATTTTCGTCATCTCTTTGATGGGGGCGATGAGCTCGACGATGTCCTTTTCGTGCTTCACCTGAGGCTTCTCCCACGCGGGGAAGGCCTTCTGGACGAGAGCATCCAATTGGTCTTTGCTTTCCGTATAGTGCTTGACGACCTTTAGCTCATACTCAACGGTCTTTCCGGCCAATTCTGGGTTGAAGTCCACGCGGACGCGTCCGCCCGATACGCTTTGGACTTTTCCGAGCATGTCATTGGCGTTCACGATGGTTCCCGGCACGGGGGAGATATTGTTCTTCTTGAACTCGCTCAGGGGGAGAACTCTCACCAATTGGGGGTTTCGTTCCCCAAATGCCTGGGGGGCCTCGAGGGTAATTTTCTTCGAATCCCCTACTTTCATGGAGAGCAATGATTCGTCCAGTCCGGGGAGGATTTCTCCCTGTCCCACGATGATGGGAACCGGTCCAAAGTTCTTTCCTTGGGTCTCTAATCCTTCCTTCTTGGCGACATCTTGGTCGGTGGTGTCAAAGACTTTCCCCGTGGAGGCGTCTTTTCCCGTAAATGCGATGCTGATGAGTTCCCCTTTTTGCATGGATAATTCACTCCTTACACTCAAACCCCCCGGCAAGCGTTTTTTAACCCTTTTCGGGCACTCAAGGGGAAAAAGAGGCTTTTTACTATGGATTCGACCACCCCGGCACCCCCCAAGATTTCCCCCGTTCCCACGAAGCAGGGGCCCAGTTTGGCCATGCGGGTCGGGGCCGGTCTCATTATTGTATTGATGCTTCTCTCGGGTGCGGCCGTGTTTTTGGCCTCCCAAGCCACGAATACGAATACGGATTCCCCCGACGCTCCGACGCCGAACTTGGATACGTTCATCGTGCAGGACGTGCAAGGAAAGGTCACGCTAGTTTTACCCTCCGCCATCGTGGGAGGTAACACCACGATCACCGACAAGAGTGTCCTGGATGAAGAACTGGGAAGTTTTCCTGGCGTTCAAAATATTGAATCGCGCTTCACGCAGTTGGATTCCACGAGTAACGAGCTGACGTATTTAGCCAATGTACAACTTTCCGATCTCGCAGACAAGGATGCCTTCGCGCAGGCCGTGTCATCGTTCACCATGTTGAGCGCCCCGGAGGTTTATTTCCAGGCGTCCGTTTCTGTTCCGTCAAAATTGACGGGGACCAACCAGTCGAATGAAAGTAAGGATATTACGCTCACGCAAACAACGATTCAGGCCATCGTTTCTCCTCAGACGCAGAAGGGACATGACATCGCAGGGGCGGTTTCGGTCACGTTTCAGGGAGAAAGTATTGTGAGTGTGTACATGCTGGAGAACCAGAATGTTTCACTCACCCCCACTCCTATTTCATTAACCGAAGAATACACGATTGCATCCCTCTCGGATAAGTATTCCATCGCCGGGACGTGGAGTTACATTCCTTCCTGTGATGCCGCGGCGCTGCAAGCCGATGTGGAGGCGATTCCTGGTATTGTTTTCGTGGATGAGCCGATTATTCCGCTCATCGA
Organism: uncultured archaeon; assembly: GCA_964557045.1. Classification (GTDB taxonomy): domain Archaea; phylum Iainarchaeota; class Iainarchaeia; order Iainarchaeales; family VGJJ01; genus VGJJ01. The sequence continues at coordinate 8,880 of CAZKYB010000015.1, forward strand.
TAATTTACTTTCATTGAATTTCACGGATGCCAATGCGTACGTGGATGACTTGAATGCGTATGCATTATTGCATTCGGACAAATTCCTCAGCGTGAATGGTTTCAACGACACGTTGAATGTGGAGTTAGGAAACATTTCTCTCGCGCAGGCGAAAGCCGAACTCCAAACGGCTATCGAATCAGCCGCTGCGACGAATGTAGAAATAACATTCCAGGAGCCCCTGACGCAGTTCTTGGTGGACGTGAACATCCCCATAGCCAATGAGACGCAAGCGCAGTCCGCGCTCGTGGAATACTTCACTTCCATCGGGGCGAGTGTGGATATTTACCAAAATGGTCTGATTGAATTGTCCACGGTCACCAATCCGGACACGAACACCACCTATGACGTGCCCAATGGCCTCGTTCCCGTGGTGGTGAAGCCCGGCCACGTGATTGGGGAGAGTGTGTTGATGCAGATCAGCGCCATCGCTCAAGACGGCACCCTCACCTACATCAACGGGGTCGAGATGACTCCAGTGGATGTCAATTTGACGGCATGACCGCAGGTTTAAATAGGAGGATTTGGTCGGCTACCTCATTGAGGTGTATGTCATGCCATTCCTTTCCATGGGCGAATTGTTGATTTTCTTAGGACAGACTGTGTCTATCGTGTTGAGTATTCTCATCCTCTACCGGATGTCGAAGCACCACTCGCGGAGATAAAAAAGTATGAGCGTGTTCTATTCGAGACCCGACCTGATGCTCCTTTTCTTGGCGCAGGTTCTCCTTATCCTTTTGCAGATTGTCGTGCTGCAGCGGGTTTCCTCATGGGGAACTCCCAAGTCCGTTGAGCGGGTGGAAGTCAAGTCGCGAAAAAAGCGAAAGAGTTAGAAATTTTATTTCTTGAGGGACGCAATCGCTTCGGCGATGTCCCCGTTCGTTTCTTCGAGTGCCTTCTTGGCCATTCCGTGGGAAACGCTCGCTTGCTGGGCGACCATTTCAATGTCTTCATCCGAGATGACTAATCTCCCGGCTTCTTCGGTGGCTTCTCCCACAATCGTATAGGTTTTTTGTCCCTTCATGTCCACGGCGGTGACTTGAGGAGAGTTGAATACGAGTCGCTTCCCGTCTGAAGTCTCAATGATGACTTTCGTGGCTTCCAATTCTTCGCTCTTGATGCCAAATTGGCGCATCATGGCTTTCATTTGGGCGGGATTCATGCCGCCAAGTCCGGGGATCATAGGTTGTATAGGAGTCCGTTTTGTTTTTATGTGGCACGTATCCCGCGCATTAAAAAATGAGGGAATCCTTTCTTACATATGCCCGAAGTCTTCGATTCCATGGAGAAAATCCAAACACGCTTCAGCGGGGCGCCTTTCTTGGAGAGTAATCCCCGCCGCAAGAAAGCCCTCGAGGCCTATTTCTCACGGCGAGGAGTGGTGCAGTTAGAAGTGGATTCCAAAAAGAAAGGATGGCCCACGCTTGCATACCCTACTCATGATAAGCTCAAACAGCAAGTGGAGGAGTGGGAAGAGAAACATAAGGATCATGCGGCCAAAAAGTGGCAGTGGCAAGTAGCACACTTGAAAGCCTCCTCCAACGAAACAGTAGCGCACGCCAAGAAGATTGCAGACCCTTTGTACTGGAAGCACATGATGCAGTCTCTTACCAACGCCGAGTATCGTGCGGACTCCAAACAGATGAATTTTCACCCCTCCATTCTCACGGATGAGAAATACCGGCCCATGATGCAGGCGTTCGTGGACAATCCGGATTATCGAAAGCAACTTTCAGAAACTGTCAAAACCTCCCCCGTGTATCAAAATCATAAAGGGTTGGCGAATCAAGCAAAAGAAAAAAGAAAATTAAAGATGGAAGTGTCCAAATCCCTCATCGATAAAACCAGTGTTCAAGTCAAGGAGAGTCAGGACCAACTATTCATGCTCAAGGAACTCTTGAATTGGAGCGAGGAGAAATGAGGGCGATTAAGCAGGCCTCCCGATGGGTCCGATTGGGATATCATCTGGTCGCGGCTCGTCTTCAAAGTGGTATTGCCCACCGATACCAGTATGCGACAGTCCAACAATTGGAAAAAGTAGACAAAACACGCAAACGAGTCGAGCGCAAGATGCGCCTAGAAGATGCTCGACAATTAGAGCATGCAAGTAATCGCATCACCGAATCAGCGGGGAAACACTGGAAGGAAGCCCAACGACTCGCGTTCAAAGTGAATGCGCCCGAGCCGATAAAGAAAATCATTCATCGTCATGGGGTTCGACTGGGAAAACGAAATATGGCCACGCATTACGCCGTCAAAGAGTGGGCGAAATCTGAAATCTGACCCCGCATCGAGGCGACCTCCCCCGGTTCGGGTTAAAACCCCCTAATCTCCATTCGAATAGTATGGTGGATGTTCCCGCAATTGTACGGCAAACCAATGGGTTTGAACAATTCAACCCCATGCAGCAGAAGGTACTCGATGCGCCCTGGAAGACGCACAACTTGGTCATTGCTTCCCCCACTGCATCCGGTAAGACCATCATCGCGGAACTCACGGGATTAGAATCCATCCTCAACCGCGGAAAAAAGGCCATGTACACCGGCCCCCTACGCGCCCTCGCCAGCGAACACTATACTGATTTGAAGCGAAAGTATGGGGATTCTCAAAAAATAAAGATGGCCGTTTCCACTGGAGACTTGGATTCATCTTCCAAATACCTCTCCCAGTATGATTTCATCTTTTCCACATTCGAAAAGCTCAATTCCTTGCTCATCCACCGCGCGGAGTGGTTGCAGCAGTTAGGCGTGTTGATTGTAGATGAAGTCCACGAGATGGATTCCGACCGCGGGGCCACATTAGAGTTAGTCATCACCAAGCTCCGATTAATCAATCCCAAAATACAAATCGTCGCGCTCTCCGCCACCATCCCAAACTCGGATGAACTCGCGGCGTGGTTGAAAGCCGAGCTAGTCGAGAGCAACTATCGCCCTGTTCCCCTCAAGGAAGGAGTTCATTATCACCAAACATTGGTTTTCAAGGGAGAAGATGAGCAGGATGTGGAAGGGGATGAGCCCATCGAGGCCTTGTTGAAGGACACGCTTGACAAGAAGAAGCAATCTCTCGTGTTTGCCAACACCCGACCACGTGCGGAAAGTCTCGCGAAGCAATCCGCGCCCGTGGTGTTCTCCAAACTCTCTCCTGAAGACAAAAAAACACTCGACAAGACGGCCCAGCGCATTGAAAACGCCCTCGAATCCCCCACCGAACAGTGTCGAAAGCTCGCCGACATGGTGCGAAAAGGAGTCGCATTCCATCACGCCGGATTGGTTCAGCGCCAGCGTGAATTGGTCGAGAATGGTTTCCGCGACGGAAGCATCAAAGTCATCTCGGCCACCCCCACATTGGCAGCAGGAGTGAATCTGCCGAGTTTTCGTGTTATCATCACCTCGGTGCAGCGATATGACTTTGGAGGAATGACTTCCATCCCCGTTCGCGAATATAGACAGATGGCCGGTCGTGCGGGAAGACCCAAATACGACAAAGCGGGAGAGAGTATTGTTCTTTGTAAAACGGAAATGGAAGCCGAAGACGTGATGCGGAATTACATTTTGGGGGAAATGGAGGAAGTGCGTTCCAAATTAGGGATTGAACCCGTGCTACGTATGCATTTGTTGGCACTCATCGCTTCTCGTTTCGTATTTGATATTGATTCCATGGATGATTTCTTCTCGCGCACGCTCTACGCGCACCAATTCAAGGATTTAGACACGATTAAGCGCATGTTGCGTGGACTGATCAAGGAACTAGCTGAATTGGAATTCATTGATGGGGAAGAAAATCGTTTCTGGACCACCAAAATTGGCCAGCGCGTCGCCGAATTGTACTTGGATCCTATTTCGGCCAACGCAATGATTCAAAAGTTGAAGAAGAAAGACCTGAAACCTACCGGTGCATTGTTTGCCATCACTGACACGACCGAATTCCGCCCTTACTTGAACGTTCCACGCAAGAATGAAGCGGAAGCATGGGAGAATCTACAATCCCGCGTGGGAGAATTGCCCTTAGACTCACCCGATTTGATGTTCTCGGATGGACAAATTCTCGAAAAGTTCCAAACCACCCAGTTCATGGAATCGTGGATCAATGAGATGCAGGAACAAGAACTGTTGGACAAATTCAACATTGCCCCAGGAGTGATTCGCACGAAGCTCCTCAACGCGGACTGGTTGATGTATGGAATGACCGAGCTCGCCCCCTTAGTAGGAGCCCAACCCCACGTGGGAATGTTAGCGAAGCTTCGTAAGCGATTGAGTGCAGGCATCAAAGAAGAGCTCATCTTGTTGTGTGAATTGCAAGGAATTGGTCGCGTGCGTGCCCGTCGATTGTACAACGTGGGCATCAAGAACGTCTCGGATGTGAAAAACACAAGCGTGGAAAATCTTTCCAAAGTAATCGGAGTGGCCACTGCGATGAAAGTCAAACAAACGCTTGGGGAAACCCACGAAAAGGGGACCAA
>CAZKYB010000015.1:13477-20925 GCA_964557045.1 uncultured archaeon
CCACTGCGATGAAAGTCAAACAAACGCTTGGGGAAACCCACGAAAAGGGGACCAAAAAGAAAATTGAGACGCAGTTGAAAGAGCAGAAGACGCTGTTTGATTAGTTTTACCATTTTTTGGAAATACTACAAGTCTAATAAAGTGCCAACGTGCTTCTCGTGTATGGGCACACGTCTCCTCCGCGGGAAAAGAAAATGGGTGAATGTGTTGGCTGAGCGAAAAACTCGACAGAGGAATGCGATTTGGAGAGCTCTGAATATCGATGCAGATAATAGAATGGTCGAAAATATTCGAAACCAGTTAACAAAAAAACCAGTTTCTAGAGAAGAAAAAATGTTATTTGATTCTATCGATGCAGCTATTAAAAAATCAAGCTGGAGATTCAAGGCCTTACCGTCCCCTGAAAAATTAAATGACGACTATAAAATTGCCTCTAAGACCCATGCCGAGAGAATTGGTTCTGTTAGTCAATTACGAAAAAGTGCAAAATATAGGAAACCATTACGCGTCCCCCTAGCTGGAGGTGGCGAGTGGTCTCTTGGGGGGGATACTGCCAAAAATGTGGTCGATATCATCGAGGAACGCCGAAGAAAAGCAAAGAGATTGTTAAAGGCGAGAAAAATGCAACAAAAGAGATAGTTTCACCCAAAGAATTCTTTCTCTAATACTTCTTTCACGAGTTGCGGGTCGACTTTGAGCTTGATGAAGCGAGTTTGTCCTTTGACACCAGGGCCGGAGGGAACAATGGAAATGAGTCCGTCCATTTCTTCGGAGTTCATGTATTCTCTCACTTGTCGATCCGTGACGGGTTTGTCTTCGTCCTTGAGCTTGACTTTGGAGTGAACCTTTTGGTACTCTTCATAGATATCCCCAGACATCAATCGCCCAGTGGTTTCCCCATACAGGTTGCGCGCCGTGCTCCCTTTGAGTTCCATGGATGCGATGGTGTAGAGGAGAATTTTCTCTTGCTCGGGTCGCGAGGAGATGTGCTCAATCATCATGTCCTTTTCGACGTCACTCTTTCCCCTGTTCACGTGGTCTTCCTTCACCAAGCTGGTTCCTTCCCGGTCGGCGAGCTCCCCGGCTTTGAGCATGAGCTTGAGGGCGGTTCGTGCATCCCCGCTTTCCTGAGCGGCGAGTTGGGCGGAGCGGGAAATGGCCGAGTATTCCACGACGTTGGGAAAGAAGGCTTCCTCCACGCGTTCCGTGAGAATTTTCAGGAGCTGTTCAGCATCATACGGAGGAAAGATCATCTCATGCTGGCATAGCGAGGATTTGGTTCGCGGGTCTAAGGCATCCTTGAAGGAGAGGTTGTTGGAGATTCCAATCACCGAGATGCCTCCTTTGGGAAGTTCATCGTTGCTTCGAGTGAGGGAGTAGATGAGTTCGTCCAAGTCGCGGACCTTATCCAGCTCATCTAGGACCAAAATTAGATGCGTTTCCGTGTCGCGGACGAATCCTACGAGTTTTTCGTACAAGTACGCCGCCGAATACCCCTGGAAGGCTTTGTCCGGGGATTCGGGGAAGATTTCCTTCAATCCTTTCAACAAAACCTTGTATTTTTTGTTGTGCGTCCGGCAGTTGATGTAGACGTATCGAATCTTGAGTGATTTTTGGGCGGCAAACTGGCACAGTTCATCCATCACATGCCGTGTCGTGGAGGTTTTTCCCGTACCGGGGCGTCCATAAATGAACAAATTATCCGGACGCAAACCCCGGGTGGTCTTTCCTACGACGGAAATGATGGCATCCTGTTGTCCTTTACGAAAGGGGAGGTTGTTGGGCGTATAATGAGGCATGATCTTGTTCCGGTCCTTGAAGACGGTGGCCTTGGAGAACTCGGACTCGAATGAATGCTGTAAAGACATAACCCTGACCCTCACTTCCACTACTCTTAGTATGCCCTCCACATTTTAAGTTTCCGGGTTCGAATAGCGAAACACAACTCGTTCATTCACGTACACCTTTAATAAGGTGGAAAGCCCTATAGGGACAAAACAGCCTTTTTTGGCCAAAAACAATTGTGAGGGGGATTTTGAATGGGGTTTTTAGATAAGGTTTTCACGAGCCAGACAGAACAAGTCGATGTTGAGGATTTCCTCAATAACATGGATGTCGAGGAAGAAGCACAGTATGAGGATGCCGACGCCTACGTCAAGCCCATGACCCTGCGCGGATCCGAGGATTTGAACGCGGTCGAGCACGAATTGAAGGAAGGAAATTTGGTCTTATTGAACATTGAAGAGGCCCAGAAGCGAAACCCTCGAGGGGTCCGCGACGCCGTGGTTTCGATCAAAGACTTGGTCTCCCGATTGGACGGAGATATCGCCGGTATCGCCGCCGGACGAATCTTGATTACGCCCGCCCGAGTTAAGATCATGAAGCGAAAGACCCCCAAGGAATAATTCTCCTTGGGACTTTCCCCAATTTTCTCTTTTTTCCTTTTTTGAACGCCTTTTCTCCCATCCGTCTCCTTTTTCAATTCCCTAGGGTTGGAATTCCTTCATGCACAAGCGCACGTTACCCTCTCTTCCCGTGAAATTTCCCCTGGATGAGGCGAATGCATTGATTCAGGATGAATTGGATGCGAATAACTGGGGAGAAATTGAGGTTCCCAAGCCTGCATTGGAACTAGTCCCGTATTATGTATTCCAATACGACTCCTACTCCGAGGCCGAAGAGGAAGGGACGAAAATTCGGAATGTGGATGAGGCGCAACAAGGAATTTCCAGCGTGAATGCCGTCACCAACAAGCTCGATGATGTCATGGCCGAGCTTTGCCCGCCGGAATTGATTCAACAGGAGTTCACCGATCCTAAGGATGTAAAGGTCATCAACGTCAAGGAACCCCGATTCACCCTCGACGAGGCGAAGGGTTCCGCGCAGATCAAGATTGCCGCCCATGAGAAAGTAGCGCGTTCCAATGTGCACATCTCCGGGATGCGCTTGGTGTATGTTCCCTTCTGGGAGTATCGTATTGAGTTTGACGAGGATAACAAGCTCAAGACGCGAGTCAACGCGGTCACGGGAGAGTTTGAGAACGAAGAATCGGGCATTCCGTACCAGGGTAAGTCCAAGACCGAACTCCTCCGAGAAACCGTCTCTGATCTTCAAACCCCGGGTGGTTGGGCCGAATACGTGGGTAATTTTGCCCGGGACTTCGTATTATTGCTTCAACCCAGCAAGGAACACCCTAATCGATGGTTGATGGTGGTCATTTTGGTGATTATCGCACTCTTCTTGCTCGGATTAGGTTTCGTGAAGTTCCCCTAGTTTCGCCTAGTGTCTTTTTTTCCGTCGGAGAAGCCGGTGAATCCCTATTTTTGTTTTCTTCCACCACCCTTTAGTGGTGGGAGTAGCGGGAAGGGGCTGGTTGGTGTGTACGGTCACATCTAGTTCACCATCGCGCGGCATGACCTCATAGGTTTCGGCAATCCCTACTTTTTTGCCTTTACGATAAATGAAACGCGGCGCCCGATTGAGGAGTTTCACGCCCAATCCCCTTCCTTCCGGAGACATGAAATGGATTTTCACCTTGGCATGTTGGCGCCGAGCGTATCCGTTGACCATTAGGGAGAGGCGGGTTCCGATGCCCATTCGTTCGTAGGCTGGAAGAGTCCCTGTGAATAATCGCTCAACGACCCCGTTTGTTTTCGATCCGAATCCGGATACTCCTACAATGCGCGCGCCATCCCAGCAGATGGCCATGTTCATCCCGGTTTCGAATTGAACGGAAATGATGGACTCGCTTCGGAGACGTTTGATGTATCCCTGGATGGTTTCTCCCCTCAATCGAGGACTAAAACTATGGGAGAATGTAGTGAAAGAGGAAGCAAGAGCCTTGCGCTGAGAAAGATCTAGTCGTTTCCATTTTTCGCTGGTCAGGAGCTCGTAGCGGAGGGGCATGATTAGGCAAACTCAAAGAGGCTTTTCTGTGTTTGCTTTTCCGGGGGAAAAACGGCATCAATTTCGGTTTCGGCCAACTGGATGCGCTGTTTGAGGTAATTGGATAGGTCGTAGTGGTGAATCATGTTCTTGGCAATATTCAAATACTTTCGAACGGATCCCTGCGCAATGGTCAGGATGACATTTCCTTCTTTACACTTTGCACAATGTCCCGTGAGGGGTAAGCGGCGATACTTCGCATTACATTTAGTGCAGCGGAAGGTTTGTCGAGAGAATGCCCGCGTGTTTCCAATGATGTCCGGGAACAAATGAGAGACAATCACGCGTTCAAGGGAGTCCTGGAACTGCAAGGGGACCAATTTGGATTGGAGTTTCGCCTGGGCGTTGAGCTTGTCCTCCATCGACTCGAGTTTGGTGTAACTACTTTGTGTGGGACCGCGATCAAATACACTCGTGGTGTGGGAGAAATTGAGATTGATATATTGCGTGTCCTTTCCCAGCTTCTTTTTCACCACCGGAACCTCTTCGACCTTGGGTTCAGAAAACGTCTGCGTCTTTTCGTAGAACGAAGGAGCGTACAAGGAGCACGTTTCCATCTCATGCACCTCATCGTCAATCTCTTGAGGGTTCAATGCCACCGTGAAAACGAGCGGGGCATCCATTCGTCCTCCGCGGGAGTGAGATAAGTAGGAATGGGAGAAGTTCAGGAGGGCATCCATCAGGAGCATGACCGAATCCTGGTCCCCATCGATGTTTCGTCGCTTACACATCACAAAGTACGGGTGTCCCCACCCCAAACGTGTTTTCGTGTACCCGATCACACGCCCAACGATGCCGGCACTGGTGTGGGGGGCCAGTCCAATAACTAAGTGTCCAATCATGTCCTTGGCGGTTTTGGCGTTGTAATAGGGAGTCAGCTTGTAGAACTTCACCAGCAAGTCATCCACAAACTTCGCCGAGCGCAGGAGCCAATCCCCACAACCTTCGTTAACTATGATGTCCTGCACGAACATTTCCACCAATTGATCGTCTCGTTCCAATGGATTTCCTTTCGCGTCCTTCAAATACCCTAATTCCTTCGCCCGCTCCACGGTCATTCCTATTTCCTTGGGATAAAAGTGCGTAATGGGCGCATTCAACAGCTCGAATCGTCCTGTCCCATCACGAAAGACGTGTAAATCATGCTTGGCGCGCAGGATTCCCTTCTCTAAGGGCTCGGGTTTCTTTTCATCTGAAATTAAGCCCTTGACTCCCTTCACCGGTTCGGGTATTTTCTCCGCGAGGTTCTTGGCCGCCCATTCAATCTCATTGCGCAAGTTGATTGTGTACGATTCTCCCTGTTTCGCCACGCTTCCACAGCGTGTACACTTGGCTTGGTGATTCAATGCAAGGCATTCTTTGTTCGTACAAATCAACACGGGAACACTTACGGCTTGGCACGTGATGCAGAATCGTCGCGCCCCCACGCTGCGACACGTGGGGCATTCAAATAAACCCACTTCCACGGTGGTTTTTCCATTCGTCTCGCGGTGAGACTTTCCCTTAATGGTAACCAGTCCCGCGGCACGGTTGATGCTTCGGGTCGCTCCCCCTGCAAGGGCAATCGGGAATAACACGTGTGGGTTTCCCTTCATCGTTCGAGGAACGGCCGCCTCGGGTCGCCCCATTCGTCCACCGCCAAAGGTTCCGGCCTTATCTCGAATGGGGATGCCCGCGGCGCGGGAAAGAAGGGATAGGGGAGTGTCCTCCGGCAAGATAGGTTCGACCGAGTTTCGCGTGAAGAGGCGGAACGCCTCGGACACGTTCTCATCCAGATAGATGTGCTTAGTGTCTATTCGATGAGGCACGCCGGCTTTCTCTAATTTCTTCTTGAGTCCCCCTTCAATAGGGAAGCGGATGAGACCTAATCCCATTCCCGCGTCATTAGAGAGCTTGACCTCGTCAATAATTGTCTTCGTCTCCTCGAGATTCCACCCCTTGTAGTACCACGTGTGGGCAGGGTGCAGGGGAACGCCCAAATCATCTGAAATCTGGAGCGCATCGGCGAACGAAATGGATTGATAAGGGGAGTCCAAGTACGTGGATACATCCACGCGCGTGGTTTTACCATTCTCTAATTCTTTAGCCACTAATTGCACCCACCATTCGGGTACAAAGGGGCTGGGAGTGAGTGGATGGGCGGCCTTTCGGTAGTCTCCCACCGTCACGAGCATGTCTCCGACGAACAATATTTTGTCCACTAATGGACGCACCAGTTGCGCATCTTCAATCGTGTTGATCAATCGCACGCTTCCATCCTTCAGCAACACCGTGGGGCCGTCAATCGTCTCGACCGGAAACAGTTGCGCAGCCTTTCCGGGTCGTTCGATACGCACGTGCGTTCCCACGGCGATGAATTCGTCCATCAAATACATGAACGCGGGGTTGACTCCCTTTCCTGCACACCCGGTGTTTCGACTTCTTCCGTATCGGAGGCGAAAACCACCCCACTCCGAAGGGTATGCAATGAGTGGTCGCCCTGCCGCCACACCTTCTAAGTATTTCCAGTTCGGTTTGAGTTCAACCACTTGGTCGGCTTTCTTCTCCACCTTGATTATTTTTTCCAAGAATGACCAATCCAATCCTAATTGCTTCGTCCAGGACATCACCTTGAGAGCTTTCAATCCCAATCCTTCCGTAATGACAAGACCCATTCCCCCGCGAATACGATTGGAAGGTATGCGTGGGAGGTTTCTCCACGCGGTAACCTCTAAATCTTCCGTAGGAATTCCATTGATACACACTGGACACCCTTTCGCGATGATGCGCAGCTCATCGAGCGTCATTTTGATTTGTCGCGACACCACATCGGTTTGATAAATGTCCACTTCTTCCGCGTAGCGTTCAATTTCTTCATGCGTGGGTTGATACACGCCCAATTCGAGGAGTTTTTGCGCGTAATCCCCCAAAATTAATGGTAATACCGCTGCACTCGCTCCCGCGGCACGAATGGGTCCGGCAAAGTAGATGTCCACGAACTTGGTTCCATCAGAATTGGTTCCCAATTTAACATGGGGCAATCCATCCAGCGGGGCAACAACGACTCCTTCTGTCATGATGACGAGGCACGTCTTGATTCCTTGTTCAATGCGCTTCTCCATGTCGGGATTGTGATACCAGTTTCCTTCTTCCAGGACGATTTCCTTGAATATGACGAAGATGGCCTTCATTCGGTCCCCTTTTTGCTCGGCCAAGATGATACGAAAACGCTCCGCCACACCCTTGGGTCCCGCGAGTTTCTCCGTACGATCCGCTAAGTCGGTCACCGGAATACACTCGACTTCATTATGGATGTCGAACCCGGTCTGCCTGGCTTTCTGGGCGAGCTCGAATTGCGTATTCACACGCACAACGAGCTCGTCGAAATACGCTTTGGTCTGCGCGTCGGCGTTGATCCCTGGCAGCATGTGGATAGTCATGGAGTCAACCCCTCAAGAATGGTGGAATTAGATTCGGCCTTATCGAATCGGCTCTCTCGAATGGTGGCCGTCTTGAATAGGAAC
>CAZKYB010000016.1:0-20388 GCA_964557045.1 uncultured archaeon
CATCGCATCCAAAACGAAAAACGAACGAATTGCACGTATACGGAGAGTGCATATGCAACTTTTAGAAGCAAGAAAAAGACGACCTCGCAGAAAACCTTTATAACAGAGAAAAGGATGCCTTGAGGATGAAGCCCAACCTCCAATACGCCTTTACCGCCAAGTCCGTCGCCATCATCGGGGCCTCCCGCAACCCTGGAAAAATAGGGTATGTGGTGCTGGAGAACTTTGTGAAGGGAGGATACCGAGGAAAAGTGTTCCCGGTAAATCCCAACGCGGAGAACATCCTCAACGTGAAATGCTACCCGTCCATTTCCTCCATCAAAGAGAATGTGGAACTAGCCGTCATCACGATTCCGGGAGAAATGGTCCCCAAAGCGATTGAAGAATGTGGAAAAAAGAAAGTCAAGTCGGTCATCATCATCTCCGCGGGGTTTTCGGAAGTAGGCAACCATGAGTTGGCCAATAAGCTGCAGAAAGCCATGGATAAATACCCCAACATGCCCGTCATCGGACCCAACTGTTTGGGCGTCATGGACACGCACTCGGGAATTGACACGTTATTCCTTCCCCGTTATCGCCTGATGCGACCCAAGAAGGGAAAAATCTCTTTCATCTCTCAATCCGGTGCACTCGGAAGCGCGATATTGGATTGGGCCGGGAGCAAAGACTATGGAATCAACAAATTCATCTCGTATGGAAACGCCATGTCGGTGGATGAGGCGGACTTGCTGGAGTTCTTGATCAACGACCGCGAGACCAAGGTCATTTGCGTCTACTTAGAAGGGGTTCGAAACGGGAAGAAGTTCTTCCAGGTGGCCAAAAAGTATGCCCACGTGAAGCCCATTATCATCATCAAGGGAGGAATGTCCGACGCGGGAGGAAAAGCTACAGCCTCTCACACGGGTAGTTTGGCCGGAAGCGCCAAGGTATTCGAAGCTGTAGTCAAGCAGACCGGACTCATCCTTGCGAATAGCATGCGCGAAGTGTTCGATTATGCCCGCGTACTTGAGACCGAGCCCACCCCCAAAGGAACCCGCGTACAAATCATCACGAACGGGGGAGGATATGGGGTGTTGACCACGGATGCGTTGGAAGGATCATCCCTCACCCTCGCACAGATGGGAGATTCGTTCAAGAAGCCCATCATCGCCGCCTCTCCCTCCTATGCCGTCATCAAGAATCCCATGGACTTGACGGGGGACGCGGACAACAACCGATTCATCGTGGCCATTCAGAATGCCCTGGCCGACCCTGCGGTGGACTCCATCATCACCATCCTCTTATTCCAAGTTCCTACGCTCGACTCGGACATTATCGAAGGATTATCCGAATTGCTCACCAAGCGAAAGAAACCGGTATTGATTGTGAGTGCAGGCGGGGAATACGCAAAAATGCACATGAAGTTATTAGAAAAAGAAGGCATCCACACGTTCGAGGAGCCCATCGACGCCACGCAAGCCATGCATGCGCTGACGTACTTTCACCGCGAAACGCGAAAGTAAACATTATTTCGTGACAATGATTACTTTTTCGTCCGAATTTGCATTGTCTCGCTTGACAATCTCTCCGGCGTCCAACAATTGAATGGTTTTCTCGAGGTTCTCCTTATCCTCTAACATCTCAAACAATCGTTTCGCGTCCAATCGCTGCGCAAAAGGAGTTTGAGCAAGGTTTTTCTCCAACAAATCAATTCCCATGCGGGAAAGGCTCACTTTGGAACGGTGGAGAGCACGTAATTCATCCAAACGCACGGAAAACTCCCCGGTTTCAAACTTCTTCATGGTGGAAAACAAGGCTTTTTCCTGAAAGCCCTCCAAAATAGCATTCATATCCACGTCCGCCTGCGTGTACCCCTTCGCAAGGGTCCCTTTGAGCTTGAGGCGATACAAGGGAAGCTGTTCATGCGAGACTTTCAAGTCTTCCGCCACAATCTCTCGGCACTTTTTCACAATCTGCCGAGGAGAGGCATGCTTGAACTTCATGCAGTGATAATACAACTTGCGCTGCTTAGGAATATGGTGCATCTGCAAATCTTTGCCTTGCGTGTCATAGATGTACCACCCCTTGGGTTTCTCCCCCTCTAATCGCTTCATCTGGGTGAACACCGTGGATCCGGGAATGAGGAGTTTCTTTCCCTCCCATTCCGTGATGGAGGTCCAGTGCAGGTGACCATTCACCAACAAATCAAATCCGCTGGGTAAATCCGAAAGTCCAATCGTGGCGACCATGTCATCATTCGATGGAAGGAATTCTTTGATGGATTGATGCAGCACCAACAAATTATGCGCATCCTTCCGAGGTTGAGGATTGTACATCCGCAGCGCTTCCAGTGCGCGCTTCTCCGGAATCCCACTCATCCCGTGAATGGCGACTTTTTCTCCATCCTTCTCAATCAACGCATGAGAGGCATGCAGGCACGTGAGGAAATTCCCAGTTTCCAACACTTGTAACGCATTCTTCAAATCCTTGGAACGGTATTCATGGGTTCCCGCGATGGCGATGATGGGGATTCCCCGATACGCATAGGGTTTTGTGTGCCCATCCCTCAAATGGTGGGTTACTTTCACGGAGGGTTGCTTTCCATTCTGAAGCAGACCAAATAACTCCAAACACTCATGCCATACTTCCTGCGTGGGAATCTTATGGTCGAATAAGTCCCCGGGGAAAATAATCGCATCCGGCTCCTGACTCACGATGCCTTCTAGGGCCTGTTTGAGATTGGAATACGCATCCCCTTCTCGAGGAGACCCTCGGGCAAACCCCAAATGGGTGTCGGAAACAATCGCAAGGCGCATCCCAGGAATACATCTTGAAGCGATTTAAGGGTTGGGGTGGAAGACGGCCAATAAGGGGAAAAAATTAGTATCCTTTTCCATGGGCTTTTTTGATGTAGCCGTAGTCGGTCAGCCATTCCGGGAGGTATTTCACGGACGGAACCATGTGCTGGGCGTCCAATCCCTCCCGCAGGAAGCGCTGCTTGGAATGAAACCCGCTCAACACGGCACAAAAATCCACTCCGGCTCCGCGTGCGGCAAAATAATCCACGGTCAAGTCCCCCACATACAATATTTCCGATTTCTTGATGTAATGCTTTCGAAACGCAAACAAAACCTCATCAAATACCCTTGAATCGGGCTTCTTGTATTTGGTGGATTGTTCTCCGAAGACGAATGAAAATATTTTGGGATTCATCGTCGTGTGATTGATGCGCTGGAAAAGTTGATCCGTGGGTTTGTTGGACAAGATACCTATTTCGATGTGATGCTCGTGCAAAAAATTCAATGCGTCCAACGCCCCCGGAATGAGTGGGTATCGCGACGAGAGGCGAATCCGAGAATACGTCTGGATGAACTCATTTACATCCTTGTGGGGGAACAATGCACTGATCATCCCATGCCAGGGTTTCCCCCAGTGTTTCAAAAACACCCCAAATGAGGGCTTGGGCCACCCTAATGCATAGGCGGCCTTGCAGTGGTTCCGGTACGAGGTCTCTCCACTCTCCACTAATGTATCGTCGAAGTCGAAAACGACTGCTTTGAGCAAGGCCATCCTCGGAAGAGGCCCACGGGCATTAAAACCCTTATCCGCGTCCATATCCTAGAACGCGACCACGTTACCTCGTTGCGGGGGTGGCAGAACGGTCATGCGCTAGCCTGCAGAGCTGGAAAATCGAGTTCGACTCTCGGCCCCCGCTTATCTTTTATTCTCTCCACCGAACCAATCCCACATGCCTGCTAAGACGAAAACCCCATTCTTCGAAACCATCACCGCCTTAACCGGACTCAAGGAACAGAAAAGAATGGGCTGGGTAAATCGTGGAGTAAAAAACGTTGAAAGTGTGGCGGATCATTCTTGGAGAGCCGGACTCATGGCCTACTTGCTCGCCCCGAAAGGGTATGACAAGGAAAAAATGCTGAAGATGGGATTGATCCACGACGCCACGGAAATATTCGACAACGATTACACCCCTACGGAAGGCATCACGAAAGAAGAGAAAGAAAAGAGAGAACACATCGCAGTGGAGAAATTCTTCAAGACGATTCCCAAAAAAGAACAAAAAGAATTCCGCGCAATATGGGAGGAATTCGAACACCGCAAGACGAAGGAAGGGTTATTCGTGAAGCAAGTGGAAACCCTTGAGATGCTCTTCCAGGCATTAGAGTACGAAAACGAAGGAAACTTCAAGCAAGAACTGTATGAGTTCATCACGTATGAGAAGAATAACCGGAAAACAAAATGGCACCCGGTGTTGAAGCCCTATTTCGAGGAGATCCAGAAACGCTGGCCGAAGCAGTCGAAGAAAATATACAACCACGACGACAAGAAATATTATTACTAGATAGTTGAGTAATTTCTCTCACTTTCGCCTCGCCGATTTTGCACGCAACAGTCGACGAATTCGTTCACGCAAAGGGGGACGGCGAAAAGTAGAAACAGGTTCAGGCCTTGAATGCTTTTGAATGATTGCATCCATGCGGGAAAGATATTCCTTAATCGGAACGGGAGCAAGTGGATTCGAAATTCCACGCCGCGCCTGTTGGGCAATTCGTTCATTTGAAACTGGAGGATAGCTCGTGATAAATGATAAATGAGGGAAACGCTCCTGCGCCCGAAGAATCATTGCGCGTTCCAATCGGACCGCGATTCCTTTTTTCTTGAAAAATCCCCTCAATCCTTCCGGAAGACCATCAAAGGGATAATTGGTTACCTTGCCTAACGTTCCATCAATCTGTATCCCGAGAGAACCTACCCGCTGCATGTGAGTCAAATTGGCCCTATGGATTGATTCTTGAATTTCATGGGAAGTAAGAATTTCTCCGCGATTAAACACAGGCTTGCGCTTAACCGCATAGACATGAAGCTCGAGCAGAGGCTTCCTGTGCAATTCGTTTTTTACGAAGCGGACGAATAATCCATCCATGCATAATCCGGGAACTTGCCCTTTATTATCGTAATTCGCCGATGGCTAGTAGCCAGCCACCAACTTAATGGTCTCAAATGGATGAGACAGTGCCCTCCGAGATTCCGGGCAGTGCCACACGTTGGATAGCAAGTAATCCTGGCCCGCCCGTGAATCGGCCACTTTTAATCCGCGACGCAGGAGTGGGGAGAATCCAATCCAGCGTTGAACATTCGCAGAATCGTGCAGGCGTGGACCCAACTCCACCGCACAGCGAGAGGAATACTCCGCAAGAATAGCAGAATCAAACTTACTCTCGGAAGCGCGCACAATCACATCGCTGGCTAATTGCGCGGAGCGAATCTCATTCGACAAGGATTCCCCAAGAAAAGGGCCGCCTACTCCGGCCGCGTGACCCACTACCAACACATTATCACTCGAGCGAGAAAGAGGAGAGGAATGAATGCGTGCCGTGGATTCCACAAAATCTGAAACAGTAGCGTTGCGCGAAACGAAGAACGGATTGGAAAGGAATGATTTCAACTCATGAGATAAGTCCAATCGCTTCCCGCGCACATGCTTGAGGGGAAACGACAACCCCACGCTCATACTTTCAACGGACTGTGGAATCATCCACGCGTACGCAGGGGAGTGATCCAACAACGGATGCACGCGCACGAAAGATTCAATGGGATCCGAAAACGAAACACTCGTTTGAATCGAAGTCCATGCTTGCGAGGGATTGTACGTGTCCAGATTCATCCACTCGGAAACATTCGACAAGGGACCATCCGCGCCAATAATCACATCCGAGGAATACTCCTTGACCTCTTTCGTGGAAAGATTGGCGAGACGAATGCCGGAGACTTTGCCTTCACTCTTAACCAATCCCACCACCTGGGACTTTTCACGGAAGTCTATTCTTTTGGAGGCCTGTTCGAAAAGGAGCATATCCAGGGTCGTACGGGAAAGCCCATATCCCTTGAAGGAGGGGGAGTGAATGGGACCCTCTAACGAGTCCCCCACCAAGGATAACCCCCCTAAGGGGAGGGGCTTTTTCCCCTCCAAACGAGGGCCCAAAATACCCCCTAAAACACGCATCTCCGGCTCTAGGATGAGGTCGTGCCCCCCTCTCGGGTGAGGAAAGGAGGCCTTGTCCACCAATAAAACACGCAGACCCTTTTCTCCCAGGGTATGGGCGCAAACACTCCCGCTCAGGGAGCCCCCGACCACGATGACGTCATAATCCTTCATTCTCCCAGTAGGGCGTTTTAGGCTATAAAACAAGGACCAAGAACCCCGACCCCATGGATGCGCTTTAAAAGGATTCGCCAGGGGTTTTTGCTTAGTTGAACGTAAAAAAGGGATGAAAAATGGGAATCCGACCGGCACACTGTTACCGCACAACGAGCAAGCCTGCCTATACGCGTATTGCCGTCACGAAGCACGACAAGAACTTCATCGGAACCAATCCCGGTCTTCGAACACGACAATTCAACATGGGAAACCCCCTCAAGAAGTATGATTCGATTGTAGACCTCATGAACGAGGAAGCCCACGTCCAAATCCGCGACAACGCATTGGAATCCGCACGATTGAACGTGAACCGACACCTAATCAACTCGATTGGAAAAGATAATTTCTTCATGCGACTCCGCATTGTCCCCTATCACATCATGCGAGAAAACAAACTCGCCCAGGGAGCCGGAGCGGACCGTGTCTCATCCGGAATGAAGCATGCCTTCGGAAAGCCCATCGGTAAAGCCGCTCGCGTTCGAGCCGGACAAAAGATCTTCTCTGTTTTGTGCAACGAAGCCCACATCGAGGATGTGAAGAAGGGACTCTTGCGCGCCATCCCCAAGTTGGGACTCAAGATGAGCGTGGACGCCCATGACGATATCACCAGCATCGGTACCCTGCCTAAGACGGTCCGCGAAGAGAAAGTGGAAGTCAAGGCCGAAGCTGCCACCGCCGAAGGAGCCACTCCGGCTGCCGAAGGGGCCGCTGCACCCGCCGCTGGAAAGGACGCCAAGGGAGCCCCGGCCGCAAAAGGAGCAGCCCCTGCCAAAGGAGCCGCTCCCGCCAAGGATGCCAAGGCCGCCCCGGCGAAAGACGCGAAGAAGAAGTAACCATGACATTCAGTCATCCCTTCTCCTTCGTTCTCCATTCTTTTTCGAAACAGGACGCCTAACCCATGGACTCGAACGTACACCTGGACGAATTGCTGGCCGAAGTCACGCCGCGTAAACCCAAGATGGTCCTTTTACAGATCCCTGAAGGACTCAAAAGCAACCTCACGGAGATTGAGGACACGTTCACCCGCGCAGGAGTGCCCACCATCACGATGTTGGATCCTTCCTTTGGAGCCTGCGACATCGCCGACCACCAAGCCCAATTGTTGGGGTGCGATTTAGTCATCCACTTCGGTCATTCCAAAATGATCCACACGGGAATCCCCGTGATTTATTGGCCGGTGGAGTATCCGTTAGAGGATAACATGATCCCCGGGTGCGTCAAAGCCCTGCATAATGAACCTTTCTTCAAGACGCACAAGAAAATAGGTGTGTATGTTACGATTCAGTGCCACCGCTACCTGCCTCAGATCAAATCCGAATTGGAAAAATCCGGATATGAAGTCATGGTCGGGATGGGCGACCTCAAAGACGGGCAAATCCTTGGATGCGATGTATCCGCACGCAGGGATATTGAGGAGAAAGTCGATGCCAACTTGTATTTCGGCGACGGATACTTCCACGCCCTCGCCATCTCATTCGCGAGCAAGAAACCCACGTTCCAATACAATCCCTTCACGCTTGGATTGGAAGACTTGAACAAGTACAAGGAAAAATACCTCCGCCAACGATTCGGACTCATCGCTAAAGCCAAAGACGCGCAATCATTCGCCATTATTCTCTGCACAAAGAAAGGACAATTACGCAAAGCACTGGGAATGCGACTCAAAGAACAACTCGAACAAGCGGGAAAGAAAGTCTACATGGTCGGAATGGAATTTGTGAATCCTACCTCCCTCATCGGAGTCAAAGTGGATGCGTACATCAACACCGCCTGCTCCCGAATCGCCACAGATGACTTTGAGCGATATGACAAGCCCATGCTCACCCCGATTGAAGCCGAAATACTTTTGGGAAATCGCACCATCGAGAACTACATCTTCGATGAGATCAAACACTTAGGCAATAAGGGCGTGCAGTAGCCGAAATTATTCTTCTTTTGCAGCCGCCGGGGAACTGGTAATCCACGTGCCTTCCTTGGCTTGCCCACTCAACACGGACGCGAGCTTGGAGACATGCTTCTCGGACAGCAAAAGCGTTTCCACCTTCGAGCGGGCCAACACTAATGCCGTTAGAGGGTCTACAATGAACTGCTGGTTGGACTTGAACGCCGAATCCGAGGCCATCTTGGAGAAGCGACCGTGATGAAGGGTGTTGTACGGAATATCCATCTCCGAAAACAACACCATCTTCGCCCCCATACTCTCGGCGAGCATCGCCGCGCGAGCTTCCATAGACAATGAGTCCTTCGAACCCAGCATTACCGGCAACGTGTCGGTTTGCAATAGCGACACCGTTTCTTGGATATCCTCGCACACCTGAGGGTGGGCTTGAGAGAGGGTGCGCAACACTAAGGAGGCATTCAATCCCGAAGAAGCGCGCATCGCCTGACCAATTTCAGTGGGATGCAAACTCAATTGGTGCGCCGCGCGAGACGCCGTGCGAACATCGGGAGATTCCCCCACGACGACGGAAACTTTCGTTCCATTCGTGCGCAAGGATTCAATCGATTGGGCGAGGCGAGAGAGCCACGCGAGTTGAAAAGAATTGGAACGCAGGATAACCGAACCCGGAATCGCAATCACGAGTGAATTGGAAACCGCATTGCGAGACGAAGGAGCTAACGTAGAAGGAAAGGGCGCTTCTTCGGATTCAGGAGAAGGTGCGAACAAACCCGTGGACTCATCCGAGTCATTGAGCGAAGAATGGGATTCTGGAATTGGCGGACTGTCCGGCGAGAGGGTCTTTTCCGGCTTCGAATTGGCATCGGTTTCCCGGAATAAATCAAACATGTCCATAACTGGACCCTACCCCTTTGAACAGCTGCTACACCGCCAACTTTTCTCACTACACCCCGCTATAAAAACTTGCCTAAGCCCATTATGTTAGAAGGCACAGTATATGCCCAAAGAAACCCTAATAGAAGCCGACTCGGCCGAGCAGGCCCTCTTCAAGAAGAAGCTGAAGGAGCTGTCCGGCTACAAGGGACGAGGAACCGAACTCATTTCCGTGTATATTCCGCATGGAACGGATCGTAGTTCGGTGATGAACCAATTGGCCACGGAAATGAGTCAGTCTTCCAACATCAAATCCCCTCAAACACGAAAAAATGTTCAGTCCGCGCTGAAGAAGATTTCCAATTACCTCAAACAAATCAACTTTGATATTCCCGCCACCGGAATGGCCGTGTTCTCCGGAAACATCTCCCCGATTGAAGGACGCACGGACTTGCGATTGTTTGTGGTGAAGGCCCTCAAGGCCTTGCGCACCAAACTGTATTGGTGTGACTCCTCCTTCCACTTGGATCCGCTACAAGACATGATGGTCCCGAACGAAGTGTACTGCTTTGTGGTCATGGACAAGCGAGAGGCCACCATTGCCTTGTTAGTGGGAAAGCGCTACGAGATCATCGGACACTTTACTTCAAATGTTGCCGGAAAGTTCCGTGCCGGTGGACAATCCGCGCAACGATTCGAACACTTGCGAGAAGAAGCCGCGAATGACTTCTACAAGAGTATCTCGGCTAAAATCAACTCCTCATTGGAAGGAAAATTCGACAAACTCAAGGGAGTAATCGTCGGCGGACCGGGTCAAACCAAGAATGATTTTTTGGGATTGGAAGCATTGGATTATCGTATTCGAGACAAGATACTCGGAACCATTGATTTATCCTACACGGATGAATCGGGTATTCGTGAAATCATCCAGCGAAGCGAAGACTTGCTGCGCAACACGGAGATCATGCGCGAAAAGGCCATCCTTTCTAAGTTCATGACCGAAGTCGCCAAGGACGGACTGGCCACGTATGGGCAGATGGATGTTGAAGGGGCATTGAACAAGGGACAAGTCTCCCTGCTTATTCTCTCGGAAGGAATCGCGTGGAGAATCATCACGGTGAAGTGTACCCAGTGTGAGCATGAGAAGATGTTCACGATCAAGGACCCCAAGCAAGAATTTGACGATACCCAAATCAAATGCGAAAAGTGCCAAGGAGCCGTGGAAGAAGTAGAGGAAGCCGACTATTTGGACCACTTATTAGAGAAGACCCACGCCATGGGAACGGAAACCGCCGTTATTTCCATGGACTCCGAGGAAGGATCCCAATTCTACCACTCCTTCGGCGGAATTGGCGCGATGCTCCGGTACAAGTAGCAGGCATTAAAGCCCATCGGACTCATTCTAGGACATGGACCTCCCCTATTTCACGAAAACACCCCCGTTAGGAGGGCAACTCAAGCGACGAATCGAGGACTTTCAAGTAGAGGAAATCCTTCAGGACGGAACGGTTTGTACTATTGAACAATTGAACCTCAACCCCCCTCCCCGAATCAACCTCACGATTCCCGAGAATCCTAACCCTCGAAAGTTTGACCAATTGCACGTGAGAATGGAAAAGTTCAACCTCGAAACGACATTCGCTATCCGAAACCTATCCCGTGGAACGGGAAACAGCGTGAAGCGAATCGGGTATGCGGGATTGAAAGACAAGCGTGCATTGACCTGCCAACGCATCTCCATGTGGCGACCCGAGATTGAAAAATTAAAACGATTCAGCATGCGAGGAATCGCATTGCATCACGCCGAGTGGTCGGACAAACGTATTGATCTAGGAGACGCAAGGGGAAATAAGTTTAGAATCACCATCCGAGACATTCCCCATTTGATGGGAGAAACCGAGAAACAAATCCACGCCTTCTCTGGACTACTCGCGAATGGGGTGCCCAATTATTACGGCGAACAACGCTTCGGGGGCATCCGAAACATCACGCATGTAGTGGGGAAGCTCTTGTTAGAAGGTAAAATGGACGAAGCCGTGATGGAATACCTCACGAAACCCTCGGTGGGAGAAGAGGATATTGTGGCGGATGCACGGAAACAATTGCGCGAGACGCATGATTTTTCCCGCGCTCTCAAGGAATTCCCGGATAAGATGCACTTTGAGGTAATCATGCTCAATCACCTCGTAACCAACCCTAAGGACTTCGCCGGGGCCTTCCAACGATTGCCCCAGAAGACGAGGTATTTGTTCACGCACGCCTACCAGAGCCATTTGTTCAACCTCATCGTCGCCGAGCGCGTGAGGAAAGGACTCATGTACGCCATGGAAGGAGACATCCTCGAGAATGGAATCCCCACCGCGCCCTTGCCGGGAAGCCAGTCCACCTATGCAAAGGGAATCCCGGGAGATATCGAACAAGGAGTACTATCCAAGGAAGGTGTCCACCCTAAATTATTCAACAACCCCAAGTTGGGAGAACTCTCCAGTTGGGGCGCGAGAAAACCAATCTTGTTGCGCGTTCACGATTTCAAGCTCGAAAAAGTTGAGAAGGATGCGTTCTATGAAGGAAAGACCGCGGCAACCGTATCATTCTGGCTCGACAAAGGAGCGTATGCCACGACCGCGCTGCGTGAGTTGATGAAGAACGATTCGCTTCCCGTCAATACAACGGATGAAGCCGACGAGCAAGACTAATTTGTATTCGTGTCGGGATTTTGAACCGCATCCACAACTTGATTCGCGACCCCAATCAACTGCTCTGCATTCTTGAAGACGCCGCGCAGGAATAAGTAGTTCACGCCCGGAATATCCTCTTCTTTAGGCGTGTATATCACGGTCGACGTGGGGGAAATCAACACCAACGGCTGACTCAAAGAGTCATCCGGGAACGCGGTGAGAATCACATACGAATTCGACGGGGACAAGAGAGACTGGCATTCTTCTAAACCAATGAACTGCGAATCCTTGGCCGTACCATAATCCGTTTGACAGCCCAACCACTTTCCATTCGGAACATCATAGACGCGAACAACCGTCATCGTAAGTTTTTGGTTTCCGCCCAATACAATCTGTTGCTGCACCAGCGCATCCCCAATCAACCCGTTCAATGAACCGTTGGTCTGCAGTCCCACAGGGGAAAGGACAAAACTCTTCTGCTGGCCGATGAATGCCAATGATTCCTCAATGGATGCATCATTGGACGCGAAGAGAATCCCACTCTCGGTGAGGGAGTACTCATACTTGGTCGCGAAGATCTTCCCCCACAACTCTTGAGGAGTGGTCTGCGTGACCGCGAGGAACAAGGCCCCCGCAAACAAGAGGGCGAAGAGAGCATACAAATGTACGTTGCGCATAGACCAAAGATTCCCAAAAAAGCCTTTTAATGGAACGTTTTAGCCACGAGAATAATGAAAAGAGAAGGAAAAACTCAAACAAAAAAGAGAGAGTAAATGGGAAAGGAGAGGGGGGATTTCCCCCCTACTCCGCTAACCATCCACTTGGAGTTGACGCCTTTAGATAGCGTCCAAGGCCGAAATGAGGTCTTGGGCTGCCTGTCCGGTGTCTTCCGCGCTGTATCCGGCGACAATGATATTGCCTCCGAACACACCAGAGACCATGTCTCCGTCCGCGTTCAACTGGTCCGCGATTTCCTGAGCCAAGGAGTTGACCAAAGGTCCACCCACAATGACTTTGGGTCCCGGAACGGCTGAATCCGTCGTATAGACCTGAGCCTTACCGTTCAAGGCGGCGGGGGTCGTATACGTGAAGGGAGCGCCTGCCACAACGACTGTTGAGCCGTCAGTGACCGTGGCCGTGTACTTAATCTCCTTAACCGCAACTTGCGTTCCGGTCGTGAAGGTACCCGTTTCGCCTTCGTCTACTTCAATTTCTTCTCCACCTTCGACTTCCGTCGTCGTAGAGGCTCCGGAGACGATGAACTCGATTTGAGGTCGGTTCTCGGGGATCCAGAATTCTGCGGCGTCGTGTCCTTCGATCGAGATCTTCGTACCGAAGTCCGTCCAAGCGGCTTCCAAACTGTCGCTGTCCTCAAAGTCCAACGTCAACGTGGTTCCGTTCAATCCTGTGCTGGACCAACCGTAGTTGACATCCGAGGTAGGGGTTGCGATATCGTCGTCATCCGTGTTGGGGATGTCGTCGGTCTGGTTGTCGATGTAGAATCGGATCGGATACTCCGTACCGCCGTTTTCGTCGACCTGGAAGATCGAAGAGAACACCGTGGTGCTCGAATCGTCCTGTCCCAAATCGTCGATCTGCGGGAAGTAGAAGTTCTTATCCGCTGTTCCGTCTTCGGCAACGTCGGTTCCGATGAACGCCAATCGCTTGCTGTTCTGCAGCGTGGTGTTATACGGAATCGTCACTCCGTTTCCGGTCGAGTGCTGGTTGGCCGTGTCACCGTACAACATGAAGTACAGTCCTTCATCCGCGGATTCTTCCACGTAGTAGGAGTATGCCACATTGTAGTTGTCACCGGACAAGGGAAGCAACATCGGGGCTGTTGAGACCGCGATAGAGGTTCCGCTCTGGTTGGCGTCGTCGTAGAAGAAGACACCCGCCAAGTTGGCCGTAGTTGTTCCGCCCGTGACACCCGTCACGTTGGACAATCCGCCCAATCCTTGAACCAAGTCCGAAGTCGAGACATCGCTGTCCAACTCGGCGTCCGCAACTCGAACATATCCGTCCGCCGTCAACTTGACGACACCGGCACCTTGGCGTCCTTCAGCAATGTAGGTGACACCCTTAATGGTCACGGCGGTTCCGGCAAGCGCGAGAACGTTGACGTCTCCGTTATCCGTGTTCAGCTGGCTGCTGACAATCGACACTGCGACACCGTTCAACAACGTACCGTTAGACACGTTGAAGTCCTGGCTGGCCGTGTTGATATCCCACCACAGGTCCTGCGTCTCGTCGAACGTGAAGTCTGAACCATCGCTGGTAGCAGTCTTCGTGGCCGAGTCGATGTCCGTCCGGACGAACCAGAAGGGCACCTTGTGCGTAGAGTCCTGCGCGTCGCGGAACTGAATTTCGTTGTTCCCGACTTTGATGTAGGTCATCTCTTCGTCGTTCTCGAATCCGTTGAAGGTGATCTTGAAGAAGTCTTCACCCAACGCACCCGTTCCGTCCAAGAAGGAGAACTCATAAGGGCCCTCTTCTCCGGCAGCCGTCAATGCGTTATTCTTCGAATACAAGGGGTTGTCGTCGTCGAAAATCGAGTCCGCGTAGGAAGCGATCAATTCTCCGGCAACTGAATCCTCGTCGTCGTCCATGGCCTGGTTGGAGATAACCACCGAGGTCAAGCGGTTCGTCGAAGCGATTTCGTTCAACGTGACTCCGTAGGGTCCGTCGATGTTCTCTTCATCAGCGTCTTCGTTATACGGATAATTCTGTCCGTCCAACAAGCGCACCGAGGAGGTTCCAACCAAAACGTCAACCGTTCCTTCGTTGGTTCCCGTAGAGACCGAGGCGGTGTCCACGTAAATGTCTCCGTTCACCACTTCGTCGCCTTCGTCATCTTCGAAGTCGATGAAGGATCCTGAGGCAACCGTCTGCGTGTCGATAACGTTTCCGGCTTCATCCGTCAAGTTGAACTTGGCCTGATACGATCCGGCACCGCTCGTCGCGACAATTGAAACAATCGTCACCGTGAGGGTCTGTCCTGAGTAGGATCCCTTTCCGGCCATGGTGAAGGATTCTCCAGCCACGAACGTCTGCTTCGCCTTGTCTTCAATCAATCGGAGTTCCGTGACTGCGTTCGAGTCCGTCTGGTCAACGGTCTGGACCAAGAAGGTCTTTCCGAAGAAGGGGATTCGAATGTTATCGTCGGAGTCGTCGGAGAAGTCTCCCACAACGTCGTCCGTGTCGTTCGTCGGAATTCCGCCGCCGAGGTTCAAAACATAGTTGACATCTCCGGCTTCGAAAATAGCGACCAAATCGCGCACGTCTTCGTCGGTCTCGAACTTGGCGTCCAAGTCCATTCCGATGGTTTCGCGGACATCGATCGAGGTCGAGGATCCGTTATACTTGTAAGAAATTGACTCATCCTTCAAGAAGGAGAGGGGGTCTTCTGAAATTGACTGTCCGTATTCAACGGCAGCGGTTCCAGAGGCCGAATTCAAATTCGCGGTGTCGAACGTCTTTCCGCCCGTAACCGTGACGGTTCCGCCCAAGGCCAAAACGGCTGAGAGGTCTGAGACAACGGCCGTGCCGCTTCCGCCTGCTCCGCCAGTATACGTCATTTCCTTGACGGCTTTCTCGACGATCTTTCGGGCGATGTTACCGGCCCAAACACCATCGGAGACCGCGGCGTTCTTTCCAACGACCACGTTGACGACAGGGCTCATATCGGCGTTGTAGACAACCGACTTGGCTTCGCTGCTGTTGATGGCCGAAACCATCGGGGCCATTGCGGCACCCAGCAACGCACCACCAGCTACAACGGCTGCGAGTTTGCGTACTTTCAATCCATTCATTTGTGCTTCACCTCACGAATCACAACGAGCGTTCGCACACCCATACAATGGACGAAACGACCATCGGTATCGGTGACTGGCTCATTGAGTCTTACCATGGGTCAAGCCGTTTAAATACGTTTCGAGATTTGACCGACAATTGACGTAGGTAATGAATTCCTTTATAACGAAGGGGCGGAAATACCCCGTACAATCATCGTAGGGAGGTAAGGCAATACGCGAAAGAAAATAGGCCCTCAGGAAGAGATGAGAAATAAGGAAATCCATGGAGAGGCCGTTTCGCCAAGGAAAAACCCCATTCCTAGATGGAAGGGAGATCTTCGGGCAAAGGAGGGGCTTTTCCCTCGATCTTCGGCTTCAAGTCGTGACCCGAACGAACACCCTGGAAGAACTTGGTGTTGAACTCCTCCACCTTCTTTCGGGAAAGAATCCCCATGATATAGTCCGCGTAGGCGTGGACCATCTCGGTCATATCCACTAGGCCATCCTGGAAATCATTGAG
Source organism: uncultured archaeon (assembly GCA_964557045.1). Taxonomy (GTDB): domain Archaea; phylum Iainarchaeota; class Iainarchaeia; order Iainarchaeales; family VGJJ01; genus VGJJ01. The sequence goes on from CAZKYB010000016.1 coordinate 15,962, forward strand.
GGTAAACTCTATTTTAGCGGGCTTAATCACTTCAATGGAGGCAGGGCCGTAGAAAAACGCCAATCGCACCATGGCGCGGAAGTCTCGAACCGAGAGATTAATTTCCGTGAACGTGGTGTATTTTTCCTCTACTTTTACTATTTTCTCCGTCTTGACGGCGTAGATTTTGAAAATGGGCTCGGCGCGCATCGTGTCGAGGATTTTTTCCACTTGCTTCTGGACTAATTGCTCCTCTAATCCCTGCACTTCAATCAACACACGCACGCGGAACTTGTTATCGTCTTCCGATTCAATCGTTTTGCGTCGCTTCATCTCCTGCACGACTTCCTCTTTCAAGAGGTAAATCGGCGGGACTCCTTGCAGGGATACCAGCTTGAGCTGAATCAAATGCTTCAATTCCTCCTGGGCGGCCGCGTGCTTCATTCCGACTCTTTCCGAGAGGGCTTCAAGAGACTTGGGTCCATCCAGCAAGGCATTGCAGAGCTTCTTCTGCGCGTCCGTAAAGTTCAAGGCCATGATGAAAGAAGGGTGGATTGATTTTTATAGGACCCACCCCAAGAGGCGGATTTATAACAAACGAAAGGACCCTTTGGAGGTATGACCCTCCTCTTGCAGGCCGCCGAGGCCACCCAAACGATTGCCAACTCTGTTTCCGGAGACTGGTCCTGGCTGATTGTGGGGATTGTCCTTGTAGTCGGGGCATTTCTCGTGTTCATGATGCTCAAGAACATTGTTGTGAACACCATCCTCGGATTGATCGGGTGGGGGATTGCCACGTATTTGTTTCACCTCCAGCTCCCATTTTGGGCCTCACTCGTTGTGAGTGCGATATTTGGATTGGCCGGATTGGGCGCGATGATTGTGCTCGCATTCTTGGGCATCGCGAAGTAAGAAAGCACATTCGGAATAGGATAGGACGCGAGGAAGCTATTGGATTTTCTCTCTCTCCTGGCCGAATCGAGTGATCAGTGCATTCGCCTGCCGTATCAGACGTCGACGTCGTAGAGATGGAATGAAATACCAAGGCTTAGACCAATGCGTCCAGCCCGTGGCCGACTTGTAGTCCACGAGGACAGGAATCCACTCCTCGGCCGAAAGACGACGCACTACAATGTTGGGACCAATCATGTCGAAGAAAGGAATGCCTTTACTATTCATGAAGGATATCATATCCCGAAACTTCTGCCAGAAAATTGGATTGCGAATTCGCCCTCGTTTTCGGAAGAATGAAGGCAAATCATCAGACGGCTCTTTCGTGTAATCCCGTACCAACTCGGTAGCAATCCAGCTCGCCCGACCGCGCCCATGACGTACCTGATGAAGCTTGGCGAAACAGCGACGCAAGTCCTTGGGAATCTCCAGGAAGTATTGGTGATAATTCCTCCACTCTGCCGCATTCAAATCAGTGGAGCCGTAGCGCTTGATTGCACGCACTTTCATCGGAAGATGCACGATTCGTCCAAAAATTTGCGCCTGATAGGTCGGGAATGGTTTTTTCAGGAGAGAACTCTTTCCCCGGTACACCGCGCGATGCCACCCGGAAGAATGCGCCCCCTCAGGAGTAGCCGGTTGAATCGGACGACGAGAGGAGGGCATGCCATGGTGATGCAGAGATGAAAGTAATTAATCCTACCGCACGTACGGAAGGTTGAGCTTCTTGTCGCCGCCCTCTTCCGCGTGCATGGTCTCGGAGAGCTTCTGGAAGGCCTTTTCGATTTCCTTCGCCTCCGCATCCATCTTGTCCATCTTGACTTTCAATCCAAACTTCTTGATGAGCAAATCAAGCACTACTTTACTGGCGCCGGGATCCCCATACACCAACCGTGCGGAGGTCTCTCCCATCAAACAGACGCCCGGAATGCCCTGCATCTTTCCAATCCCCAATAACAATCCCGCGTGACCCCAAATGGTTCCTTCGGTCTCCGAAGGCTTGACGCCTAACTTCTTCCAAATCTCCAAGGTTCCTTTGTCCGTGGCAGAAGCAATCACGTGAGGAGTCGTCTTCATGCGCTCCTCCCCAATATTCAACCCGGCAATGGTACACACCTGCGTGATTTTCAATTCCTTGAACGCCGCGACCAGGGTGCGGGAAAAATCATACTGATCCGCGATGGTGCCCCCCTGATCCCAATTAGGAATGACGGGACCCGAGACAAAATAATACGCTTTCCCCTTGTGATTCAAATAGTAAATGTGATCCTTGAATAATTCCGCAATCCCACCCTTCGTAATTACTGCAGGGGGAAATGAATCGCTGAGTATTTCCCCAATCTTCTTGGGCTTCAACTCTTTCACCAAATAATCCACGACAATTTTTCCAACCAAACCAATCCCGGGGAGTCCAACGAAAACAAGGCCCTCTTTCTCCGCGGGTTTCTCCAGCAAAAAGACTTGAGTGGACATGGTTCACGTCACGCTTCCTGGCGCGTGAACGTCATGGTGCCATAAGAACCTATGTTTTTCTGCACGCGATCCTGGACCGTGGAGAGGGCTTTCTCGGCCAGCTTGAAGTCGAAGGAAACCACCTTCACCCAATACTTTCCTGCACCCAAATAGGAATATTGAACGGTGGCATTCTGCACCCCCTTCGCAGACTCGAGCAAGGCCGACTTGACACGCTCGACGCCGTCCGGGGCCGTGCATGCAATCGCGAGTGTTCCCTTGACTTCCTTTTCCGCGGGACGAACATTTTTCTGCACGACATCCACGAGGGGGGCTATCCACTCCTTGGCAATCGTATCCGGGACCGCATTGGCCCCGTCCATCGCAATGGCCTCAAACGCAGGAGGCAATGTTCCAAAGACCTTGATGAGAGGTTCGGCGACCGCCCTCCATCCATCCTCTAATGTTTTGTCCAACGTCTTCGCCATGACTTCAATTAGTTTCTTGTTTCGCGCGAGTTGCTTGTACTCTTCAATACGCAACCGCTGCTGACGCTCAGATACTTTTGTAAGAGATAAATCGATTTGCAATTTTTCCAAATCCACCTTTTGAACGAGCGCCGCACGCATCTGTCCTTCGCGCACATAGTTTCGGATGTTCTTGATCCAACTCGATTCAACCTGAGAAATGTGAACAAATCCCGTGGCCCCTTCATATTCGAGCAATGAACAAAATACCCCGTAGTCTAACACCTTGTCAATCTTGATGACGACAATCTCCCCGTACTGCGGCCACTTCTTCACATGCTGATTACGCGGATTCGGTGCCGGAGCGGGAGCGGGACCGCGGGAAAAAGAGGATGAACGATTCGAAGAAAAAGAAGAACGGCCCCCTGCGGGAGGACGTGAGTGAAAGGGACGATTACCTTGATAGGGGGCCGGCATACCAAGGGAACGTTCCTGAAGGGTTAAAAATGGCCCCCCTATGCGGAGGTCGATTCCCCTAACTTTCGAGAAATAAACAACTGCGCAATCTTACTGGGAAGTTCAACTACCTGCCCCGCCTTGTAGGGGCCGTACTCCTTCAAGTCGGTTCCCACAAACGAAGGAATCTCGGAAAGAATACGCACGGGCAACGATTCAGACGAAGAAGAGGAAGAATACGCAGGCGCTTCAACCGGAACCGGACTGGACGAGATGCGCGTCTCTTCCGTAGGCGCTAACGTGGACAAGGGACGCTCAACGATGGGAGTGGCCACGGGCACAAAATCCCCATTGGCCTCCAACACACTCTTTGTTTTGCTGCGGTGGGAACGCAACACTTCATATAGGGAATGAAAAATTATTTTTTCCTCTGCGGCCAAATGCGACGTGTCTTTCTCTTCGAGTTGGGCGGAGACGAGAACCGTGTTCAGGAGTTTTTTCTCCCGCACCACAAACCACTCATCAATCAACTTCTTCAAGTTCCCAAAGTCCCGTGCACGCGTGGCATTCAGATCTTTCAAGGAATCAAAGTATTTGGTGCGTTCTTCGTTGACTAAGCCGTGCAGCTGCGTGAAGAAGTCATCCGGGACCTCCACTAATCGAGCCGTGCTCTTCTCGAGCCGGTAAATCCTCCGCATCTCCTCAAAATCAAGCGCCATACTATCACTACCGCCCATCTCCTTTTACTACCTAAGGGTCGCCGCTCCCCAACCGACTAAATAGACGGCCATGGGACCCGAAACCGTGACTTCTTGCTCAACCAATGGGTCCAGGGTCTCCTCCCCAATCGAAAGGAGGGGAGACGAGTCCACAAAGACCTTGCGGGAAGGGAGGTCTAGGAAGGCACTCGCCCCGCGCAGGGGATCATACTCCTGAAGCTGATCAAGAGGGATTGATTGGGAACGAAAGCCCGTGTTCCCATGCAACGTTTCAGGGACGCGAATCAACTTGTAAATATCCCCGGATGTTTGACGGTCAATGGAGAGCTATTGACTCTCCACAAAACTCGATAACACTCCATTCCAGAACGCCTCCGTCTTTTTCCCCGGCAGAGGAGGAAGA
>CAZKYB010000017.1:0-19114 GCA_964557045.1 uncultured archaeon
CTTGGAAGTCCTCTCGCGCGGTGATTGAGAATCCCGAGTTGGCACGTAAACCCGGGAAGACGAAAACAAGAACCATCACGAAGACGAAAACGATTATCAAGCGCGTTCCGGGAAAGACGAAAACAATTGTTCGAAACGTCCCTGTGGTCAAGACGGTCATTCGTCGGGTTCCCAATTCCAACGAGTCTTCGTTGAAGGGGATCATGAAAGAGTTGAGTGCATTGAAGACGGAAGTCCAGTCCATGGATTCCAAGCCGGTCGCCATGAAGGAGGTTCGTATCATGCCCAAGCCTGCGATGAAGATGGAAATGAATGGGGAGAAAGCCCTCACGAATGAAGAGGTAGCCGTGCGATTAACGCGATTGTATTTCGAGGAGATTGCGCGTTTGGGTTTCAAGCGACGATTGGATTTCGATTCAATCATCAACGCGTACTATTATTGTTTGCAGCGCTTGCACAACAAGGATAAGGAATTGGACATCATGCGTCGGATTGTGGAAAAGGAAGAATCCAAAATGCAAGGTGAATCCAAGTCCCAATTGTTCCCGCAGAGCGAGAACTGAAAGTGAGGAATTGGCATGCAGTTCAAGTATTGTCCCCAGTGCGGTTCCATGGAATTCGTTTCGAGTCAGAATGGTCCCAAATGTAAGAAGTGCCTATTCCCTGGTCCCATGAAAGAGGGTCCGATGAATGAGATTAATGAGGCCAAGAAGCGCGCCCCGCGTACGGCCTCGGCGGCGCTTCCTTCGGCTTCTGCGGGTGGTCAATCCTTGAATCAGACCACGGCGAATGAGTTGGCGGCGCGCTTGAAGGCGTTGAAAGGGAAGTCCTCTGAGGACGTCGAGTTTTTGTGATTGAATATTTTTTCCAGGTGATCCGTTGAGGGCCGAGCATCGTTCCCGGATGGATTGGTTGTTGTTTGCCGTGCTGGCGCTGGGTCTGATTGCTTTCTTTTGGATGATTTCGGCCAAGCATGCCTCGGTGGGTCAGGCGACCGGATTGGCGTATGTGAAGGAGAAAGGCTGCTATGAGTTAGGTGAGGGTCTTCCAGCCGTCATTACGGATGAATTGATTGTATTATGTGGGGATTACACTCATTCCGTGGATTATTTCGCGATTCAAATAGAACAAACCACCCTTGATTGTCAGGGTTCCACAGTCAAAGGGGATGGAGGAGCCCTCCTCCTGCCTGAGAATGTCGTATCTCCTCGCGTCACGTTGAAGGATTGCACGTTCACGGGGTATGGGGGCTTGTATTCCTCGAAGGATCCTGTGGATGTGTACGTGGTGAATTAGTTCACGCATTCATCGCGATGTCGATGAGGGCTTGGAGTGCGTCTCCTCCGATTGTTTTTCCGTGGCCGATGAGTTTGGCGAAGACGCCAGGATTGGTTGCAACGACTCCGGCGGCCATGCTAGTAAAATTCGACTGGTGGCCTCGGTTTTTCTTTTTGGCCTCGATGGCAATTTTTCTCCATTGTTCGTATTCTCGAGGGGTCACTCGCACGGGTTTTCGCCGGGGAATATCCACAATCACAGAGTGGACCCGCTGTTGGGGGTCGCGGAGGAATGTGATGGTGCAGTTGTGTTTTTGATGAGTCTCGGGTCGTAATCGAATAGCTCGTGGTGGCGCGCGAGGGGGTGTGCGTCCGAGGGTGAATAAAGGGCGCCTATTCGGTCCATGTTGGGGTCGTCGGGTCGCCGGGACATTTCGTCGTGCGCGTGCCTGGAGGGCCATACCTTCTTTTATCTTGGCCGACTTATAATGGTTTTCATGTATGCCCACACGTATGCCCCGGTTTCTCTTTCTCAAATAGTGGGAAACTCGGACGTGATTACTGAGATACGCTTGTGGGCTTCGGCCTGGAGGCAGGGTCAGGCCCAGAAGCCCCTGTTGTTAGTGGGTCCCCCTGGGATCGGGAAAACGCTTGCGGCGTATGTCGTAGCGAAGGAATTTGGCTGGTCATTGGTTGAGTTCAATTCCTCGGACGCAAGAGATAAGGAGACCATCGAGAAAGTCGTGTATGCGGCCGCCGTGAATGCGAGTTTCACGGGGCAGTTGCGTTTAGTATTGTTGGATGAGATTGATGGGGTGCAAGGGACGGAAGACAAGGTTGGCCTCTCCGCCATCTTGAACGTGCTGAAAGAAGCGAGGAATCCCATTATTCTCACCGCGAATGACATTTATGGGGACACCAAGCTTGCGGGGATTCGTACGTTTTGTAAGATGCTTCCGATGAAAAAAATCCCCTATCCGAGCATCGCCAAATATTTGAGGGATATTGCGGAGGCGGAGAAAATTGACTATGATGCGTTCTCCATCAATGAATTAGCGAAGAATTCCTCCGGGGATGTCCGTGCCGCATTATTGGATTTTCAAACGGCTACCGAAGGGACGAAAAAAATAACCCTGGAGGATGTCCAATCCTTGGGTTATCGTGAGCGCTTAGATAATGTGTTCAATGCCATGCGCACCGTTTTCGTTTCCGCCTCCTTGCAGGAGATTCGCCGCGCGCGTTCGAGTGTGGAGGTGGATCATGACATGTTCAAGAAGTGGGTCGAGGAGAATATTCCGAGGCAATTTCCCATGCCTCTTTCTCTTGCCTCTGCGTTTGATGGGTTGTCGCGTGCGGATATTTTTGATGGTCGTATTTTCCGCCGGCAGCACTATGGTTTTCTCAAATACTCCGGGGATTTGTCTGCGTCGGTGGGTTTGCGCACGAATGAAAGAGCGCACGGGTTCATCTCGTATCAGTTTCCCACCATCCTCAAGCGTTTGTCTCTGATGAAGGGCTCCTCCAAGAAATCCCTCGTCAAAAAGATCCAATCCCAAGTGCGCGGCTCTCGTTCACGTATTATGCAGGAATTGGTGTATTATGGTCCCTTCCTCGAGTCCTCTCCTCATGCGGCGGAATGGTTGTCGTTGTTAGATTTGGATGAGGATGAGCTTGCCTACTTGTTGCAGGCTACTCCCACTTCGGCCAAAGTGAAGAAATTATTGAAGGCCGCGGAGGAATGGAAGGAGTCTCACGCTCCGCGTTCACGTTCCACTCATTCGTCTCCCGTGGCAGAGTCTCCGACTCCTGTAGAAGAGTCCAAGTCTCGGAAAAAGGGGAAAGGAAAAGAGGATGTTCCTGAAAAAACAGTTCCCGCCCCTTCGGAATCAAAGAAGCAAACGTCCTTGTCGACGTTCTTTGGGTAATTTCTATTTGCTCGTTGCGTGTCGGTGGGCCTTGCGCAAATAAATTACGGTTCCCACCGCTCGCAGTTCGTTATTGGGGCATCGGGCGAATGCGTGGAGGGCCTTTCTCCATTTTTCGGGGACTTCCTCATATTCGAGGAATTGCATGAGGGCCGTTTTTTCGGTCAATAGTTCTGTTAAGCGCGGGAATTGGGGGGCGATGCGAATAACCGTTTCATCCAGTCCGTCCTTCACGATCATTTGTTCGATTTGGGAGAGGACATTCTTGGGGACGTGCTCCACTTCTCCCAGGCGTATGGTTCGGGTCTTAGGGGCGGGGGTGAGGGCGAGTCGTCGGAAGGGCTGTATGGCCGTTCTCAGTTTAGGCTGGTGTCCTGCCTGATGGGCAAACCACGTCGCGAGGGCCATGCGGGGCACTCGGATGGCGTTGGCGGAGCGTGAAAGGGTGCGCATACCCTAGTTGGGAGTGTTGGCCTTTAATCCCTTCCCTTGGGGAAACGATTATGAATGCGCGGGATCAGCAGTGGCTGCGCGAATTGGCCGAGAAGAATCAGACCCCGTTCTGGGTGATGTTTCCCCGTGCCACGCAGGCGAAATACTTTGAATTAATGGACGTGTTTCAATCCATTCCTAAAAAGCTCCAGGTTTTCTATTCCGTCAAGACGAATCCTCATCCGGCCATCCTTTCGGCATTAGATAAAATGGAGTCCGGTTTCGAGTGTGTTTCCCTGCGTGAATTGCAGGGGGTTTCTTCTTTCTCTCGTCCTAAATTATTCAATTCCTGCGCCCCTTCGGAGGAGGAAATCCGTTTGGCGTTGGATCAAAAAGCCTGGGTGGTGGTTGATTCCCTTTCCATGGGGGAAAAGGTCTCCAAGTTGAAAGGAAACACTCCCCTCGATGTGGGAATACGGGTGCGGTTGGATACGCATCGGTTTGGTTTCGCTCCTTCGGAGGTAAAAGCAGGGATGGCAGCGCTGGAATCCATGGGATTATCGGTCAAATTGTTGCATGCGCATCCTGGAACCAATTGTTCGGTCTCGCAGTACCGTTCCTTCGTCTCGAAGGTCGCCCAATTGTGTATGGATTATCCTCAAATCCAGGTATTGGATTTGGGCGGGGGAATCCCGGGCAAAACAAGTTTGGTGGAGCGCAAGTCCAAGATTGAAGAATACGCACAGATTGTGAAAGAACAATTGGGAGAATTTCTCCAAACACGCACGCTCTTTCTTGAATCCGGTCGCTTCATGTGCGAGGATGCGATGATATTAGTTACGCGTATTCGCACCATCAAACAGGTGGATGGTCGTCCCTTCGCATTGTTGGATGCGGGAATCAATCTCCTCCCTCGCATTTCCATGTCTCCCTTCCGTTTCTTTGCGTTGTCGGAATCCGGAAACACGAAGGGTATTTTCCGACTCGGAGGTCCATTAATGTTTGGCTCGGACGAATTAGGTCAATTGGCCGGGAAGCTAGGGGAAGGGGATTATTTGGCCGTGGAGAATGGTGGAGCGTATTGCACGGAGCTCTCCTGGAAGCTCTCGCAGGATGTTCCTCCTATTCTAGTGATTGAGTAATTTATTTGAGTGCGGCGCGTATTTCTTTTTCGAATCCTTTTCGTTTCTTCTCATTCTCGTCCCATTTTCGGTTGGCAATTTGAATGAGTTTTTGGATGTATTCTTTTTCCACAAGGAGTTTTTTTCCTTCTGTAATCGGTACGCTCATGGTGTGGGTGCCGAATATTTCCATGAGTACTTTTCCTTCCTCGAAGTGGTGAATTCCGTAGCGTTTAACTCCGGCTTTTTGACACACGGCAATGATTATTTTGGCATGTTCTAAGTCGCGCGTGCCAATCACATACACAAATGCGTCCTGTTTGAGCCATAAGTTTCCCGTGTGGGTGGAATCTTCAATTCCTTTCCAGACTTCGGGGAGTTTTACCTTCCGGTGCCATTTGCGGTGGAATGCTCCTTCTCGTTTTTTCTCATTCTTTTCCAAGTCCATCAGGGTGATTCGTCCGGAGCAGGTGGAGGTGGTGAAGTAATCCTTGGTTCCCGCGAGATACTTGGATATCGGAATCATCAGCGGGTCGATTTTCTTTTCTCGGATGGCCGTCTCTAAGGTGATGCGGGTATTCTCCTTGGTCATGGCAAACCGTGTATCGGCGGGAGGCTGCATACGAATGGGGGTGTGAGGAAGTTTTTATAGTCCCTCGTGCTGGGCTCTCTAATGAAGTCCCCTCGCGTGCGTTTGGATCCCCGTTCTTTTCTTGCGGGATTTGTAGTGGTGATTCTCCTCCTCTTGGGGGCGGGTTTTGTGGTGTCCCAGGCGAGTGGTCCCAAATCCGTGGGTCATTCGATGGCTGATGTGTGGTGCGAAAATACCTCTGGTTGTATTATTTCCTCTTGGATCTTGGATGGGGCGGTAATCACATCTAAATTGGCGGATGCCTCCGTAACGACGTTGAAGGTCGCCGATAATTCTATTTCGCGCCAGAAGTTGCAGGCGGATTCGGTGGATTCGTCGAAGGTTGTAAATAATAGCGTGAAGGCCGTTGATGTAGATTCGGCCGAGATACAGCGTCGGGTGTCACAGGATTGCGTTTCGGTAGGGGGGTCAATCCAGCGGATAAATTCCGATGGGACTGTTTTCTGTTTAGCGCCCGGCCTTACAACCGTTCAGCAGTCTTTCCTTTTCTCAGCGCCTCCCTCCACGGTCGAGATATCATGTCCAGTGTCTCATCCGGTGGTGGTGGATTGTGATGTGTATTACGATGGTCTGGCCACCCAGGACATTTACGCAATTGCCGCCAACAAGGTGGTGGTGGGATCGAGCACGGTTTGTCGAGCGTCCATACAGGTGAACGGGGTCGATCTCACGCACCCTTTTACCATTACGGCCGAAGCCCTGTGCAGTAAATAGGCATAAAACCCCTGTTCTTCTCATTCAGTGCATGGGTTTCTCAAAAAAAGGTACCAAGGACGATTCAGTCTATTGGGATTATTGGGTGGAGATGGTCAAAGCGTCCATTTATCGTGACGCAAGGGAGTTGCCGGCCATTCTGGAAGCCACTCAACTGAAGGGGAAGCATATCATTGATGCCGGGTGTGGCCCCGGCCGTTTAACCCTTCCTTTCGCCCGAATCGCCGCGACGATTACGGCGGTGGATGAGAGTGATTGGACGAAAAAAGCCATGGAGAATCTCATCTTTGAGAATCGTCTCCAGGAGCGCGTGCAGTTTGTCCAAGCCCCATTAGTAGGGCTACCTTTCGATGATGGGGTCTCCGAGGCCACCTACTGCATGTGGGTCATTCATCATGCTAAGAGTCGCTGGGAGAAGATTGTAAAGGAGTTAGTTCGCGTCACGCAATCCAATGCGCCGGTGGTGATTGGTTTTTCTTCCGGGGAAAAGGATCTCCCCCTGCTTGAGGATATTGTGAAGCCCAACCACGCGCAGAATTGTCATATTTTTGATAAGGAATTTCCCAAATGGATTCAGGAGCAAGGGTGGAAGCTCGAGGTGAAGAAAATTCCTCTTGCTTTCGAGTTCAAGTCTCCCGAGTGGGCCTTTGAGGTATTAGCCAACACCTTCATGCCCAAGAAGGCGTGTTTGGCGAAGGAAAAAGAAGTGATGGATTTCTTCCGTTCTCACATTCGTAATGGAAAGGTCTACATTGAGCAAGAGTTGCGCTTGTATATCATTCGCGCGCCTTGATTATTTTTTGGCTCTCTTTTTTCCCATGCTTCCTTCGTCCCAATCAATGGGATTCACGCGAATGTCTAACACGTAGTGCCATTTCCTCGGTCCCACGCTTTTTACTTGCTGGGCGTGGAGGAGTTCGATGTCCCATCCCAGGGAGGTTCCTTGATCTCGCACATCGTTGAGTAATTCCTCATATTTTCCTTCCTCACACACTCCTTCATAGTGGAGAATTCCTCCGCGTGGTTTGAAGGTGTGGAAGGCCGGGGCAAGGGCGAACACAGGGGCGGGGAGATATCCTAAAATGATTCGATCGGCAATCCTTCCCAGAGTTGTGGCCACTTCTTCGCATTTTCCATGAATAATGGTCATTTTTTCCTTGGGTATCTTGTTTAATTTTTGGTTCTCTCTCAACGAGGCAATCGAATCCGGATTGGCATCGATCGAATACACGTGTTTAGGTTGGGCGTGCTTGGCGATGGGAATGCTCCAGTATCCTATTCCAGCAAAGAAGTCCACCACGACTTCTCCCGGCTGGACCATTTCATACATGCGTTTTCGTTCATTCATGTTGCCCATGGACCACATGAGTTTGGTCACATCAAATGAGAATTGGCACCCATGTTCGGTGTGAATTACTTTCGTGTTTTCTTCTCCGCACAAATATTCGACTTTGGGTTGTCTGAATTCGGAATCAATTTTTCCCGTGTTCAAACAAATGGTTTTGATTCCGGGGACAATAGTTAGCACCGCTTCTCCGATGATTTCTTTTGTTGGAAGAAGTTCGGGCTTCAATCGCAGGATGACGACGTGTCCAAGGCGTTGGAAGGAGGAGGGGAGAAGTTCCAATTCTTTCTTGGTGAGGGCCTTGGTGAGTTTGGCGTGGAGTTGGGCTTTGAATCCCGGCATGTTCCTATCGTCATCCTTTGCCTTTTTGAACTCTGCGGGGGTTGTTGGGCGTATGAAGATCATCCTAGATAGTGCGGTGTTCATCAACACGGATTCGTTTCCCTTCAATGAGAAGGACGAGTATGTCATGCCCTCCGCGTGTGAGGAGGAGATTAGGGAGAACATGGCCAAGTTGCGGTTGGAGGTGGCCCTGAAGCAGTATGCAAACTTTTCCATCACGGATCCCTGTGTCGCGTCCATTCAGACGGTGCGTCAGTATGCGAAGGCGCATGGGAATACGCGCCTTTCCGAGGCCGATGAGGCCATTTTAGGGTTGGCCTTTGAGTCGGTGGAGCGTAAGGAGAAAGTCAAGGTCTACACAGATGATTATTCCATTCAGAATGCCCTGAAGTGGGCCAAGGTCCCTTTTTCCGGGATCCAGCAGAAGGGCATCAAAAGGGCTAAATCCTTCGGCACCAAACGATAATCTATTCACTAAAATTAGTGAATTTTTAATGGGTTTGGCCTTTTTTAGGGTATGATTTCGGGTCTTTTTGGCTATTCGCTCATTTTCGAGCTGTTCGTCTTCTACCTCTCCTGGACCTTTATTCTTTCCAAGATGGACAAGAATTGGCTCTTCTTAATTTTAGGGCTCGTGGTCCTATTGGCTTTCACGTCTCCCTCAAGCGGGGAGTGGGTCTCCATCTTTAGTGGGCAGTTTGGCTTTTTGTGGAGAGAAGTGGCGTATAATTTTGGTTTCCGCTAATCGCATGGAGTATTATTTCTTTTTCGCGGGCCACACACTCACCACTATCCACGTGAGGAGGGCGGTTCCGAGTATTCGAAGTCCGGAGAGGGGGTTGGTTCCCAAAAAGTTTTCCTCGCGGAACAAACGATTGGTTCCCGTCTGTAAATCAAACGCGAGCTCAAACACCACGGCTCCCACCACTGCGGCGATTGCTAGTTTTCGTATATCTTTCTGTTTGCTTCCCCATTCTTCGTACACCAATACGCTGATTCCAGCGGCGAGGGCATAGCTGAGGGTCATCCACGCATCGATGGGAAACGTCAAGAGTCCTGCGAGTACACTCGAGGACACCCCCACGAGTAATCCGGCCTCGGATCCAAAGTGATAGGCCGCGAGGAGGGCGAGGGGAATAATCAACACGATGAATGGGGTTCCATTCACGCTCAGGGGGGAAAGGAGGGCGGTTCCTACGCCGGCAAGAATTACCAGGAAGAGGGGCGTGGGCGTCTCGCTCATGGGGTGCTTCCCTCAGTGTCCAGGTCGGCGTCTATGTCCTGTTTGGGCTGGGGTCGGAATTCAGAGTGCTCAATAACATAGTTCTCTACTTTCTCGGATATCTCATCGCGGTTTAGGGCGATGTACAGTCCAATCGCGGCGATGATGGCAATAACAAAGGCAAATAGAGGGCTCTTGACGGCATTATCGAATATTTTCCCGGCGTCAATGGGGTCGGCAATGGGGGTCAGCACGGTGTATTCGATGGGCAGGGAGTTGCTTTGGAAGTTTGTTATCGTCATGGTATTTCCATTCACGGTGATTCCAGGCGGCAACAATTTGGTGTCCACCACCGCGTTGTTGGGGAAGTGGATGCGTATCTGCGTGTTGGTGGGGATGTTGATGTTTCCTCCTGCGATGAATTGGACAAACGCCACATCGGTAATTTTCCACCTGGTCGATCGCCCTTCGGTTCCCACCTTGATGGTTTGGGTGAGTCCGGTGGGGTAATCATAGGACAGTGTGAGGGTGGGTTCTTGGTTGGCGGTGCGATTCAACAAAAACTCAATGTTTTCGGATTGGTTTTCACTTCCAACATATGGGTGAATGAACGGATAGTCGGCTTTCCATTCGAATAATGAGGGGGTATTCTGCTCGAAGTCGATTTCAAACAGTTCGTCCTGCTCCGCAAAGAAGGTGAAGAAGTATTGTTCTTCGACTTTCGCACTGCCGTTCTCTTGGAGGTAGATATCTATTCCATGAAAGACAACTTGTTTCTCCCCTGCGCGGGTGATGGTCACCTGTGCGATGGCCAGGGTGGCAATTTGGACGAGAATGAGGGCTAGTATGAACCCGCGGGCGATGGATTGAGTATTCGCTCCCATACCCGATATAGTATTCATTTCGCTTTTAATGCCGATTGCTTTTTCCCCGTGTGCGCGATGGTGGTGCGTGTGCGCGTCGTTGTTTTTATACTCGAAAGCTCTTACTCTTTTTCCTATGTTTATCCGGTTTTTGGGGCACTCTTCTTTTCTTCTCGAATTTTCTCAGGGGAATGTGCTGATTGATCCCTGCAATCATTGCGAGTCCTTCGGTCAGTATGATCGCCTTATTCCCAACGCCGTGAAGTTAGAGGACCTTCCAAAGGTTTCGTTGATTCTCATCACGCATGAGCATGAGGATCATTTCGATCGGAAGGCCATCGAATTCTTGGTGAATCGCGATCAGGCGTGCGTGGTCGCTCATGATTCCATTCTTTCCGAATTAGATATTCCTCCTCGCTGCAAGCGCGCGGTTCAGGCCAACGCACGTGTGCATTTGCGCGGGGTTCATGTGGCCGTGCAGATTGCGCATCACCCTCAAGCTTTCTATCCCATGGCCTATGTGGTTACCGGGGATGAGGTTTCTGTATACCACGCGGGGGATTCGGATTTGGTGGAAGAATTCTCTCCGGACTTTAAGGCGCACGTGGCCTTGCTTCCGATTGGGGGGAACATCACCATGGATGTGGTGGATGCGGTGAAGTGTACCAAGGTATTGAAGCCGGATGTGGTGATTCCCATGCACTACAACACATTTGAGATCTGTCAAGCGTCTCCGGAAGAGTTCGCGAGAAAGATTGAGAAGTCCAACCTCAAGACGAAGCCTATTGTGCTAGCGCCAAGTGAGAAGTACGAGTTTAATCTTCCCAAGCTTCCCAATGGGGTTGCATAGTCTTATCGGGATTATTTCTTGGTCTTCTTTTTGGGGATTTTAGTCTTCTTCAACGAGTGTCGATCATCCACCTCGACGGAATAGAGGTCGTGGGCGGCTTTGGTGTTCTTGAACACGGCCTGGGCTTCCCTGAGCATGTCCTTTCCATTCGGGTAGCGGGGCGAAAAGTGGGTGAGGATGAGTTCTCCTGCCCCTGTCTTCGAGGCGACTTCCCCGGCGAGTCGCGCGGTGGTGTGTTTGGTTTCAAGGGCGCGTTCTTTTTCGCTCTCCATGAAGGAGGATTCGTGGATGAGCACGTCGATTTGGAGTTTCTTGAGCACGTCCACGTAGTGGTGGTGGGGGAATGTGTCCATGATGTAGGCGATTTTCGTCCCGCGCATGGCCTTGGAGTAGTCCATGACCATCTCGGGGGTATACTTCTTTCCGTTATGCGTAATGGTTTCTCCCCTCTGGAGTTTTCCCCACAAGGGTCCTTCCGGGATTTTGAGCTTGAGTGCTTTAGCTCGCTGGAATTCTCCTTTCTTACTTTCGGCTTCGAAAATGAATCCATAGCACTTGGCGGAGTGGTTGAGTTCCACGGCGTACAGGGTGTATTCCTTGTGCCGCACCAACTCTCCTTCGTGTATTTCATGCGGGATAATTTTGAATGAAGGAAAGAAATCCGCTACATCTACGGCTTGTTGGATCTTTTCACGGATTCCCCGGGGTCCCCAGACGTGTAAATCCTCTTTGCGTTCGTGGATGGTCATGGTGGCCAACAGTCCGGGAAGTCCCAGCGTATGATCCCCATGGAAGTGGGAGATGAAGATGTGTTCCAGTTTCAAATAGCTCAGCCCGGCCTGCATGAGTCGCTGCTGCACCCCTTCGGGGGTGTCGAACAGGAACCAGTTTCCACGAAATGTTAAGGCCATGCTGGAGAGGTTTCTCTCCGCCGTGGGGGTGGAGCAGGAGGTCCCGAGGAAGGTGAGTTGGATGGACATACAATCGTTCTCGTGTTGGATGTTTCTTAAGCTAAAGATATGGGATTTGGCTATCCTTTATAAGAACCGGGCGCCTACCTAGTTGAGTGTCCCTTTTTTCGATTCGTATGCCTAGAAAACCGGCCTCCGAGCCTACTAAACCTGCCATTGCCGCTCTTTCTGAGGAGGAACGAGGCGAGTTGGAGATTCCATTAAACTTTAAGTCCACGGCCGAGATTGAGGTCCCCAAGTCCCTAATTGAACAAGTGGTGGGACAGGACAAAGCCGTGGAGATTATTCGAAAGGCATCTATTCAGAAGCGAAACGTCTTATTGATCGGATTGCCGGGCATTGGAAAGAGTATGCTTGCCCAGGCCATGGCCGAGATTCTCCCTATTTCTCGCTTGTATGATGTGCTAATGTACCCCAATGAGGAGGATCAGAACAACCCGAAAGTTCGAGTCGTGCGGGCTGGGGAAGGGAAGCAGATTCTCCACGCAACACGATTAGAGGCGCAGAAGGCCGAGGATAATACTCGATTGATGGGGTTGTTGTTTCCGATTGCATGGTTCTTGATTTCGTACATCGCCTGGACGTTAGGTTGGATGCCGGACGTCGTGTATGCCGCCACGCTCATTTTAGGTGGGTTGTTAATTTTTGGGTTTGCATTGGGGGCGCAAGTGAATCGTCCGACCGTGCGACAAACCCCTAAGTTGTTGATTGATAATTACGCGCGCAAGATTGCCCCTTTCTCCGAAGCCACCGGCGCACGAGCTGGAGCCTTGTTGGGGGACGTGCGTCACGATCCCTTGCAGAGTGGGGGATTAGGGACTCCTGCGCATTTACGCGTGGAGCCGGGTTTGATTCACCGTTCCTCAGGGGGAGTATTATTCCTCGATGAGATTGCCACGCTGAGCATGAAGTCTCAGCAGGAATTGTTGACGGCCATGCAGGAGAAGAAATACGCCATCACGGGCCAATCCGAGATGTCCTCGGGCGCCATGACGCGCACGGAACCGGTGCCGTGTGATTTTGTCTTGGTCGCGGCCGGAAACTATGGGGACTTGGAGCATGTTCACCCCGCACTGCGTTCGCGTATTCGCGGATACGGGTATGAGGTGTACATGAACACGGACATGGATGATACGCCTGAAAACCGAAAGAAGATTGTCCAGTTTGTCGCGCAGGAAGTGAACAAGGATGGAAAAATACCCCACTTCACGAAGGAAGCCACGGAAGTTATCTTGTTTGAGGCCAAGCGCCGCGCGGGAAGGAAAGGAAAGCTCACCCTGAAGTTGCGCGACTTAGGTGGATTGGTTCGTGCCTCCGGGGACTTGGCCAGGGAGAAGAGTCATGCGCTCGTGACTGCCGATGATGTGTATGAAGCTCGGGTGTCCGCTCGCACGCTGGAACAACAGATGATGGCGAAAATGCTCGAACAGAAGAAAGAATACGATGTCTATAAGTCGATTGGATTTGCCATCGGTCGTGTCAACGGTCTAGCGGTTTCAGCAGATGGGGATGCGGGGATGATAATGCCGCTTGAAGCAGAGGTGGCGCCGGCTCAATCAAGTGCGGAGGGTCGCATTATTGCGACTGGGAAGTTGGGTGAGATTGCCAAGGAGTCCGTGCAGAACGTTTCAGCGCTTATCAAGAAACTTTCAGGTAAGGACATTTCCAAGCATGACATTCACGTACAATTTCTGCTTACGCATGAAGGAGTGGAAGGGGATTCGGCCTCCGTGAGTGTTGCGACGGCCGTCATTTCGGCCTTGGAAGGGATTCCCGTGAAGCAGAATATGGCCATGACTGGCTCGTTGAGCGTGCGTGGAGAAGTTCTCCCGGTAGGGGGCATCACGAGTAAGGTTCATGCGGCCGTGAAGGCCGGATTCACGGAAGTCATTATTCCTCGTTCCAACCTTGCGGATATTGTTCTTTCTAAGAAGGAGCTGAATGGAATCACCATCATCCCAGTTTCCACCCTCAAGGAAGTATTGGATCACGCGTTTGAGCGAGGGAAGAAGACGGACTCCTTCATCAAGGAGTTAGGGAAGCTGATCGAATTCAACGTGCCGGGTTCGATAGGCAAGATTGTGAAAGATTCATTCCGAAGCATCTGATGTTCGGTATCGATTGAACTCGTAGAAACTGTTTCTATTTCTAATGGTGTAGGAAATACTAATTCTTGTCCGTGCCCATGATTTGTCCGATCCTTCTTCGAACAAGTAGTTTTCCATTCTCCAAGTTGAAGTCTTCCATGCCAATCTGAACTTTCTTGGCTTTGAATGTAAACTCCACAACTCCTTTTTCTCGAGAAATCTTTTCGACCTTCCCAAGCCATTTTCCAGTCTTGCTGTAGATGGGTAATCCAATCAGGAGTTTGGTGACTTTCTTTCGGATGTCAAACACGCTGGTGGCCTTGTAGGCTCCGAAGAATGCAATGAATGAAACAACCACTAAGAAGAGGAAGTAGTTGAGGGTCGTGGTTCCAATTAGCACTCCCTTAGCGGTTCCTAAAAGGATGGCTCCCAGAATAACGGCGACGGCAGACAACAGATAGGTGTGCATGAGGTAGGCCTTCTTTAATTGCACCGCGTCGGCTCCTTTTCCAAACAAGAAGGCAATTCCCGTGATGGTTCCGAACATGATGAGGAAGTCCACGGACACCGCGAGGCTATTGACTCCTCCCAAGATGTCTCCCAATTGCAAGAATGCATATCCGTCCAATATGTGGGGGGCGGCGGAGAATATTCCAAACGCCGCAAACATGATACTCCCTACATAGAATGGAAAACTCACACGTTGGGCGGATATAGAAGAGGAAATCTCCTTGAATATTCCAAGGATGCGATCTTCGATTCCAAATCCCTTGAGGATGAGATACAATCCCAAGAATCCTCCCACCAATTGCAATCCAATCGCAGGGAGTAGCAAATACAATAGAATAATCAATCCCGGAATACCAAACGCGAGTCGCGCCAAGAAGGGGTCGCGCAGGGCTTCTTTGATGGTGTAGAAGGTGCTCTCCACTTCTCTCGCCTGCTTGATGATGACCGTGGCTTTGGAGATGATGGGGGCGCGTGATTGTAAAATAGGGATGATTTGGTCATCCTCGGCTCCATCCGTCACCAAAACAAATGCTTCGGCTTTGAATGTTTCAAGAAATGCGTCTAATTGTTCATTGATTTTCACATCCGATTCGAATCCGAACTTCTTACTTCCTACAAGGGTGATGATTTCCAATTCCGAGTACTTTTCTTTCAGCTCATCGTATTTTTGGATGGCCATGAATAGGCAATTGGCGTCCGAATCCTCGGGGTCGGCCAGGGCTAATTTGACGGCGGCGCGGATGTTATCCTTGCGTCCGATGATGGGTCCTTCGATTCCGGCCTTGCGTCCGAAGTCGTTATCTCGGTCGACACAGACGACAGCAATGGCTTTTTCGGGCATAAGAAGCTTAAAAAGGGGGGAAAATATTAACCTATAGGCCGTTTCCGGCCTATTTAGGGGTTTTTATCGGATGTCAAAGCGTCTAGGGAAGGTGGAGTCCTACAAGGTCAAGCAGGGGATATTCGCCGGAATCATCCTCGTGTTGGTAGTGACGGGCTATTTTCTCTGGCAGAACGCCTCCTCCGTGGCGGCCACGGTGTTGGTGGGCGGTTTCTTGGTACTCTTTTTCGTGGTTGTTCGAACCTATGATTATTTGCTCACGCTCAAGGAATATGAAAGAGCGGTCATTTATCGCTTAGGTCGAGTGAATCGCGTCGGGGGTCCGGGCTGGACGTTCATGATTCCCGTGTTCGAGAGCTTCAAATTAGTGGATTTGCGTACGCAAACGTTGGATGTTCCTCCTCAATCCGTCATCACGCGTGATAATATCGTCGTGAAGATTGATGCCGTGGTGTATTTGTTCGTGAAGAAGGACCCCTCTTCCATCATCAACTCAGTGATTGAAGTGGATGATTATCGCAGGGGTGCCACGCAGTTTGTCCAGTCCAAGATTCGTGACGTGGCGGGTGGACTCACTTTGTCCGAATTAATCTCGGACGTCGAAAAGTTGAATGATAACCTTCGCAAGCAGCTTGAACAGATTTCATCTTCGTGGGGAGTCTCCGTGGAGAGTGTCGAAATCCAGACCTTGGATGTGCCCAAGGAAATTGAAGAGGCCTTTGCCAAGCGCGCCGCGGCCGAGCAGAACAAACTGGCCCAAATGCAGAAGGCGTTAGGAATGCAGGCCGAGATTGATTCTATTCGCCAGGCCGCGGAGAAGCTGGATGATCGTTCATTAGGATATTTTTACATCAAGGCCTTGGAAGTGCTAGGGCAAGGGGCCTCTACGAAGTTCATTCTTCCCATGGAGCTTACTTCGTTGATTCAGAACCTCTCGGAGAAGACGAAAGGGGCGCATTCCAAGAAGCAATTGGAGAACGTCTTCGAGCAGTATGCTCCCGTTCTCAATAGCATTCTCGAGAAGAATAAGTCGGATAAGAAGGGCAAAAAGAAGAAGTGAATTCACTTGTCTAATTCGTTTACGTGTACAACCACAAATAACTTTCAATGAACGCGGCTCCTACTAAGAGGAGAATTGCAATCACAATCAATCCCGCGGCATCTTTAGCAATGATTTGGAACTCATTTGTTCGGTATTCTTGCTTGCTCATGCTCGCGGAAATGATTCCTCCTGCTATGGCTCCAATGTAATACGCGGCAATCTCCGGTATTCCATGCGGAATGAATCCAATTCCATGATACACGCCGGATCCTAATGCGAAGATGATGGATGTAATGTCATGGATGGGGGCCGCGGCGAGTGATTGGGAGGCAATTTTTCCCATGACGGTTCCAATGATGCTGGCGTTCCACGAGATGAGGAACAGCGCTCCTTCTCCAAAGAGGAACGAGAAAAGAATGGCGAGCAACAAAACAGTCGCATTGTTGGCGAACAGGAATTGGGCGATGCCGAAGAAGTCTCCCTGGTGTTGAGTGGGCGGAGATGAGGCCATTCCCGTAAGAGCGCCTCCGCTTGCCGCAACCACGTCTCCGGTTCCGACTCCTTCGCGTAATTGTCCAATGCTTTGCAGTTGTCGTTCTTGTTCAGAAAAAACACTTTCGCGCGTGGGAAATTCTCCACAGATTCCATCCACGAGGCATCGTTCAGGTTGATCGTGGGGGAGGATGATGTACCACGACATGTAGGCGAGAATGAGTCCCAGGAAGAACCAGCTGTAGATCTTGATCAAATCAAAGTGTCGTTCGAGGAACGTGGCCGCGTTCCCGGGGGATTGGGCCTCCTCATCTTCTTCGGCCATGAGGGTGCGCCTCACCACGGGTTCGGCGGCGATAACAATGAAGGCCAGGGTGAGGATGGAGGCGGAATGGGGGAAGATGTAGTAGGCCAGCCACATTCCTACGATGGCAAACAGGAAGGCCATGATGAGCATGTAATGGGGCTTTTCCCGTGCAATACGACTGGGAAGGAGGGTTTCTAGGACCATGGAGGAGGTCCGGGGTTGGGGTATTTAAATCCTCACGCACCGTTTTTGCTTGTTATCCACTCTGATTTGGAGCGTTAAAATCATGCCTTCTCCCAAGTTTGCTTTTCCCGGACAGCGTCTCACCGTTGAGGAAGAATACGCGGCCGGCACCCACACGTTTGTGGATGAGCAGGGAAACGTGGTTTCATCGGTTTCAGGGGAAGTTACTTTCGATGATGACTCTCGAGAGGTTCAAGTGTCCCCTTTCGTGAAGAACCAAGGAATTGACGTCGGAAGCATTGTGTTAGGTCGCGTGGCCTTGGTGAAGGATGCCGTGGTCATCATGAACATTGGCTACGCTGAAAAGGATGGGGAACGACGCACCATCTATGACACGTCTGCCGTATTGGGCGTGGCACGTGCATCACGTGATTTTGTTCGCTCATTGAAGGAGCATTATCAGATTGGAGATTTCGTCCGCGCCAAGGTGTCCGGATTGACTCCCTATTCCATTGAGGTTTCCACAAACGAGAAGGGATTGGGAAAGGTTCTTTCGCGTCAGGAAGTCGTGAAGAAGATGATCGCCGGGAACGAGCGGTTGCCGGTTGTAGAGAAAAAGGAGAAGGAGTGGTAACACATGGAAATTGAATTCATCAAGAAAGCAGCTAATCACGTCGAGTTCAAGCTTGTGGGAGAGACGCACACGTTTGCGAACCTCTTGAAGTCGCATTTGGTGGACGATCCGCATGTGGAGTTTGTGGCGTACAAGTTGGAACATCCCTTGGATAAGGATGCCATGTTCATTTTGAAGACGAAAGGAAAAACCGCCAAATCCGTTTTGGTCGAAGCTTCGAAGCGCGTCCAGGAAGACTTGAAAGAGTTGCAGTCCGCGTTGGACAAGTCGCTCAAGTAAGGTTTTCGGCACCTTTTTATTGGGTCTTCTCCCATCTTCCTCGTCATGTCTCCCAAGCGCGAGAAGAAGTCTTTCTGGTCTAAGCTCGATCCGTTTACGTATGTGGACGAGTATGCGATGCCGGTGTTGAATCCCTGGAAGAATGAATACCTCTCGTGGGCACTCTATATTGTTTTCTCCTTCGTTTTTGCATTCGCCCTGTATACTATTTTTGGTTTCGTGTTGCAGACCGCTACTCCATTAGTAATTGTGGTCTCGGGAAGCATGCTTCCCACCATGGCGCGTGGGGATGTGGTGTTGTTGCACGGCGTGGATGGTCATTCCTTGAATGTCACGGAAGTGGTATTGGATGGAGTGGACGTGGGGAATCTTTCACTGGAAGAATTGGCTACCCTCACGCCACAAGGGGGTGGTTCCTGGCTCCTCACGTTCAAGGAGAATAATCAGTCGGTGATTGTGCCGCAGAAAGGAACCTCGGATATTGTGGTGTATACTTCCACACACAAAAATTTGGAAATCATTCACCGCGCGGTGGTTAAGATTCGTTCGGATGGGCAGTATTTCGTCCTCACGAAGGGGGATAACAATCCCTCCCTGGATCAGGATTGCGGGTCCGTTTCTCAATTGTATGTTCCGGGATCCTCCGGGTCGCAGATTTTCACCTCCAAGTCCTGCCCCTCTCCGTATCCTATTCCCCTTTCTCAAGTCAAAGGGAAGGCCTTGGTGTGGATTCCCTGGCTAGGATACGTTAAACTCCTCCTGGTGGATGGTTTCCAGTCCTTTTTGCGATAGGATTTATATCCATCCCTGGCGTCCTTGGGTATTGTCCCAATATTTGGTTGGAAGGGGTTGGTTGGATTATGATGGAATTGGTCATTAAGGAAGCCGACGTGCTCAAGCGCAGCGTGGATGCCATTGCCGTCTTAATCGATGAGGCCGAGTTTGAGGTCTCTGAGAAGGGATTAACCCTCAAGGCCACGGATCCTTCCCAGATTTCTATGGTTGATTTTTCCATCGAGAAGAAT
>CAZKYB010000018.1:0-3904 GCA_964557045.1 uncultured archaeon
TAGAGCGCCCGGCTGTTAACCGGTAGGTCGAAGGTTCAAATCCTTCCCAGGGCGTAATTAGAGGACGGTTGGTCCTATTTTTTCTTCTTCTGAATCCCTTTACGCTTCTCTTTCACGGGTTCAGATTTGTTTTCCCCATCAAACACATTCATGCGCTGCGCGAGAATGACTCCGCCCACGATGAGCAGGGCATAGAGTCCAATTCCAATCCACGAAAGACCCGAATCGAATGTCAAGCCTGCGCCCACCAACACAATGGAGATGGTTCCCGGAAGAATACCCAACAACGTGGCGAGGGCAAACGTTCGATAGGACATGCTCGTGAGACCCGCGCCGTAGGATACCATATCAAAAGAAATCGACGGGATGATGCGCAGGATGAAAATAGTAAAGAACGCATTCTCTTTGAAAAAATCATGAATCATATGCGTGTGGGGGATGTATTTCTCCACAAAACTGGAGCCGAACTTCTTACTCAAATAAAACGCCAGCATGGCCGCGAGAAACGCGCCCACAATCGCGATAATCGAACCCCACACCGGACCATACGTCGCACCAATCGCAAGCGTGATGAGTGAATTGGGGATGGGAGAGAAAATGGTAGCGAGCACCATCAACCCCACCAGGGCGATCGGACCCCACGCCCCAAACCGATGAACATTCTCCTGGATCCACAACGCGACCGGGGTGGAAATCTCAGGGAAAATAATCGGAATAAGCGTGATACTTCCGATGAGCGCAAGAAAAACAATTGGTGCCCATGAACCCTTGTTGGCCATGCGGGAAGTAGAGATTAGAGGTTTAAGAAGGAAGCAGGAAAAAAATCTCCAAAAAAAAGAGTCAGCGGAAGGGGAGGCGCAGGTCCTAGCTCCTGCGCGTTCCCGGTCCAACGTAATAGTGTCAACCCGCGGATGGTACAGCGCGGATTGACTGAGCCAATTCACACACCATTCTTTTGAGGGGTCCTCCTCTCAAGGAACGTTTTCCCATCCCATGAGCCTATCCCAGTGCATTCAATACTTGGACCCCGATATAAATACATTTCTTCTAAAAATAGGCAAAATTAGTGAAAAAAGACAACATTATAAACAAAACGTTGGAAAATTTCCAATATGGAATTGGATTCGGTCGATAAGGGCATTTTGAACGCCATATTGTGGGAGGCCAAAGTGCCTCTCCAGAACATCGCCAAGAAGCTCCACATCCCCCTCTCAACCTTGCACCACCGCCTTAAGAGATTTGAAGAATTAAAAGTCATCACTCGATATGAGGCCAAAATCGATTATGTAAAGATTGGGAGGCCCATTGAATCTTTCATCCTCGTGGAAGCCATGAACGTTTTGCCGAGCGGAAAGAAAGTCTACCAGCAAGAAATACTGGAAGAACTGAAAAAGTTTGATGCCGTGGAAGAAGCCTACATCATCACAGGAACCGCGGACTTGATGGCCCGCGTGCGCGTGAAAGATTTAGATGAATTGAACGACCTCATCACCGTCCGTTTACGTAAGATTGATGGAATCGGCGCCACACAAACCATGATGGTCCTGAAAGAAAGCGGGCACAAGCCCACCATCTAGCCGATTAATAAAGTAGAATCGGCGCGATTCTAATTATGCCCTCCCCCCGAACCCGACGATGGATCCGACGCGGAGCACTCGCGGCCGCATTAGCGGGGAGCATGTTGGTGCTGGGAACCCAAATTAGGCGAGTGGCAAACAGACCCGCCAAGGCGACTGCTGTTGTTGAACGGGTCGAACAAAAAAAAACCACTTTGCGGTCCACGGAAACCCGCCCAGTTGAACGACGAATTGAACGACCCGCATTCGTGGAGAATTTTCTCCGACGAAATATGAATGCCGGAACTATTCGTCAAGTCCAAGACCGATGGAACGAGGTTGCACAGGAAGCCCTGCGTTATTATCGCGCAAGACCGGGACCCCGATTTATTCCCGCGCCCAACCCCGAAGTGAATGCAGGGTGTGCAGCAGGATCACAGGCAACTCGAATACCGGAAGCGTTATTGAAAGCGATCATGCGCAAGGAAAGCCAATACGATCCGTACGCGGTCTCCGATGCACTCGCCATGGGACCCATGCAACTCAAGCCGGATGCGATGGCCGAACTCGTACGAATTGGTCATCCTGTGCAAAACCCCTTCGACTTATCTCAGAGTGCCACGGGAGGAGGATTTCTACTCCAGCATTATATGAATCGGTGCCGCACCATCACCATTGAACAAGGAGGGGGATTCGTGGATCGGGCCCGTACCTACGTGTATGAAGGAAGAACCACTACCTTCAATCAGCTGCCGGCCGACATCCAATACCGAATCGCCCTACGCACCTACAACGCGGGACCGGGAATCCTAGGAGCGTACAGGAATCGCAATGGAACCTATCGAGTAGAAGAACTCATCGACCACCATTACCCACGAGACATCATGAACTTTTATTATGAAAACGGGGGACGATAAACTCCCATGAGCCTCACGCAATTCGTCAAAAACAAAGCCAAGCGCGCCCGCGTTGTGGGAGGATTCCTCCGCAACTCACTCGTGTTCAAGCTCAAACGACAAGCCCTGCGACCGCGATATTGGTTCAACAAAGTCTCATTGGTGGTAGTGGACATGGATGGAACGCTCTTCGACGGGGACGCGGGACACATGGGACTACGTTATGCGTACCCGGACAAAATCGACCACTCCACGATAGGGGATGTGCTGTACGAGGGGATACTTCACAAACTCTCCGCAGGCACCACCACCGTGGAAGAAACTATTTTGGATGGAAATCGCCTCTTACAATATAGGGGACTCACCAAGAAAGACATCCAGAAGGTCATGCACACCATGTGGCCCTCCCTGCGAGTGGAACTCATTCACGCCCTGGCCGACTTGAAGAAACAACACAACCTCAAAATCGTACTCGCCACGTTGTCCTCCGCAGAGTTTGCACGCATGGCCAATGAAAAAATACGAAATGATTATGGATTTGCCTTTGATGCGGTGATTGGGACCCAACTTTCCTTTGATACGAAAGGAAAAATGACCGGCGTGAAAAAAATCCTCGGACTCAAGAATGGAACTATCCGTGGAACCAAATGCCAAACCAAACTCTCAGCCATCAAAGAATTATGCAAGGAGAAAAAGTGGCCCTTCACGATGAACCAGACCGTGCTCATCACCGACTCATACGGAGACATTGACATGGCCAAGCATGTGAAAACCATCCTCCTCGTGCCCGAGAAACCCACCACGGTACAAGCGGTGGCGTCCAAATACAGACTCGCGGACAAATTGGTTCCCACCAACCAGCAATTGAAGAAAAACCTTCTTGCATTGTTCAAGCAGAAAAAATGAAGGATTCAGTTGCCCTGCCATTTTTCAAAAATAGGCCTTTCAGTATCAATGATAATTTGGCACTCCGGCCAAATCGTTTCGTATCGATGTGAAGAGACACTGCCAGATACGGAGGTATACTCCTGAACAGGACACTTTGAGGAAATATCAAAAGCACCAAATACAAAAATTGGATCAACTGATTGGCAGGTGTTGCATTTTCTTTCAGGAAAATCCCCACCATCTAGACGAATGCACCCCTTCATTGTGCACGCTTGTCTCCCTTCAACAGTCGTTCCCAATAGAAAACTAATCCCAAGGATAACCACTATTGCCAGTAGAATCAATTTTACCTTTTCCATAGAAAAAGGATATTTATGTAATTAATAAACACTCCTAATTCAGAAACGAAATACGATTGAATCGAAATCCCTAATCTTTCCACTTTCAACTTTGACACCTTCTTTTTTCAACAACTGAATCTTTTTTTCGCTCCCGTGCGCATACCCTCCCAACTTTCCATCCGAGGATACAATGCGATGACACGGCACCTCAGGGGCAAAGGGA
>CAZKYB010000018.1:3914-17254 GCA_964557045.1 uncultured archaeon
CAATTGAAGAAAAATCTCCTCGCATTGTTCACGGAGAAAAAATAAATCCAATTAAAAAGTGAAAAGAACCGACTCAAACTCTTTCACGCGCCCCTCTTGAATCTGAATTCCTTCATTTTTCAACAAAGCAATCTTTTTCGCGGGACCATGCGCATAACCCCCTAACTTTCCATCCGAGGATACAATGCGATGACACGGCACCTCAGGGGCAAAGGGATTCTGATTACACGCAAACCCGACCGCGCGCACGGCTTTAGGGTTTCCAATCGCACGCGCCACTAAACCATACGTGGAAACCTTCCCTTTTGGAATGCGAGCCATGGCCTTCCATACCTTCTTCTGGAAGGGAGTTCCGTCTGAACCATTGATGCGAACATTCCAATCCGTCATCCTATCCCCTACGAAACCCTCCCCTAAAAATGCACCCTTTTTTATTGTCGGAAAAACTGAAAGAAGAATGGACCCATGCAACATCGGACCCAAAGCCCAGGCCCGAAGACGGTGGATTGGATACATCCTCGTGATTATCGCCGGGCTCCTCACGGGATACTTCATGGCCAACCACACCCCTATAATTTATCGCATCATCGTGTTCCCCTTTTTCGCGGGGGGATTTATCTCCCTATTGCAAGCCGAACGAAAAGTATGCGTGTGGAATGCACATCAAAAAATAGTCGAGGTAGATTAGAATGAAAAATAACACTCAAGTTACACCCCACCATTCCAGGGAAGTTGAAAAAGTAGCAAATGAAATACTGTATTGGGGAATCGGCGCCGCACTCGTGTGCACAATCATCGTGATGGTCCTCCCATGAAACAAAAACCGTATCCCATCCTCATCTCGGGAGAAATAGGAAGTGGAAAAAGCACGCTCGCGCACCACCTCGCCAAGCACTTCAAACGAACCTACATGTCGGGGTCCCAAATCCACAAGCAGTTAGTGGAAGAAAAACTCAAACTTCACTCAACCAGGAAAATAGAAGATGGTTTTTGGGAAACGAAGGAAGGAAAGAAAGGAATGGTCCTGCGCGCCCACCAACACGCAATTGATAAGGAAGTGGATAGGCGATTACTGAAATTCCTACGTGAACATTCGCACGCCATCACGGACGCACGACTCATGCCCTGGATGTACAAAGGAAAGGCCATCCGAATATGGCTCGGCGCCAGCGAGCCCGAACGAATGAGGCGCGTGGCCGAGCGTGGAAAACTATCCCTGAAAGAAGTGAGAAAGCAAGCCCAGATTCGCTCAAACACGGAACGAAAAATATGGAAGGAATTGTATGGGATTCAATTCGGCGCCGATTTACATCCGTTTGATTTAGTGCTGCACAACGATGGAATGACCCCCAAACAAACCTACCAGTTAGTCAAGCTATTCCTAGATGCGCGATTTTCCTCGGAAAAATAATCCCCCTTAAAAACGGATGGGCGTTTTGAAGTAGCATGAACCGCCTGATTTTGGGACTCGGACTCCTTCTCATCCTCGCACTCGCAGGGTGCACGGAACTCCCCTCCAAAGCCCAGGCGGATTCCAGCAACCTATTGGGGGACACCATCGTGGGAGATTCAATTGCACCCGGAAACTACGTTACGCTTTACTACAAGGGAACCCTCGACGATGGAACGATCTTCGACCAAACCTCGGAAGGAAACCCCGCGACATTCCAAGTCGGAGTCGGCGGACTCATTCCCGGATTTGATCAAGGATTGATGGGAATGAAAGTCGGAGAGAAGAAGACCATTGACATTTCACCCGAGATGGCCTATGGAATTTATGATCAAACAAAAGTCATCGAGGTCCCCAAGCAGCAATTGGTGGACGCGAACATCCCGGTCGTTCCCGGAATCACTGTGAACTCATCCGCGGGGCAAGGAAAGATTATCGCAGTGGATGCCGACACGCTAACCGTGAAGATCGACTTCAACCACCCACTCGCAGGAAAGACCCTGCACTTTGATGTGGAAATTGTCAAATTTTCAGCTAAGCCGTGAAACCAAAAAAGAATTTTAAAAAAAAAATTATTTCTTAATCGCCAATCGAATGTCCGCACCCGTGATGGTCTTGCGGTTGGCGTGCTTGGCAAATACCGAGGCTTCTCGGGAGAGGGTCAATCCAATCTCTTCCAGGTGATCCGCCAGTACCTTTGCGGCCTCTTCCGAGACGCGAATACCGGTGGCCTTTCGAATGATGCGGTCAACCGCCGCTAAGGGCAATTCAGCCATATTGTTTCCCAACCTCTTTTACCTAATTCCCAACCCCCACGTTATGTGGGATAGTACTATTGGGGGTGAGTGGAAAATATAAACCTGATTGAAGCCCCGTTTACCGAAAAGAAACCAAAAATAGACTAAAATGGCGAATAGAGCCCATATCACTCATTTTTTCCGGCGGAGAGGTATTGATGGATTTAAAATACAGGGAAGGGCGCCTATTCTCCTATGACCGAGTATATCTCGCACAAACTACTCAAGCCGGAAACCGTTGAGCGACGATTATACCAAGAGGTCATCGTGGCCCAAATCGAAGAGAAGGGCAACACCCTCGTTGTAGCCCCTACTGCATTAGGTAAAACCGTCATTGCCGCCCTCCTCTCCGCACGCATGCTCGAGAAGCACCCGGAGAAGAAGATTCTATTCCTCGCCCCCACCAAACCTCTAGCCGTTCAACACCAAACCCGCATGAGGGAGTTTTTGAAAATCCTCCCGGAAAGCGTGGCCGTGCTGACCGGAGCATTATCCCCCGAGACGCGCGCCGAGATATGGAATGAATCCACCATCATCGCGGCGACTCCCCAAACCATCGAGAATGACATCCTCACGGGAAAAATGAACCTCAATGACGTCCAACTCGTTATCTTCGACGAAGCCCACCGCGCCGTGAAAGAATACGCCTACGTGTTCCTCGCCCAAAAATACACGCAAGCGGCGACCGCGACCAAACGAATCCTCGCACTCACGGCGTCCCCGGGATCCACGGAGGAAGAAGTCCAGGATATTTGTAAAAATTTGTACATCCAAAATATTGTAGTCAAAACACTCGACGATGCGGACGTCAAACCCTACCTGAATGACATCCAAGTGGAGTGGAGAAAAGTCAAACTTCCCAATGAATTTCACGACATCAAGCAACAATTTCTTCTTTTTTTACACGATCAGCTCAATTACTTCAAGAAAATAGGGTACGCACGCAATATGCACGCGACGTATTTGCGAAGACAAGACTTGCTCGAGTTGCAAGTGCGTTTGCGACAGGACATGATGCAGTACGGCCCCACCAAACCCCAACTATACCAAGCCGTATCCAAAGCCGCGGCCGTGTTGAAGGTTTCGCATGCCATTACGTTGCTTGAAAGCCAAGGAATCCATGCCTTGCATACGTACTTGGACAAAATGAATGCCTCCAGCAAGCAAGCGGGAAGTCCCAAAGCCGCCAAGCTCATTGCGGAACACCCAGCCATCATCGAAGCCCTGAAACTTACCGCCAAGATAACCGCCAATGAGACGGAACATCCCAAGATGAAGGAAATCGTGAGCATCCTCACGGAACAATTTGCTACCAACCCCGAATCCCGCGTGCTTGTATTCAACCACTACCGCGATTCGGTATCGCGCGTCACCGACACACTCAACAAGCACGAAGGAATTCACGCCGCACGATTCATTGGACAGGCAACCAAATCCGATACGGACAAGGGACTCTCCCAAAAAGAACAAATCGGCCTCCTGGAAGAATTTCGAGAAGGGAAATACAACGTGTTGGTAGCCTCCTCGGTTGCGGAGGAAGGACTAGACATTCCTTCCGTGGATTTGGTTGTGTTCTACGAGCCCGTTCCGAGTGAAATCCGACTTATTCAACGCAGGGGACGAACCGGACGAAAGAACGCCGGAAAGGTCATCATTCTCATGGCCGAGAAGACCATGGATGAAGCCATGTATTGGTCCTCGAAACGAAAAGAAAAGAACATGCACGACACGCTTCGAAGATTATCCTCCATCCCCACGGCGATGCACACGAATCCCTCCTCGCCCATTGCCTCTAACGCCCACGACACGGATGGAAAACAATCCACCCTGGGAGTATTCGGCGCGGCCCCAGAGAAAATCTATGTGTTTGCCGATTCCCGCGAACAAGCCTCCGCAGTAATGAGAGAACTTTCATTTTACCATGATGTGAACGTGCAAGCGAAAGTGTTGGAAGTCGGAGACTTTGTCGTGGGACCAGACGTGGTCATCGAACGAAAAACCGTGGAAGACTTTTTGCAAAGCCTGATTGATGGACGACTGATGGGACAACTGCTCAACATGAGCAACGCCTACGCACGACCAGTCATGTTATTGGAAGGAAACCCGTCGGATTTGTTCACCTTGCGCAACGTGCACGAAAATGCCATCATCGGAATGATGTCTACCATCGCCGTGACGTACCGTATTCCTATTTTGTTCACGAAGGATGCCAAGGAAAGTGCGAAGTTCGTGTATAGCATTGCCAAAAAAGAACAACTCGGAAAAAACTCCGAAATACGACTGCGCATGGGGCGAAAAGGACTCTCCTTGCATGAACAACAACGATTCTTGGTGGAAGGATTGCCTAACATTGGCCCCGGCGCCGCGCTGGAACTCCTCAAGCACTTTGGAACAATTCAGAACATCATGAATGCGGATGAAAAAGAACTCCAAGAGGTCGCCAACATCGGACCCAAGAAAGCCCAGGCCCTCCACAAGGTCATCCGGAGCAAATACGACCCGCAAACCAAACACATCCAGATGGACGCTCACGATTTAGTGGAAGCACTGGAAGATCCCACGCTCAACGAAGAAAAAACAAATACGGCCTCCAAAAAAAATGAAGATGCCGAAGATGTGGCGTTTGATTAATTGCTCTTTGAAAACGAAACACCCGGAACGCGCTCATAGATACGCGCATCATCCGAGGAAAAGAGAATTCTCATGGGGGGACACGACTCCAAACCTAAGAATCCGTACTTGGTATATTCCGCGTGTAATTCTCCATGCGAAATGTAATAGTAGCGCGCGTTGAATTCATCCATGGAATCCACAAAATCCTCACACGCGGTGGACTGCAAGAACTGCTTCGATACTCGCACCCGTTCATCCAGCTCATGCGCGAACTCAAAATACCCATCCACGACCTGAGGAAGACCCGTATAGTACGCGAGAACGTGACCCTGGTCCCAAATCGCCAACACGGAGGAGCCGGGAATAGCATTTTGTCCCAAGTGATCAATCGTTACACGCTCCGCAGGCGTGTAATAGGGATTTACCCCATTCATGGACAAATACACCGTCGCCAAGCCGAGGATAATCACAAACACGCTCAATGCGGGAAGGAATATCTTCTGCGCGCGGAACGTTTGGATGAGGTATGTGATTCCATAGGCCCCCAGAATTCCCAAAAACGGAATCATGTAAATCGCCAGACGCATTCCTAGAGAACCAATTCCTAACGTGAGGGCGACCCACACGATCAACACGGTTGGAAGCTTCGCTTTCCACGCGCCCACAAAATTGAATGCCCAGGAGAGAGGGAAGAACAGGATTAATCCTAGCAACCAAAACTTCGTCAGCTCACTCGCCTCTAATGAGACATGCGAGGCGTAATTGGAAAGCGGAAGGCCGATGGAAAACACCCACAGAAAGAACGTGATTAGCATTCCCACGAGTGCAATGGGAATCCAAAATGATACGCGCTTGCGCTCCACCAGCGAAACGAGAAAATACACGCCCAATGTGGCCGCGTACACAACCGCAGAGAGGGGATGAAGCAGCACCATTCCCATGCTCAACACGGTGGCGAGCTTGGAACGCTGGGTGATCCATAAATACAGTAAGAACGGAATCAGCATCAACGCCAACCCATCTGGACGCGTGAATCCGGACGTGCGCCAGATACCCATAATAGAAAGCGAAGCGAAGAAACCCGCCCAGGATCCCAAGGAGACGGAACGTGAAAGAGAAAATGCGAGCAGGAAAACGGAAATCACCATCAATGCCCCGATGAGTATACCCAAAAATTTCAACACGATCAACGAGTCTTGTCCTGTCACGATAGAAAGGACACCCGTGAGGACATGCAGCACAGGAGGATACGAATACACTCGTCCCTGCAACGAAAGGGAATCCCACGCGGGTATTTCATGCGTACGCGCAATGTCATTGCTCAGGCGCGCGTGAAAGTGTGAGTCCGGGTCGAAGGATCCATCAAACTGCAATGGAACAGATCGCACCACCACCGCGAGCAAGAAGAGTAAGAGAATGACGAGAATCGGATGGGCGAACAATTGGAAGCGAGAATGGGTATTCATGATATTCAACGTCCGTGAATTATTCCACCAGCGCACTCTTCTCAATCGCGAAGTTTTCTTTCCCCAGCGACCAACTCGAAGGAGGGTGGATGGATTCGCCTAATTTTAGGTGCTTGGGCTTCAATCCCCACTTCTTCAATTCTTTTTCAAATGTGGAGGATTTCATCTTTCCCGCCGGACCGGCCCAGATTACGACCACGTCATCCGTGGAGGGAGTGACTCCCACCAAAGGGAGGGCCTTTTCGACCTGCGAAACCCCGGCCAATCGTACGAGGAATTCCAACTCGGGCTTGGAATAGTGCGCTTTACCCGTCTCAAGGGAGAGAAAGGTCGAATAGGCCGTCCAGGCCAAATGAGCCAGGGATCCGATGCGAGAAGGGGAAAGGACCTGGAAGAACCCCCCCGAGGGGGATATCTTTTTAAGCGTGTCCAAGGCGCTTTTCCTATCCCGCGTTCCGGAGAGGAAAAGGATTTCCCACCTGGAAACGCGTACCAGCGGCAATTCAAATGAGCCCAACCAGGGTTTCATTTGAACCAACAGCGCGATGGTCAATAATAACCGATAGGATGGAATGAACAATGACCCTTTGGCACGAAAAGAGCTTCCGTCGAGCCTCCGGAGGAATCCGGAACAGCCGCAACCGAGCCAGCAAGTACCTCAACTCTAAAGGAGGAGAATTTGCCGAGACCACGCTCAACGAGACGCGAGAAGCAAAGATCGTCAAGGGACGCGGATCCACGCAGAAAACCAAGCTGCGCAAGGCCGACATGGCCAATGTCACCAACCCTTCCACGAAGAAGACCGAAAAGATGAAGATCATCTGGGTGCACGAAAACCAGGCCAACCGATTGTATGTTCGACGAAACATCATCACGAAGGGAACCTTGCTCGAAGTGGAAAAGAACGGAAGCAAGATGTTCGCACGTGTGACCAACCGACCCGGACAAGCCGGAGCCGTCTCTGCGATTTTGGCCGAGAAGCCCGTCGAGAAGGAAAAGAAGGCCAAGGCCGTTTCTAAGGCAAAACCGACCCCTAAGAAAAAAGAAGCCAAGGCCCAGTAAATAATTTTTAGTTATCCCCTCGAAAGGGGGGCCATTTCATCCTACCCTACCCATCCGGCTGAAGAAGGGGGAGGGTAGGAAATTTCTTCTCAAACAGGCTCAAATTAAAGGCAATCATTGCCTTCTTTATAAATAAAACAATCGTCCTTATATATAACTTCGACAGGAAATAGGTATAACGATTCGTGGTTGGGTCGCGCAACACACTATTTAGGGTCAATCCTATCCCCGTTGTGCCTCGCTCCCAATGGGTCATTCGAGGAGAAGGTGGTACATCCATGGCTGGTAATGTCTGTCCTGAATGCGGAAGCACCAAGCTGCGCAAAGATTCGGAGAAAGGAGAAATCGTCTGCCAGCAGTGCGGACTCATCGTCTCTGAAGATGAAATGGATTTTGGGAAAGAATGGCGATCGTTCGACTCCGACGGATTCGAAGATGTCGCCCGAACTGGAAGCCCGATGAAGTATGTCAAGCTCAACAAGGGACTTGTCACGGTTATTGACCGACGCGGAGCCGATGCGCGAGGAAACAAACTTTCTTCGAAAAGCAAAGCCCAGATGTATCGCTTAATCAAATGGCACAAGCGAGCTTCGATCTCAAGCTCCATGCAGCGCAATCTTTCCATTGCCTTGACGGAACTTCGCCGAGTCGCCTCATACTTGAACATCCCCGAGCAGTTGGTTGAAGCCGCCGCTCTCTTGTATCGTAAAACCGTCAAGAAGGGATTGATCCGCGGACGATTGATCGAAGCCGTGGTGGCTGCTGTCTTGTACACCGTCTGCCGAACCTACCAGGTTCCTCGAACATTGAACGAGATGGCCGAAGCGTCCGGTTTGACGAAGAAGGAAATTGGTCGAACGTATCGCTTCTTGGTTCGCGAATTGAAACTCGAAGTGCCTCTGACGAACCCGATCCACTACATCCCGCGATTCGCCTCTGAGCTCAACCTCTCCGGTGAAGTGCAGGAAGAGGGACGAAAGATCCTCGAGGATGCCATCGGAAAGGGACTCATCTCCGGACGAGGACCCACCGGTGTCGCCGCCGCAGCCGTCTACATTGCGGGACTGTTGAAAGGCGAACGACGCACGCAGAAAGAGGTTGCGAACGTGGCCGGAGTGACCGAAGTCACCATCCGAAACCGCTACCGCGAGCTCAAGAAACGATTAGATATTGAAGTGTCGGCGTAATTGCCGGCATTTCAAGTTCTAAAAACTAGAATGCCTCCGTTGGTTAAATCATACGGGTATTTTGGGGGGCAAATTATATTTTTAAAATCCCCTACACGGAAGCGCTGAGGGAACAAACCGTTCTGCCCCAGAAAGAACTGTATGGATGCAACGAAAATTTCAGAAAAATGGATTCAAGAAACTTTTAGTGCTAAAGAAAAAGATAGGTTCGCAATTGGAGTCGGCGTAGTCCTCCTTTTCGGTGGGATTTTCATGTATTACTTTTTCAAAGATGGCGTAGCGTTTATTCCTGCCGCAATTGGAGTGTCTGTGCTATTCAAAAACTTTAATATTGACATCCCTCTAAAAAGATCTAAGTTAGAGTAAATTCCTCACGCCGTGCGTGACTTCTCGTTCTTCGTAAGCCTTAGCTTTGAGCTTGATCATGTTGGGCTGTTCCATGAGTCTCCCTTTCTGAAGGAAGTGATCCAGGTGCTCAAAGAAGACGAATCCGCCAATGATTTCTGTGAGTACGACATAGTCAACCCCGGCCTTGTACAAGTGTAACGCATCCTCGTAATAGTTCGCCTTGGCGAAAATCTTCACTTTTGGAAAATGTTTCTTGACGAAGTTCGTGACGTATAAGGTTTCATCCATGTCCGGGAGGGCGCACACCAGCATCTTGGCGCGCTCCGCGTGTAGCTTCTCTAAAATCTCCGGATTGTGCGCATTCCCAAACACCGCCGGAACTCCTTTGGCGCGGAAATAGGCAATCATGTTGGGATCGTGGTCCACCACAATCACCGGATACTTGCGCGCCAATTCACGTGCGACGTACTTACCCGAACGTCCTCCTCCGAGGATGATCACGTGATTATTCAATCCCTTGTTGGGAATTTCCTGCATCGCATCGATTCTTCGGGAGAATGAATCGAATAAGGAGAACACGCGGATGTTGAATTTTTTCTTCAACCACTCATGGAAGCGGGGACCCATTTCCATGAGGTAGGGACTAATCACCATGGATCCCGCGACTGCGAGAAGCATGAATGAGTAGATGCTTCCCGGAATCACACCCGCGACTTTTCCCTGCAACAATAAAATGAGCGAGAACTCCGACATCTGCGTCAAACCGAACGCCACGCGGGAAGAGATTCCCGAACCATACCCGGCCAATTGGGTGATGGAATACATCACGAAGGGCTTGAAGACGAGAATCATCAAGATGAAGCTCACCATGAAGACTACTGGAACGTCCCCAATGGAAAATGATAATTGAGTTCCTAGCGAGACAAAGAAAAGCATCACGAAAAAGTCACGCAATCCCCGAATGGAGGAGACGGCTTCCAAATTGTAAGGGAGCTTGGCAATAGCCAACCCTGCGAGGAAGGCCCCTATCGCGAGGGAGATATTCAACGCATAGGCGAGGGCAATGAAACCAAAACACGTGGCTAAGGCAGTAAGGTAGAGCAGCTCAGGGTTCTGCGCCGACATGCGAAATACCGTCGGGAAGAACTTCTTGGAGAGCAACGCTACAACGGCAATCAAAAGCAAGGCCTTGAGCACGAGGAACTGGAGGAAGTCCACGTTGAGGTTGGAGGACGCCGCCAACAAGGGAAGGGCCACGACCACCACAATGTCCTGAACCAAGAGGATACCCAGCATGAGCTGGCCGTGCAAGGAGGAGAGGATCTTCTTGTCCTGCAGGATCTTCACGACCAGGATGGTGGAGGAAAGGGCGAGTGCGAGACCCACATACAAGGAGGCCTCAAACGACAACCCAGGCAATACAAAGAAGGCGATGATGATCGTCAAGAGCACTTGAGCGAGTCCACCCAGCAGAATCGTGGGACCGGCCTTCATGAACTTCAAAAAGTCGGTTTCTGCCCCTACGGTGAACAAGAGAAAGATAATCCCCAGCTCGGAGAGAATGGCAATCTCCCCAGGTTCCGACAAAAGGTTGAGACCAAAGGGACCAATGATGACCCCGGCGAGCAAATATCCCAACAACGCGGGCTGATTCAGGGCACGGGCAATGAATAAGGAGAAGGCAGCCGCAATGACCATGAATCCTAAATTGAATAACAAGGTGAACTCGGCCATGGTGATGGTCAGAAAATGAACGAACTTATAAACGAACCCTCGTGGTGCGTGCGACACAATACGCAAGGGGAAAAGTAATGTTGAAATCCTACCCTAGGGGATTAATCTCAAACCCATCCGAGGTGTCCACGACCGTATACCCTTCTTTAGTGAGGGCCGAGCGCAGCGCATCGGCCTTCTTCCAATCCTTGGCCTTTCGGGCAGCATCTCGCTCCTGGGCGAGCTTCAACACGTGCGCGGGAATGGAGTGGATTTTTTGCTCGAAGTCGAACACGCCCAAGACTTCATCAATGTCTTTCAACAAACCTAACACTTTTCGCGCATCGGCCTTGGACATGTTCTCTTTGCTCATGGCATCATTAATTTTACGCGAAAAATCCGCCAGGTGCGCCAACACTAAAGGAGTGTTGAGATCATCATCGAGAGCCGATTCGACCTTTTCTTTCGTCTCGGCGAGCCATTCTTTCATCTCCGGATTAGATTTGCTTCCAGTGTATTTTTGCAATCGCTGAATGAATGCATTCCACCCCTTGCGGGTTTTCTGCGCCGCCTCTAAACTATCCCACGTAAAGTTAATCTCGGAGCGATAGTGCGCGGTGAGGAGGAGATAGCGATAATCCAACGCGTCAAATCCTTTCTTGGACAAATCACTCAGCAAGTAGGTGTTCTTCAGAGACTTCGACATCTTCTGCCCATCTACCCGCATGAACGCATTGTGCATCCACACATCCACGAAGGGTTTTCCAGTCGCAGCTTCGGATTGGGCAATCTCATTGGGATGATGGATGGAAATGTGATCGTTTCCCCCCGTGTGAATATCAAAGTGCTCCCCCAAATACTTCATGGACATCGCACTACACTCGATGTGCCAACCCGGATATCCTCGACCCCAGGGGGAATCCCACTGCTGGATGTGACCCGGTTGATTAATTTGCCACAAACGGAAATCCGCCGGGTGTTTTTTGGAATCATCTCGTTCCACGTTCTTTCGAACCGCCTTCAATTCATCCAGATTCAAACGCGCGAGCTTTCCATACCCCTTGAACTTCTGCGTGTCGAAATAAACTCCCGAGGGAGTGAGATAGGTGAAGCCTTTCTTCTCGAGCTTTTGGATGAGCTTGATCATCTCAGGGACGTGTTCGCGTGCCTTACAAATAATCCCCGGCCTTTCCACGTGCATGGCATCCAAATCCCTAAGGAAGGCGTGCGCGAAATGATCGGCGATTTCCCCCGGGGTTTTCTTTTCTTCTCGCGCCGTTTTTTCGATCTTGTCTTCCCCCACATCATCGTCCCCAACCAGGTGACCGACATCCGTGATGTTCATGACATGTATGACTGTGTACTTGTTCCGCACCAACACCCGATGTAGAATATCCCAGGAGACGTAAGGGCGGAGGTTTCCAATGTGCGCATACTGATAAACGGTAGGACCGCACGCGTACAGCCCAATCTTACTCTTCGCGGGAGAAAAGTCCTGCTTCTGGCGAATCATCGTATTGTACAAACGCAGGGACATAGAGGGGATTAACCCCTCAAGGAATTTAAAGGAGGATTGGAGAAAGGTTAGTCGTATGCCCCCATCCAACCGAGGAAGACCTCCACGAAAAGGAGGAAAAAAACAAGCCCCTCGACCCGGAGAACCGGTGCAGGGTCAATTGTTTGATTTGAAAACAGGAAAAATTAATCCCGCGGCACGCGTACGCCCACTCGCCCTTGCACGACCTACCATTTCCCACCCGGAAATGGGACGAGGAGTCGTGGAGTTTCCCGGACACCCGGAATGGGGACGCATTGGTATTCATCGAAACACGGTCCTGCGGGCACGATCCAGAGTTAATCGCATCGAGCTCGATTTTCCCACGAATGGGAATATGGACCTCCGGATTTATCGCGTGCTCCTCAACCAAATCTTACGAAAGGCCGGCGGAGCCGGCGAAATAGGATATGATGTGGATGCCGAGACTATCACCGAAAACCCCAACATTGAACACCTATTACACAGCGCGGGATTCGTCCGAAAACCCTACTACAATGGAGACAAGGTCAGGGATAATTTGCGATACGCATACACGTTGAACGCGCCCTTCCACAAAATACCCAAGCGACCCATGCGCTAGAGAATCGTGAACAACAAGAAGCTCTGAATGAGCACTAAAATAATCATCACGAGAATGGACTTGAGCACGGTGGTTTTGAGGTATTGGTTTACCGCGAGATACATCCCATAAATCGCATACAACAAGAAAAGCAAACTCAAGAGAAAGAAAATAATCGATAAGGGATTCACCAAATTGGTTGAAAGACCCATCAACAAAACCTCATTCAATTCCTCCGGACCAATAATTCCCGCATTGGCCTGCTGCATGGCCTCCAAGGCATTAGGAATGGTGACTACCGGAAGTAAGAGCGTGCCAATCACAAACATGAAGAAACCATAGAAGTTCACGTGGGAAAGCATCGCCAATCCTTTTGTGAAGGAACTGCCATTCAATGGAATCTTGGCGAAGATCATCCCCAGCAAGAGAAGAACAACCCCTCCCAAAATCCAGCGAATCGCATCAATGACCAAAAATTCCAACGCCGTATCCCAAAAAATAGTTCCGACAAACACGAGTGAGGCAACAACCCCCACGAGGGTAGAGGATATCACAAAAAGAATCGCGCGGAACAAGGAAGGATGATC
>CAZKYB010000018.1:17264-18895 GCA_964557045.1 uncultured archaeon
ATAAGTCGGAATAGTAGCCCATGGTCGGATGAACAACCCCGAGTATAAAAACCTAAACGAAAAACTACCGCGTCACTTTGAGCTTTTCAAACTCTTTCTTGTTGGATTGAACCTTATCCGAAGAAAGGTATTTGCGCGCGGGAGCCAACACGTCGGTTAATGCGGAAGCGAGGCCAGATTTGAGATCCATGGGATGGAGCTTTCCTTCTCCGAAATCCAGCTCCAACTCCTTGTAGGATTTGTAGGAAACGTTTCCCCCAAACTTGGCCGGTCGTTCGATCTTGAATTCCTTGATGAAAGGGAACACCAAATATTCGGCCCAATCCAACACCGGATTGTACGTGAGATCTTTCTCCACGCAAAAGGCGCCGCCAATCTTTTTCTTGATTTCTTCCGGAGAATCGTCCAAGAACACCGCGCTCCCCACAACGGATTTAGACATCTTCAAACTAGCACGGAGCTCGGAAACTTTTCCTTCGGGAATCGGCCACATGGGAGGCTTCTGCAATCCCATCACCAAATGATGGTGCACCGCGATAGGAGAAAAAGGCTTCCCGTGGTGTTCTATTTTGTGATACTGCAATTTGTTCGCCACCTCACGCATCACTGCATGGGCTTTTCGCTGATCCATTCCCGCATGGGCGAGTGTGATGCGTTGGAAGTAGATGTCGGCCACCTGCATCGCAGGATAGATCAACTTCGCAAAATCCAAATTGTCCCCTTCCTTGCGACCTAAAACGGTAATCGATCGCTGCATTCGAGCAAGAGTGGTATGCTTCGCCACATCGATGACAGTTTCCCAATAGTCATCGTGGTGATGATACAATTCACTCCCCATCACCCAATCGATTTTTTTCGCATCCGTGCCGGTGACCTTGGCCCCGGCCATGAAGCAATCCGTAAAGTATCCTTTAGCCACTTCCTGAATGGCTGTCTTGTCCCCGCCCAACTTATCATTGATCCACGTGTGCCAGTCCGCGAGGAAGATCGAACACTTGGCGCCGCCTTCCTGGAAATTTTGAATATGGCGCATCGACTGAATGACCGAGCCAATATGAGGCTGTCCGGAAATCTCAAACCCAATGTAATGCTTGAGAGGAATCTTGCTTTCGACCGCGTGAACCAAGTCCTCGCGCGTGAGGGTCTCTTCAAGTCCCTGCGTGAGCGTGGATACTATTCTTTCAGTGGTCATAGAGAAAAGGAAAGAATTAGGTCGTTAAAAACGTGCTGTGTAAAGGGCCCTCCCCAATAAGGGAGAGGGGACGAATAGGATTTATTCGTCGTCCCCGTAATCGGATTCCCCGTCTCCGTCGTCGTCCCCGTCTTCTTCTTCATCTTCCCATTCGGGGTCTTCGTCGGATTCTTCATCGGAGTCGCTATCCTCATCTCCGCCTTCGTACTCACCGTCGTCGTCGAGGTGGATGATGGGCACTTCGTTCAATATCATGTTGTTTTCTCCCTCCCAAATAGGAAAGTATTACGGGTATTTTCCCCAATCTTTTATAAACATCACTTAATCCCCTCGCCAATTATGTAGTTGATTGGTGGGGGGGTTGGACCTTACAGGATGTGTAGGGTGCCAAACTTTCCCGTGGAGAGCTGCAATTGGCCCTTGTACTCGGAAACCCACC
>CAZKYB010000019.1:0-4460 GCA_964557045.1 uncultured archaeon
AACAGGGATTGGATTCCCTCTCGCATGGAGGTATACGAGGCTCCTTCCTCAATCATTCGGTCAAGCAGCCCTTGAAACACGAGGGAATCGGGTCCTTCTTCTTCGAGGTGGGCCGTGATGTATTCACGTGGGGCGTTTTTCAATTCAGGAATGGTTTCGAATCCTCTTCGATACTGCTCAAACAAATGTAGATTAACGATTTCATTTCCCCACCCTATGGCCGCAAGTCCGGATTCAATCGGGTAGTGGGGCGAATGGCACAACTCCATTCTCCGTTCAATGAATCGCTTCGTATACGGTGCAGGGCCTTCTTTTCGGAGCGCATCTAAATCAATCGCAAGAAAGGACGCGAGCGCTTCAAAGAGGGAATAATGCGATGAATGAGTGGGAGAATGGGGCACTTCTCCTTGCAATACGCGCACGAGTCCTTGTTTTTCTTTCCATAATGATAGGGGAATGCGCGCATACAGGCTGGCAAAACAATTAGGGAGTGTGAGGAGATGAAAATATTGCTGGGAGGCCCAGGTTCGCACATCCTCCATTCCTAGTTTCCCGGATGCGAAATCAGTGAGGAACGGGTGACGCATCACGGGATGATTGTCAATTAGGGAGGAAAATTCTCCTCCGGGATGAAAATAACTGGTACTTGGGGATTGGACCTGAATCATGAAGGGATTTTCCCCCGCGGGGTTAAAAAAACTCCCGGATTATGCGGTCGGAATAACCCCTACTCCGCAATCTCCACTTCCCGCGCAACTAGATTCATCCGAGGGTTTTCCTCGTTCGGGGCATTTCTCGGATTGGATGCATGCGTTGTCGGTGACGGATGCGAGTTGGGATTCCAAGTCTCCATCGAAGGAAATGTTAGTCAGAAGGATTTGGTCTAAATCCTTCATCACGTAGTCTTCCATCTTCACATCCTCTGAAAGCTGTTCCCCATTCACGAACAATCGCCAGGATTGCGCGGTGATCATGGGATCCACACAAATGGCTTGTCCTTCTTCGAGCGTGTAGCATCCAAAGCGAGGATAGCAGGTTTCTTTTCCTTCATCATCCGTGAAGCAAACCTCTTGTCCGATTCCATTCGCATTGTTTCGTGTTTCGAGTTTCATTCCTAAGCTTTCCAAGAATAATCCGAAGGTAACGTTGGCGGCGTGCACGTGAATCACACTCCCATCCATATCATGGAGGTGCACAGCCTTGCTTCGTTCGTTCTTATCTTCCGTCATGTATTTTTCTTGGGCAAAATTCCACTTGACTCCATCCACATACACGGCGAAGTCGGTGTGGAGATGAACTTCCTGCGAAGAGGGAGGAGTATTGGGCGCGATGCACCCTGCGAAGAGGAGGGAAATACCGAGGATTCCAAAGAGGAAGTAGGGTTTCAAGGAGAAATGGAACAGCGTTTCCCCTTTTAAGTCCTCAATATTTCCATGGAAAAAAACTCACACAATGAAACGGCCATAGTCGTATTTTGGTTTGACGATTGTCTGTTTTTGGCGATGGCTTTTTATGGGCCATTCCTCCCTTTGGGTTTAGTCAAGCAATAAATCCCTATTTAGGAGGAACAAATCCATGAAAATCGAACTCGCCCGCGCCGCCGGA
This sequence comes from uncultured archaeon, assembly GCA_964557045.1. GTDB lineage: Archaea > Iainarchaeota > Iainarchaeia > Iainarchaeales > VGJJ01 > VGJJ01. The sequence continues at coordinate 1,606 of CAZKYB010000019.1, forward strand.
TTCTGTTTTGGAGTCAAACGCTCGGTGAAGCTGGCCCACGAGACACTGGATAAGGGCCCCGCCTACCTGTATGGGATGCCCGTCCACAACCAGCGCGTCGTGGAAGGGGTCAGTAATCATGGAGGAAAACTCGTCGAGGACAACCCCTACGCAGCTTCCAAAATCTCACGATTCACTCATCTTAACTCCATGGATGAGATCCCCGATAAGTCCACTGTTTTAATGCGCGCCCACGGGGTCACCGTGCAGGCCATGGATAAGGCTAAGGAGAAGGGATTGAACATTGTGGACACCACCTGCCCCTTTGTTACGATGGTCCACAAGACCGCTAAAGTATTGTATGATGAGAAATACAACGTCATCATTGTCGGAGAACACGGCCACCCGGAAGTGGAAGGAATCAAATCCTATGCGCCCAATGCGCAGGTCGTGGAGAACGCAGAAGAGGCCTCTAAATTATTCCCGCGCAAAACGCAGTATTTCACGAATGATGAGTTAATGAAAGAGAAGACCGATGAGGCGATTGTGGAGAAGCTCCACTATCCGGTGGTTACTAAGATTGGAATTGTCTCCCAGACCACCCAATCCAATGATAATGTTCAAGCGGTTGCGATGGCCGTGATGGGAAAAGCGAGAGAAGTACGAATCTACAACACGATTTGTAATGCTATGCACGAGATGCAACCTGGCGCGGTGGAGTTAGCCATGCGCGTGCCCTGTATGATTGTGATTGGTGGACGCAACTCCGGAAACACGAAGCGACAAGCCGAGATTTGTGCGCAATACACGAAGACGCACTGGATTGAGTCCGCGGCCGAATTGAAGCCAGAGTGGTTCCACAATGTAAATCACGTGGGAATCGGCGCCGGCGCCTCTACGCCGGATGAGGACATTGAAGATGTGATTGCGTGGATCAAGAAATACGATCAAGAAACCAACCACAAGGAAAGCGAAATCATCCGCCCCGCGTACGTGGTGCACTAACTTCCATTTGGGAGATGGTTCTCCATGCAGATTCGCTCCCCGGCCAAGATTAACCTCGTCTTAGATTTGATTCGCAAGCGCGAAGACGGTTTCCACGAAGTGGATTTTGTGATGCAAGAGTTGGAGATCCACGACACGATTACACTGGAAACCATCCCTCACTCAAGGGATATTCAAATCGCATGCCATGATCCTACCGTCCCCACGGATGAACGCAATCTGGTTTACAAGGCCGCACGGTTGATGCAAGAAGAGTGTCAAAAGCAAAACCTCCCCGTTCAAGGAGTGAAAATCACCATTGAAAAACAAATTCCTTCCGCGGGTGGATTAGGCGGGGGAAGCTCAAACGCGGCGGTCGTATTGAATGGGTTGAATGGATTGTGGAAGTTAGAGTTGTCCAAGAATGTGCTCAATGATTTGGCGGGCAAAATTGGAAGCGATGTTCCCTTTTTCTTGTATGGAGGAACGTGTCGCGCGCAAGGAAGGGGGGAAATTATCACGCCGATTGAAAAATGTCCCTCCTTGCATTTGGCCTTTATTGTTCCCCCCGTGAAAGTTCCTTCCGACAAGACGCGTTGGATTTATTCCAATTTCAACGTGAATGAGGTTGATTCTCATCCGTCCGTAGAAATGTTTCGCACAGCGATGAAATCCAAGGACCCTCACACGATTGCACAGGCCATGGGGAACGTGTTTGAGAACAACGTGAAGGTGAAAGAGTACGAGGCCGTGTGGTTTCTCATCGAATCCCTCAAACGGTTGCCGGGCGTGTATAATGTGATTCTCGCCGGGGCGGGACCCACGATTTGTATCGTGTGCGATTCTCAACGCATGGCCGAAACCATTATTGCCCCTTTCAAGGCGAAAAATTATGGGGCCTTTGCCACGCGTACGGTGTGATTAGTTCATTCCTAGTGCATGCTTGAAGGCATTAATGACAACAGTAATCCAAACCACGATGTCCGTAATGAAGGTCGTGAGTTGGGCTTCGGCCGTCACTCCTTCATAGGTTAATTTTTTCTGACTCACGGCCTCAACGAATGCAGTTTGAATGTCTTCAGCATTCGCAATCGTATTTAGCGTTTCTTCATCCACTCGCACTTTGAGAGTTTCCTTCACAGGTATTCCCTTTGTGACTTGGTTGATTGATTCTCCTTTCGTGATGACCCCGAGCGTTTCAATCGAACCATTATTGAGTTTCAATTCAACTTCAATGACTTGGTTTCCAAAAATGGCCTTGACTGGTCCGGGAAGTTCAGAAAACTGTTGGTTGGCGAACTCGAGTTGGGGAAGAAGTTCTTCCTTGAGCATTCCCCCCTCATTGAAGGAGTTTTCCAATAAAGTTTGTGTATCTGTTTGGGCGAATCCCATAACGCCTAGGAAAAGGATAGATGAGAGGAGTAGGATTGGAAGAGTGTAGTTGCGAGGAATCATTCTTTTACCAGTTTTTCATTCTATTTAATTCCACTTCACGGACGCACGCCCATTATGTTGATTGATGGTCTTTTTTGTTCCCCGAGTTTGATATCAAATAGTTCCAAGAATGATTCAGCCTGTTCGGTTTCCAATCGGCATCCCGCGGCAATGCGATGTCCTCCACCTTCGGCGGTCTTTCCCAATGCGGCACACGTTTCCTTGAGGGCCAATCCTAAATTGATTCCATTCCTCACTAATTCACTTGTGGCGCGCGCACTCACTTTGATACTCCCATCCTCGTGCCGGGAAAACGCCACAATCGGCTTGTCGGTTTTCACGCTCCCACTCCCATACAACATTCCGGCTACGATTCCAACAATGGAATCCTTGATTCTCGATTGTGCATCGAAAAAATAGAAGTGGTTTTTTTCCTCTAACCCTTCTTGTTGCATCAA
>CAZKYB010000019.1:4470-15570 GCA_964557045.1 uncultured archaeon
GCGAGATTTCTCCGATGATCTTGTAAGAGTCCCATGGCTCTCGCATAATAGTCCATCCGATCTCCTAAACACACGTGAAAACCAATCGTGCTCTGGCCGTTTCTCCCGCAGGCATTCAGCACCGTGGAGAATTCTTTCGCATCCCGTAAAGGAGAACGGTTATCTTCTCGCGTGAGGGTGTACACTTCTCCAATCATTTCGTCGAGTTTCCACTGGGGAGTATTGTATTCATTCAAGTGCATCAGCAACCCCGTCGTGAGGGTGCGTTTCTCTTCCATGCGCAAATCCTCATAGGAGCGCCAATTTCCATCCCCATCCTGCATGGAGATGCCTAATTCTTGGAGGAATTTGATACAATTATCCTTGTTCGCCGTCAAGTCAGGGAGTATGGGACTCGTGGAGAATGATAAGTATTGGGCAAGGGGTCGAGAAATTCTCCCATACAAACGCAAATCCGTTTTCACGTTTAGCACGCCGGCCTCAATTCCTTCTAGTACCATTTGGGCATTCAATCCTTGCAATCCATTCGATCGGGAATCCTGCATGTCTCCTACAGCCCCCACCACTCCAATCGCAGCCAAATCCTGGTTCTTTTTAGAGATGGCTTTGGCCACGTTATATGCGATTCCGGCCGCGGAGATTTCTACTCCTCCATCCAATCCAAACTCCATGGGGTTAAGGTGTCCTTCATGTTCCCCATTTCCTTTCTGGTGATGATCAATCACATAGAATGGGAGGGAGAGCTCTTTCTTCAATAATTCAATGTACGATGATCCAAAGTCCGTGAAGATAATGCTCGAGTGGAGATTCTTCAATCGATCCACGTCCTCCGAGTACAATTGTTTCAGCGTGATGGTGTGAACGGGTATTTCCAATCGTTGGAGGGCATGGGTGATAATACTCCCGGATGTGAGTCCATCACAATCATGGTGGGTCACCACCACCGCTTTCTCTAATTTTTGGATGGATTCCGCTGCGGAATGGATGCGCTCGAAAAAGGCCTTCACGGCCGCGGGTCGTTCCTCTGGGGAGGCGATTTCGTTCATACTTCATAGTGGAAAATTTTCCTTTTAATGGTGCCCCAGCCCCACCACCGATGGCCCATCTTTATATCCCCGAAGCGGGAATTCCCCTTCATGCGCGCGTGGAAAAGCCTATTCCTTTCATTGGTCCTGTCGGCTATCCTTTCCGTAGGGGTCTCCTACGTCCTCGCCCCCTCATTCGCCTCTCCTTCCGCGGATGGGAGTGTGGGACAGAGTCCTATTTTGTATATTGTGATTGTCCTCCTCATCCTCATCGTAGGGGGAATACTCCATGTAGTCTTCCGTCCTTCCAAGGAAAAGTCGTTTCATTTCTGGTTATTTGTCTGTGTGGCTTTTTCCGGTCTGATGATTGGGGGGATCATTCATGAACTGGTTCACGTCGTACTTATTTCCCACCCCACCCAGCTTCGTTTTCATTTTGGGGACACGAGTTCAATTCTTTCCACGTGCTGCTTGAATCCCGGGGAGTATGATTACGAATTACTTGCGTATGGGGCCCAATTTCTCATCACGATGGGATGGATTCTCGTTTTTCGTGAGTTTTTCATGCGCGAACCCGCTCGTTCCGTTCCCGTGAAGGAGGAAAAGCCAATATCCGTTCCTTATTCTAAAGAAAATAGTCCCTCTCTCATTTCAGAGTCCGAGGATCCCGAATGGGTGGCCATGCGTAAGCAAACCGAAGCCCTGCTGCGTCATCGTGGAAAAGACGATGAGGATACTACGAGTGAATCGCTGGACCTTCGCCATTTGAAGGTCCCGAAGCGGGAGTGAATCCGTTTCCTTTTTCTCCGGCCCGAATTCCAATGACGGAACTGTTGGTGTTGCTCTTGGCCACTCCAATGATTTGATCCGCGGCTTTCACAACTTGGTCGTTGTGGGTGATGGAGATGAATTGGGAGGACTTGCTCATTTCCTTGATTAGCATCCCCACTTTCCTCGAATTGGTCATATCTAACGCGGCGTCCACTTCATCGAAGAAGTAGAAGGGTGCCGGCTCGTAGAGTTGAATCGAAAAGATGAACGCAAGGGAAGTTAGGGACTTTTCTCCCCCGGACATGGAGTCAATATTCTTGAGGGACTTCTCCAATCCATGCCTTGCTTCAATTAAGAGGCCGGATTCCAATGGTTTTTGGGGATTAGAAAGGTCGAGTTTAGCTTCTCCGTTGAAGAATCCCGTGTAGAGTTTGTTGAAGTTCTGGTTAATCGAGTTGAACGTGTCCATGAATGCTTCCGTTCGTTTGACGTCGATTCCATTGATGAGATCCAATACCGCGAGTCGTTCTTCTTCAAGTTTCCCGGCCTTGTCTCGTATTTCCATGACGTCTTTCTCGTATTGTCCAAAGTCTTCCAATGATTTCATGTTGACGGTTCCCAATTGCTTGATCTGGTGTTCGAGCACGGGGATGCTCTTTCGCAGTACGGTGACGTCTTTCTCGTCTAACGTCTTCACATCAATGTAGTTCTTCAGCTCCTCTTTCACATCCAAGAGTCGCGTGTCGTATTTGGATTGTTCAATCTTATTCTCAGAAAGTTGCCCTTCTAATCGGAATGATTTTTCCTGCCATGCGCGCTCTTTCTCTCGTTCCACCACCAATTTTTGTTGGACGCGTTCGCGTTTGTCGAGGATGACTTGGTTGGCGCCCAATACTTTCTCGTATTGCCCCTCGGCTTCCTTCAATAGTTTTTCCATCTGTCCGCGTTTCTTCTCTTCCTGCTTCATGCGCTCGTTTTCATTGTTTTCTTCTTCTTTCAGCTGGGCGATGCGTGCGTTGGCTTGTGTAAGAGTATTCTCCTGCAGGGTTTTTTCCATTTGCAAGCGGTAGAGTTCTTTCTCGACCTGCATCAATTCAGTCGTGTGAGTGGAAAGTTGATGGTCCATGGAGACCTGATTGAGCTTTTCGCGGTGCTTTTGGAGCGCGTGTTCGGCTTTCTCGGCTTCTTTCTGCGCATCGGATAGTTCGGCTTCAATCTGGTTCTTTTCTTTGGTGAAAGCGTGGGGGGAGAGGGATTCTTTCTTGGTCTTGATGGTTTCTTTTTCACTTTTGACTAATTTTAGTTCCTCATCTAGTGCCTTAGCTCGAATTTGACTTTTTTCCAGCCTTGTTAGGAGTGTTTCGGAGGCATGGAGTTCTTCCCATTCCTCTCGGAGTTTCTTCCTTTCTTCTTCGGCCTTCTGGGCGGCTTTCTTGGATTCCTCAATGTGTTTGTGTTTCTGCTTCGCAAGTGTTTCCTTATGATTGGGATTGAGTTCCCTCTCACAAATGGGGCAATTGCTCTTGCTCTTCTTCAATTGTTCGAGTGATTCCGCATGCGCGAGGGCTTTTCCGGTATGCTCCGCGAGGTGGTGTTCGATTTCTTCTAATTGGTCCGATAATTGTTTGCGCACTTTTCCCAGGTCGGGGTATTTTTTCTTGATCTTCTCTAGTTCTTGCAAGTCTTTGTGCAGGGCCTCTTTTTCTTTTTCCAATCGTTCCTGCTGATGGGTTAATCGTTCATCCATTCCGCTCAGCATGACCCCTTCTCGCTGTTGTCCTTCGATGCGTGCATTCAAGTGGGCCCATTTTTCGCGTATCTTGGATACTGCATCCCTTCCCGCGCGGGCTTCTTTTTCCAATTTTTCAGCGTGAGCAAGTAATTCTTCTCGTTTCTTCGCGGCCTCGGCTTGTTGGGCCTTGAGCGGGGCGAGTTTCTTTTCCAATTCCTTGTTTTTCTCTTTCAGTTGGGCAGTGTGCGTGTCTTTTTCTCGGATGCTATCCTGGGCGTGCTGAATCGTTTTGAGTAAGTGTTCGATTTGGGAATGAACGGATTGGATGCGTGCGTGGTGCTGTCGGAGTCGCTCTTCCAGTACGCGTATTTCCGCTTTGTGTTCTTCCACACTCTTTCCCAACCCTTCAAATGCGCTCGCCTTGACTCCAATGACTTTGGCATCGAGTTCTCCAAATTCTTTTTCTAATTCTTGGATCGACTTGCGGGATTCTTGTTGCTTGTTCGTAGCTTCGTCTTTTTTCCCAATGATCTCGACTTGCTTCGTGAGCAAGTGTTCCAATTTTTCATTGAGATCTTTGGATTCAAGATGCAACACCGTGGCTTTCGTCTGCTGCAATTCTTTTTCCAGCCTCTTGAATTGTTGCGCGACATTCCGTTCACGTGAGAGTTGTTCGATGATGGCCATTCGTTCATTCAATACAATCGTAACATCTTTGACTTTCCGATCCACTTTTTCCAATTCCTTCAAGGCTTCTTTTTTCTTCTCTTCAAACTCCTGTAATCCTGCCACCTCGTCGATGAGTTGTCTTCGTTCGACCGGGTTCATATCAATGATTCGCATCAAGTCTCCTTGCGAGACCAAGTTATGCCCATCTACCCGCATGCCTAATTCTTTCATCAAGTTTTGTACTTCGCTCGCGGTGACGCGTTTTTCATTAATGCGATAGACTGATTTACCTTGTTTATCGACCGTGCGGGATATCTCATACGTTTGGTCATCCCCCTGGAAGGTGAGGTTGACCACGGCATAGTTTTCCTCTTTTGCCGCGCCGGAATGCACTAAGTCGGTTAATCGGGCCGCGCGCATGGATTTGAGGGAGGTTTCTCCCAACGCGAATAATACGGCATCCAGGATGTTGGATTTCCCGCTTCCATTGGCTCCCGCAATCGCCGTGAATCCTTTCACGAAGGGAATGGTGGCCTGTTTGAAGGATTTGAAGTTCTTCATCCGAAGGCGTGTGAGTTGGAGCATGGGTTCATTTCACCTATTTCTTGTGCGCGTGTCTCGTTCCCAGTGTGGGGGTGTTCGTGTCCGTACTGGCGATGAGTGCGAGGAGCACGGCGGAGAAGCTTCCGGTAAGGGCGGCGAACAGACTTGAAACGAGCAAGTCCACCCACTCATTGGACAAATCCAGCGGGAGGATGTCGGGAATGCTTCCCACAATTATTCCAATGATCATGAGCAGGAGTGCAATGAGTACCGCCTGAGGGAATTTTCCCGTGGTGATTTTCCACGATTCCGCAAAGGCTTCCTTGATGGGAAATCCTCTTCCTAAAAAAGTAGGGGCGAACATGAATTTGACCAAGGCAAAAAACACCAGTAGTCCGAGAATCACGAACAGGATTATTCCCACCAGTGAAACAAATCCTCCCGTGAGTCCAATGACGCCGCTCATGAATAATCCAATGCCTAACAGGGCCAATCCCACGACGCCCAACAACACACCCATGGTCAAGGATGATCCAATCAGTCCGAGGGGAATGGTGGCGCGGTTTTTTTGATTGCTCATCGCGGAGGCGATGGACGCATGTAAGTAAAGGGGGATGCTCGTGGAGATAATGAATAGGAGGAGTCCGGCGAAAAAATCCAAGGTCAGGGAGAGTTGTAGTTCTGCCAGGGAGGCGGAAAAATACCCCAAATAGTCCCCGGCGACCAGGGATAAGATGCCCTGGATGAGCACCAATACGAGAGCGAGGAGGTAGAGTCCCGGTCTCTTGAGTAGCGCGAATGGCGCGGCGATGACCTGTTCGAACATTCCCTAACCCTCCCACTAATTTACCCTATAGGGCACGTTCACGTCGTTTTTAAGCCCCTCTCCCCGTAGGGGTCAAACAGCCCTCCCGAGTGGTTGGTGGGCATCCCAAGGGGTTTGTTTTTAAGCGTTTTCCAGTCGTTTTCGTTGTATGAAGGTTCCTAAGACCAAGAAGCTGTATTGTAAGAAGTGTAATGCGCACACCGACCAGAAGCTTAAGCTCTTCAAATCGGGTAGCCCCCGCTCCATGTCGATTGGAACGCGCCGAAACGTCCGCAAGCACAAGCGCGGATACGGTGGAAAGGCCAAGTTCGTGATTAAGGTCAAGAAGCAGACCAAGAAGCCCACGTTTGTGGCAGAATGTGCCGTTTGTAAAAGCAAGCGCTACTACGTCATCCCCAAGCGAATGAAGAAAGTCGACATGGGCGCATAGTTAGCGCCGCGTCGTTTCTTTTATTTTTTTCAACACTCTTTTCGTCAGACCGTGCGTGTTTTTATTCCCCAGAATGTTCTCTTAACGTATGACTTCTAAGACAAGTATTCTGTTAATTATTCAGCAGAATCCCGGAATTGACTATCAAACCCTTCTGTCCAAGATTGCCCCCAACTATGCCAATCTCAATTCTTCCCGTGCAGCCCTTTCTCGTGTGCTGAAGGACGCGGTCTCATTTGGGATGGTTAATCGTCAAGGGCACCAGCTCTTTTTGACTGATAAGGGCATGGCGGGGTTGAAAGTCAAGATGCACGATAAGCTCGTGCTTAAGCTCAACCAGCTCATGCGGGTACGTTCGGTTTCTTCGAACCCGGACCCCTTAGTGCAAAACCTCTCCGTGTTGTTAGAACGAGGAAAGATGGATGCGCGATTGCTGGATAACGCTCGTGCAAGTGTTAATTTTTCCGTGAATGATGTCGAGAAGGTTCATGCGGGATTGCAAGAGAACATCCGCCACCTGCAGTATGTGGAGAAAACACTCTCAACCCAAATTCATTCTTTGAAGGAGCAAAACTTCCCAAGTTCTCATTCCGCGAAAATTTCCGATTTACTTCCTCACATTCCCAAGTTGGTTGAATTATCCAACGCCGAGGATGTGCAGGTGGAACACTCCACTCTTTCCGGGGGAAGCGAACATCCCTTGTTGAGCGGGTTCATCTTAACGCCGAAAGGGAGTCGCATGAGCCTGTCTCATTCGCACTTGCACGAGATGCTTTCGCGTTTGCCTCAGCAAGAGGCCACCTTCACGGGCGTAAAGGCCTTCTTGGGATTGCTTTCGTTGGATTTGAATCGGGACTCGGCCACGATTCGAGGCCCTTCGACCGTGATTGAAAAGCTTGCCGCCCACATCCCCAAGAGTGAATCCTCTTCCCCGACCGCCACCGCACCTCCAGGTGTTCCTAATGTTCCAATGCCCTTTGAGCCCGCGGAGCCTGGGACAGGCCCCTTTCCTGAGGATGGGGACACGGACGTTCCTGAGGACGAGCCGGAACCTGAAATCGAGCCCGAAGAATAAGGGTGTTTTGTTTTCCCGAATGTGGGGTTTTTAGTCATTCTCCCGCCCAATTGGGTTTATCGGGGGCTTTTTAGGCTGACTAGAGCCTAGCAAGTCCTCGTGTCATTGGAGAGATGGCAGAGTGGTCAAATGCACCGGTCTCGAAAACCGGATCCGTAAGGATGCGTGGGTTCGACTCCCACTCTCTCCGTAGTTTCTTTTTCAAACTATTTTCGCTCAACGAATGCGCGCATTTCTTCTCGGGCCTTTTCGATTTGCCCAATGTTCATGAGTCGGATGGCTTCGTTAATTCGCCTAACATGAGGCCGTTCGCTCGCAATCTGAGTAGCGACTCCAGACAGGGTTCTCATCCAGGGGAGGATCCAGCTGGATCGTCCGAGGGAGCGCCAATACACCAGATTATCTTCCACTAATCCTACCTGCCGGGAGATCGCCGCCCCTTGCATTTCGGGGACGCTCCACTTGGGAATGAGCCGTATGGTTTGGGAGGGCAATACAAAATGTCGCGCATACAATCCTAATTGATAGGTGCGTGCACGGCGCAATTGTTCCATGGCGGCATCTCTGTTTCCGGCACGGAGTTGTTTTCCTGCCTCTTTGAATGATTCTTGGATGCGATTCGCTTCAGCGGGAGATTCCGCATTGAGAGCTCGTTCTAGATTGTATGCGTTCCGTTCGCAGTACACGGCCACATGATCCATTTGTTCGGGTTTTGCGGACTTCGATAATGCCACCATCATGTCACGCGTGTGTTTGAGCCAATCCCTCGTACCATTCATCACCTCACGAACTTCCGCGGTGTGCACTTCGGCCGTGCGTCCCGTGTAGGGCTTGTGAATGCGCAGGGTGGAAATTCGCTCTCCAATGTCTCGGTGTGCGCCAATCAGGCTGGCGGCAACGGCTCCGTCATTTCCAGTGCGACGAGCTAAATCAATGGCTCGAAGTAATCGTCCTAGTGCTTTCTTTTTCGACTTGTCGCGTGACCGGGGTCCGATGATTTTGATGAATTCCATGAGCTTGGTAACCAATCGCTCGCGTTTGTCGGCAGTCTTCAGGCATCCTGGGTTTCTAGCGATGTACGCTTGCACCTTGGCCATCTCGTGTGCCATTTTTTCAAGGTTGGCTTTTTCCATTGCCACGTTTTCAGCTTTATGGGCTTCTCTTCGTTCGCTCTTGGATAATCCTTGAGTGGTGGCTTCTCCGCGTACTTCAATTTTTCCCCACTCAGGGGTTTCTTTGAATAGGGGCCGCTTGACTTTACCCGAGAATAAATCGACAACAAATCCTAATTCTTGGAGGGTTCTTTTCCGGGCGCGGACTTCGGCAAACACTTGCCCGCGCTTGGGAACCCCTCCCACTTCCACGTATCCGATGAAGGGTTTGGTTCCTTTTCCAAATTGATTAGGTCGACGAGGGGGGATTCTTCGTTTAGCCATGCACTTCCCATTTCCAAGGAGTAATTTAATGGTTGCCCTTCACATCTCGACGAATAGGTCGTTTCCTTCAACAATTACTTTGAATGTTTGAATCGGTCCGGTCGCGGGAGGGGAGAGATTTTTTCCATTTCTCACGTCGTATTGGGCGCCATGATAGGGGCACGTGACCACGCACCCGTCTAAGGGTCCGCCGTCGATCTCAAACTTTTGATGTGCGCAAATATTTAGCAACGCATAGAATTTCCCGTCCGCGTTGAATACGGCAATGGGTTTCCCATTCACGGTGAAGGGTTTTCCCTCTCCCTTGGGTATTTGGTTCACGGAAGCAATGCGGTGTTTCATGGAAAATGCAACCCATCAATCATTAGTGGTCTTCAACCCACACTTTTATGCCGCCGATGAGCTTGGCGACCACATTATAGATGACGGCTCCTCCGGCCCCAGAGACGAATCCAAAGAAGGCCCCGAGGATGAGGAATAATATCATTCCGAAAAAGCCAAACTGCTGCGTTTGGGTAATGAGTTGCGCGTCTACGCTGGATAATGTTTGGAGGTAGCTCGCCACCACGCCCGTGGTTAGAAGGGTCATGAGTCCCACGATCAATCCTACAATGAATCCAAAGAGGGCGTTTACTTTCCCAACGGAGAGGGGATCTACTCTCGTCACTTCAATCATGCGTGCGGCCATACTCAATACCTCGCTTCTCCACACGCAGAAACCGCTAATTTAAAGGTTCCGGGCCGAGGGGCAGTGGTTGAGCAAGGTTAAGAGGGCTTTCATGACGGCCCGGGCTTTCTCTTCCTCGTTCACATTCTTCACCAACACTTTTCCCGAAGGGTAGAGGGAAACTTTCACTCCCTTGAGGGGAAACACTAATACGAATTCGGTGCGGATGTCAAATGCCTGCCCTGCGTCGCGCATTTCTTCTCCTAATTTCTTCAGAGGAAGTTTCATCGGCGAGCGGGGGAAGAATTCGTACGACAGGTTGGAGTCGCATAGTTTTCCTTGGAAGAATTTTTCGTTGAGCATGTTGAATGGTCTTGTTTGCGTGTTATTCGTCCAACAATTTGCCCGTGAATCCATCCAGGAACACGGTGCGGACTTCATTATTTTTGGTATTAAGGAGCGTGGCTTCGAACACAGGTCGATAAATGGGAGAAACCTTACTTACGGTAACATCCGTCCATAATTGCGAGAGGAGGGCGTGGACCTTCTCTTCGGAGATGCGAATCTTTTCTTCAGAAATGGTAGGTACATGCGTGAGTTTGATGGATTGCATCGAGGATAGCGCTTTCTCGTTCCCACTCAGGGGGAGATCAACCTGCTTATCCGGGTAGAACTTGGGAACCTTATCCTCATTCGTGACGCGAATCAGCTTGCGATCCACCAATCGAACCAATACCTTCTTCACTATTTTCTCGTCGGCCTTCAATCGACTCACAACGTCTGGAATCGTCTGTCCGGGTTTTTGGGAGAGATATCGCAGCAACGCAAAATCGGCCGCATTCAACCCATCAATCGCATTCAATCCTTGAGAGGAGACAAATTTGTTGTTGAGGTAATGGAGGAATTCTCCTTTCTCTGCGTCGATGTAGCATTCCCTCGTCACGTAGGATGTTTTTCCGGTGAACTGTCGGTATTGAACTTTCCAAATGGGCAAATAGCGAAGTTGGATCTCCTGCAGTCTTTCCGCGGGTCGTCCCAATCCCAGCAGTGATTTTCGTGCGGCTTTTTCCAACGCGTGAACAATCTGTTCCTTGCTCTGCGTGATGGGGAATGCCTGTAGTCGCGATTCTTCCTCTTCCACTTTGTCTGGACTTACGAGTTTGGTGAGGGCTTCCACGCGAGCCTCGGCCTGCTTCTCACTTGTGATAGGGGTGCCGTCCGCGGGGGCGGGAACCGAATCTAAATCCCCTTTCAAATGCAAGGATTGGTCCTTCGGGTTGATTTTCGCGCCACGTTCCTCCAACGCGTCTAATACGCTGGAGAGCATGATTTTGGAGTGGTATTTTTGGTTGAGGGCCTTGATGACATTCTCAATGGTTTCCTTGTCCAACACTCCTTCCTTTTGGAGCGTGGAGAAAAGCAATTCCGTGGCCAGTCGTTGGGCATCCGCGACATTCATCTCATGTTTGCGTTCCCCGGTCTCCGCATCTCGTCCTTCATGTTGGGACATTCTCGGTCTAATTTTGAGTACGAATGCACGGTTGGTTTCTTCCCGACGATCCCCCACCAATGCGGTTCCCACTGGAAGAGTCTTGAGGAAGTGGGGGTGTTTGTATTTGAGAGGGATAATGGTCGGCGTGCGCTTGGATACGGCCTTGATGTCATCATCGAAAATGAGTTTGTGGGACATGATGACGTCCAACTGACTCAACACGCGCGAATCAATCGCGGACGGTTGTTGCGTGGCGAACACGAGGGAACAGCCGGGTCGTCGTCCTTGCTTCACGTATTCCACAATGGCACTGGTCGCAGGAGTGGAGATGTTTCCTCCCGGGATGAGGGTGTGGGCTTCATCGATGAATAGCCACGTGGGGGGAATCTCATTCTCGAGGAGGGATTCCACGCTGCGCTCCTTCACATCCTCCG
>CAZKYB010000019.1:15585-18443 GCA_964557045.1 uncultured archaeon
TTTTCTCGCAGCCAATAATCGTCGTGCGAGAATACCAATCACGAGTGCAGTCACGGTGTCATCCAAGAAGGAGGTGTCGATGACCGTGAGTTGTCCCGCCTTGGATATTTCCGAAAGAGAGGTTCCTCGTTCCGAGAAAATCCCCCATCCCTTGGCGGCCTCGAAGCGTGAAACTAATGCACGAATACTATCGGCCTTGTATCCTTTTTCTTTGGAGTTCAATTCGGAGTCGGTTTCTAGGCATGCGATCAAATCGGATAGGGAATAGTGTCCCTTCTTACCCTTGATGGTTTCCCCTCCGCTCATGCGGTAGCCTTTTTCGACTTTCTTCAGGGCTTTCTCCATGAGCAATCCGGTGGGGGAGAATCGTTCGATTCCAAACGTCAAACACCAGTCTTCACTCGTGAGTAATGCAGGAGGAATGGAAAACAGATCATCGTACGTAGATTTGGGAGTTTCATTTTTCATTCCTTCAGGGATGAATACGCGCAAATTTTCCAATCCTTGGGGCATCAAATCAAAGTGTGGGAGTTCCTTGACTTCTTTTTCTTCCTTGTTGGGGAATTTCATGGACCAGAACACTCCAACAGGGTCCACGACCACCACTCCGACATCTTTGTTTTGGAGCGCGAGCTCTTCGGCCATAACTCCTAGCACGTAAGATTTTCCGCTTCCTCTGGCTCCGCAGATGAACACCACGTGCGGGTTGAGTGAATCTAAATACAATTTGTGGTCGCGGAATCGCTCGTCATCCTGCACTCTTCCCACGTACAGACCGCCTCTTGTTCCGCTTTTTTGGGCGATGCTTTTTTTTCGTCCAATGAAGATGGCTTTTTTCTCTGGGAGTTCCAACAATTCCAATTTCATCGCATTGCTGGGATCCTCCGTTCCGTGTCCTTGGGACTTGAGAATCAATTGCTGCTTGATTCGTTCACGTGAAACGCTGGGTGTTTTGGTGGGTTCGGCGGGAGAGTCATCCTCGGGAATTTCCTCTTCGGCATCTCCTTCCAGTCCTCGGGATCGAATCCCATCTTCGTGGGTGCCGTCTTCCACGAGCAAATCCGCGTACTCATCATCGAGGCTTCCTTCTTCTTCGAGGGGGGGTTGTTTTCCATGTTTAGGGGATTCGTCCTCCTCTTCGTCATGGGGGGAAAGTTCCTTCTCTTCGTCCTCGGAGGAGGTTTCTTCCTCGTCGGCGGCGTTCATTAACGCCTCGTAGGGGTCCTTTCTCTTCTTGAGGTAGTGGACGCGGGGGTTTTCCTCTTCGGGCATGCGCTTATCCAAGTTTTATGGACTTTTAATCCTTCTTTCCTGGTCAGCGTTAAAAACCAGGGAATTTTGGGTTTGGGATGAAACCCGTGAAGAAGGGGAAGAAATCTCATTCCCGTGCGCATCCTACGAAGGGCCATTCGACCCATCACGGTCATTCTCCTTTTTTTCTCCTCTGGGAGCTGGTTACAGGTGCCTGCGTGATGTTTGTCATGCTCTCCTTCTTCGTGGTGCCCGGTCTCCATTTGGAAGAAGAGGCGTTGCACGAGGTTCATCGATGGGAGTTGGCGGCGGAGATTATCCTCATTGTGGAAGTGTCCTTGCTTCTGTTAGTGGCCCGCAATAAGATTCATTTCATCCGCACGAAATGGGCCACTATTCTGGCCGTGCTTCCCTTCGGGGGCGGTTTCCGTGCGATCCAGGTGGCGAAGATTGGGTGGCATGCGTTCGAAAAAACACGTATAGGTCACTTCTTTGCCCACCCCATTCGTTCCTCAAAACGGTGGGCCCATGCGAAGCTTGGTCTTCGTATTTAGGGAAGAAATCAACCCCTTCGGACCCAATGGCGAAACACCCTTCCATCGTGTGTTATCTGGAGGGATTCAATTTTTGGGTAAAGGATGGATGAAATATGATCTCAAACGAAGAGTGGGGTGTTTCCCGCGAAATATTAGATTGGCGCACGATTCAGAATCATAAAAAAGACGTGATTTATTTTGGGCTGAATGAGTCCAAGGAGCATTTTCTCCGAAAGGCCGAGATGTGTTATGCTCTTCGCAAGGCCGGTAAGCACTTCATCACGGAGGCTATTTTCAAAGATGGGAAAGGACGAGCGGACATTTATTGCGTGACGGATAACGAGGCCATTGAAATTGTCCACACGGAAGATATCAAAAAGTCGGGAAAAAGCAAGTACCCTTGTTTTGTGTCGTTTGAGTATGTGAATCCGAAGCCCGTGACGGTTGAATAGAACCAGACGTATTGGATAGAGCAAGACGTGGGATGCAGCGCATTCCACTATACCAATCCGCCTATGGATGATGGCGATGGACAAGGGGGGATTCGAACCCCCAGCCTCCCGCATGCGAAGCGGACGCGCTACCGTTGCGCTACTTGCCCATTTTGTCCAAATTGGGGGTAAAAACCCATAAAAAGGCCCCTTTCCACCGCTGGGTGTGGTCAAGGAAATAGCGAGTCATTTTTCTCCCCGCGGGCAAGGGGGATTGGAGTACCTTCTTCTCATCGGGGGTGCCGTGCTCATCGCCACAATGGTACTGATTCTCCTCGTCACGTCGGCGGCGCCGGAGGGACAATTTCTCGTGAATGATTCCATTTCCGAATACCAAGGACAGGTCACCCTGAATCAAACGTTTTCAGGCGGGAGCGGAGGGGATGGTGGCCCGGTTTCCACCTGCGGAAATGGTATCACAGAGGAAGGAGAAGCGTGTGATACAGGAATCATGGACTGCTTGACCAGTGGTTATCCCGGAACCCATTCCTGCCTAATGGATTGTTCCGGATACGACGTGTGTAGTTCCCCCCTCTATTGCGGGGATGGTCTTTGTAACGGAACTGAATCTCCGTTCACC
>CAZKYB010000020.1:0-18212 GCA_964557045.1 uncultured archaeon
GAGGGATGAAGATAAGGACAGGAGAGAAGTCAAGGCCGCCCACACTCTTACAATAGAATGGTTCAACCAACGATATGGAAAACCCCCCTACAAAGGATACCTTTTCGCCGACACCGCCTCACGATTCGGGGTTAGCATGAGCATGATTGCCACCGACATGCTATTCTCATTAGGAGCCCAAACCCTACTCGATGCCGACTTTCCTGCCGAGAAAAGGATTGAAGCGTTGAAAGTGTATGAGAAGACCTATCGATTAGTCAACCTCGGACAAATGCTAGATGTCCATTACGAAATAGAAAAGAACATCGACTCGCACCAATACCTGCGCATGGCCTACCTCAAAACAGGGGTATTGTTGGGCGGAGCCCTGCACATTGGAGGATTATTTGCCGGCGCATCCGAGTCCCAACTCAAAGCCATGGATGAGTATGCCAAATACTCCGCGACGACCTTCCAGATCCAAGACGATATTTTGGATGTGACTCCCGGGTCAGAAAAAGGAAGAGAATTGGGAAGTGACCTGCGCAAGGGAAAAACCACCCTCCTCGTATTATTGGCCAAAGAAAACCTGGGAAAAGAAGACTGGAAAAAGATTGAACATGTACTCGGAAATGAAAAAGCCTCCACCAAAGAATTGGATAGCGTCATGCACCTCCTCCACGAGAAGGGAATCGTCACCAAAGCCCAAGCGATCGCCGAAGATTACAACCAGAAAGGAAAAGACGCCCTGCGAAAGGCCAAGCCCGGGTTCTCCAACGAACACCTCGCGTATTTCGACCAGTTCGCTGACTATTTAATGCGAAGAAAAAAATAACTAAATCGAATCCAGCGATAATTGACGCTGCGTCTCTTCCTTGGTGAAATCAAACTCGCGCAGGGGCTTGATGACAAAACTACAATCCCCGGGATGCAAGGCTAAACACTCACTCTCAACCGCTTCCACTGGCGACTCGAAATACTCCGAAAAAATTGCCCCTAACACTGCGCGCGTGTAATGATCCACCGGATGAGAAACCTTCCCCTGCAACACTTTAGCAATGGGAGAATGAGAAATGGTCACGATCGCACGATGGTTCACCTCATCGATTTCCACATTGTGCATCAGACCCCAACCCGAAGCCGTGAAGAATGCCTGCGCCAACTCAAGGAATTTGGGCTTCGTCGCCCCTGCTTTGAACTTAGGAATGAGCGACTTTTGGGTGGAGGTCTTGAAGGCGTAATACACCGCTTTGTTAATTTCGGGAAGATCCATCGCAGAAAAGCCTTGAAGCATGTCGACGGGAACAATTACGAACGGAATGTCTAACACAAAAAAATTGTAATCCTTGAACTTCAACTGCGACGTGAAGATGAACTTGTCGAAGAAGTTATTGAGCACCATGCGAAGCTACACACTCCCGTCCTTCTTCACCGGCTTCATCATCTCATGCATCACGCGCAGGGTTTCCACCTCATAGGGCCACACCACTAATGCATTTCCAAAACGCTTCGACATGAGCTTCTTACGCTCAACCAGTTTCTTGATGTGATACACGATGCGCGAAGAAAGCAAGCGCTTCTCCTCCCGCGTCGCAATGGAATGACCTAGAAACTCGGCGATTTCGAGAGAAGACGTGGGCCAACGAGAATGAACGACCCGCAGGACGCGCGACTCCCATTCGGTATGGGGAGACTCCACCGCAATGGAGACCGTTTCTTTGGGCATGCCTGAATAGTAATCGATGAGACGAGCGGAGGGCATGAATACGGGCAATAATTGTGAGAATATATAGGTATTGATTTTGGCATGCCAAAAAATAGGGGATTGAATGAAAAGAAAATGAGAAAAGGAGGGGGATGAAACCCCCTACCTTCACCTAAATGTCCGTTTCGGAGACACCTGAGACTTCGGCATCCAACTCATCGAAATCGGTCTGCAAATCATCCAATTCCGTGGGGGAAATACCCGTTAAGTCATCCGCACTCGTCAACTCGTCCACAGGATCCGTCACGACCGGAGTCGTGGGAACAGTGGGCGTGGTGGGCGTTGTAGGGGCCGACGCATTATTTACGCAGCCCGCCACCAAAAACACCGAAAGGAGAGCTAAGACCAACAATGCCGTTACGCGTGTTGATTTCATTCGTCATCCCCTCCGTTGTCTTCGTCCGAATCATCCAGATCGGAATCGGAATCCATCCCTGAATCATCCGTTTCAGACCCATTGTCCTCGTCGGAATCATCCATGTCCGAAGCAGAATCCATCCCACTATCATCAGATTCCATTACGGAATCATCCGAAGGAGTGGTTTCTTCCACGGTTGCCATGACTTCAGCATCCATCGCCGCCTCTGAAATTTCAGTATCGGTGATAATGGAGGTTTCGTCCACCGCGCGAATATCATCGCTCCCCTCGGGGCGATCCTTCACGGCGCGAATGAGCGCGTGCATGGCCGAAACGGCCTGCTTGGCGTGCAAACGCAAGTGAACCAATTCCTCGTGGAGGGCTTGAATCTCAGCGCGCGTGGCGTCGTCCTCTTGAGCCACCGACCAGGCAGCCTTGGTGGAGGCAATGTGCTCGATGAGATCAGCCTCAATTTTATTCAGGCGATCCACCACGTTCTCTATGCGAGGACGAGGGGCATCGGATTCAGCGAGTTTAGCTTCGATTCGATCCGTGAAAGATTGAAGCTTTTCAAGAATTGACTCAGCCTTTGCAACCGCTGATTCGCCTCGCTCAACCGCATTTTCGCGGTGTCGAATACGAATCTCGTTCTCAATCTTCGCAACGTCGGCCGTGGCGACCGTGGTAGAAGAAGAGGCTTCAAGCTTGGCTCGGATGGCCGCAACTCGCGTCAAGGCTTCCCCGTCCAACTCGGACTCAAGTAATTTTAATCGCGCAATCGCACTCAAGCGGGCGTTCGCAATACCGCGGGCCTCGCGAATGGCTTCCACTCGCGCGTCGCGCTCCTTGATGCGAACTTCAACTTCGCGGAAGCGATTTACTTCATCATCCTTGATTCGGACGCGCAGCTCGGAGAGCAATCGCGTTCGACCGGCCACATCCAATCGTTCGAGATCGGAGGCGTCAATTCGGGCGATCTGCAATCGGCGCAAATCGTCATCCGACACATTGGAATTGACGAAACGTAGGCGCAATTCGCTCCGTTCCTCATCTCCCATTCGGGTTCGAAGATCTAGCTTCATGACCCCCGATTCAACCTTCTTCGCCTTTTCCTTGTCCATCATGGCTTTTGCTTCCATGGCGTCCGGCGAGTCTCCAGATCCAGCGTTGGTTCCGGAGCCCGATTCGGCCATGGCAAAAGTGCCCACGAACAGGAAGAGCGTGAAGAGGGAAAGAACCATAATTAGTTTTCGATCCATCATCGTATATCATTCTCCTATCGGTAATCCACTATAGGGTGGTTAACCCAAGGAAGGCGGAGCCAGATATATAAAGATACTTTACGCGAGAAAATGAAAGAGTTGAATACGCATGCTATACGCCATCCGCGCCCATACCCCCGTTTCGACCATCCCGGCCGACATCGAGAGGGTCCATTTGGTCCGGCCTATTTCGACCAAGAAACTCAAGGCCATATTGGCCCGCTGCTCCTCGATCCAAGAAATTGGGGCCTCTATTTCCGTGGAAAAAAGACTCGCCCCGGACGCCACCCAATTGCTCAAGAAAAAAGGAATACCGGTCGTGCGCGCGCATCGCGCCGGAAGAGCCCTGCATATGGACTTGGAGACCATCAAAAAGATTGCCGAACTCCGCAAGGACCATTTGAGCATGCGCGAGATTACCAAACGCACGGGAGTGGCGAAGAGTACGATACATTATTTACTCAAAAAAGCCAAACGAACCAAAGTCAAGAAAGGAAAGCACGTCATTTACGTGCAATGATACCCACCTAAACCAACTAGTGTATTTTCAAATTTGTTTTAGGATGATTCTTTTTCACCCGCATAAATAACTCACGAGAAAAATAATCCACGAGCATCTGCTCCGAAAAATAGGGAGGCAAATTAATCTGGGCTGCACGCGCATGACCCCCACCCACCCCTCCATGCTGCTGGGCGAAGGGGGTGATGAGGTGCATCGCATCATACCCTAACTCCGAATGGGCACGACCCGAAACACGAATGGACGCAAACACTCCTTCTGAAGAGTGGGAGAAACACAATCCCACATCCGCACCCATTTGAATCAATGAACTTGCAATCTTTCCCGTAGGGTGGGGGGAGGAAATCGAGGCAAAGAGAAATTCCCCGGCCGAAACCAACTTGATGTTCTTCAACGAATGAAAAACACCCACTCGTTCATGAATGGGAGACACAGGAACGGCACGCGAGAGTATTTCCTCATAGGGCTTCCCACTTTTGTGGAGGAGAAAATCAAACAAAGAAAAGGTTTGGGGATTCGCCACCATGAAACGAGCCGAATCCGTGACCATCCCCATCGCCAGAGCGGTCGCAATGGGTTTCGTGAAATCCCCCACCATTTCTCGACCCATTTCCGCTACTAATTGAGTGGTGGACACCGAATGAGGCTTGATGAGGGACAAGGAAATTTGCTTGAACTCATCCGGAGACGGGTGATGATGATCTAAAATCACCAATTGACCCTTGTAGGCTTGCAGCGCGTGAGATAATAGACCCGCTTGGTGAGGAGAACGGAAATCCACACACACCACGACATCAAAATCTTTCAATGAAGAAATGGGTTTGGGTCGAATGGGAAAAAAGCGAATCTGTTCGAGCTGAAAATCCGATAAACGCTCAACTGTTCCAAATGTAGGTTTGCATTCGCGCGAGAAAAAGTGGGTTAATGCCATGGCCGAACACAGCGTGTCCATGTCCGGTCGAACATGCGAGAGAAAAAGGACCCTCTTTCCTTTCACCAAGGAATGAAAAAGGGGAAGATTGGGAATGGAAACGCGTTCCATTCGTCTTCAATTCTTCTTGGGGGATATAACCGTATTGCCCTGATTCACGGTTTGGGGCGCCGCGGCCGCCTCAATCTCCACGCGCAATGCGTTCAGCTTATCCACAAGGGTCTTTTCCTGCTTGTCCAAGGTCTTGGCTCGGAGAGACTGGCTTTCCTTCATGTCCTCCAACTCCTTCTTGACCTCTTTAGCGTCGCGCAAAACCATAATGGCCCCGGCGGCCTTGTAGACTTTAGCCTCGTCGGTCTTCGCCAATTCTTCCAACGACTTTCCCAATGCATTCACGCTGGCTTCCAGCTGCTGCTTCTGCATGGTGATGTTCATGAGCATCTGTCGCTGCTTCTCAAACTCCATGATTTTTTCTCGGATTTCGACCATAGGATTCATGCTCCATTTTCTAATTTTTTCAAAAACTCAGCGAGTTTCGTGTAGCCGGAAATGGACGCCCGAAGACTGGCCATATCCTGCCCTATACTAACGAACACCAGGCGATTGTTTTTAACCTGAACTTGGGTCTGAGCCCTTTTTTCATACGATTGACCCGTTTCAAGCGATAAGGCGGCCTGAGCGGCCCTAGCTGAAGAGACGGAAGGAAAAGCAAACGAGTAGGTTTTCGAGACCATACGGGAAAACCCGGAAATTAGCGAGCCAGCATGCGCTTCTCAACCGGCGCGCGTGTCTTGTAGAAGATTTTGTTTCCGCAATTCGGGCAGCGAACCAACCCTACAGGTAAAGCGTCAAATTCTTGGAGGCACTTGTTGCACTTGTACATGTTTAACCCGCTCCCGTCACGCGCTCTCGCTCACGGGTTCATCCGAAGACGTGTCCATTTTCTTGGACTTTCGCTTCTTCTCGTGCGCGGGCTTTTCTTGCGTCAACTGTTCAATCTTCTCCTCATCCGAAAGTTCGGTTGGGAGAACCTCTTCACGAATCGCCGCAGGGGTTTCCTCAATCTGCTCCAACAACTGCGTGTTGAATGCGCGCTGAGCGACCATCTTGGCGATGATGCCCCCTGTGAGGGTTTGAGGATAGAATGCTCCACCCGCATACGTCAAGTGACACTTGGCGCACTTGAAGATACCCGTGGAGATGCGCTGCACTTTAGCAAAACCGCACTTCGGGCAAACATGCTTGACGCGCTGCTTGGCTTCAAAGGTCTCGTATCGCTTCTTTACTGAAACACCGTATCGGGCTCCGAATCGAGCCGTGTGTCGGGTTTTCTTTTTCTTAGATTCAGCCATAAAAATAATCCCTTCTGCGTGGGTATACTCAAAGACCGCCGACAAATCCTTTTAAACCTCGCCACTCCCCGGCCGGCCGTTGAGAGTAGGAGGAATTGGGCAAAGGAGGCCGAATACGGCCCCCTAGCACCCATCCAACAAAAACCCTTAGACCTTGAGGGTCTTCCGGAGGGCCTTGGCGTTCTTCAATCCTATCTCGATGGACGTTTCCAATTCCGCCGCGGAGAAGGAACCCGAACCCGCCTTCTGGAAGGCCGTGATGATCCCCTTCTCGGTGCTACCAAAGGAAAAGCGGGCAAACTGCGCCTTCTCTTCCCCTAAATCCACATCCGATAGGAGGGTGTTGGAGGCCTTGATGGTGGTGATGAGCAAGGGCTGATTCGCCAGCTCGAGCATCTTCCCATCATATTCTCCATAGATAATCTTCCCATCCTCGACCTTCGGCATGCGCGTGTGGTTGAGTGCCACCAACGCAGCCATCGAAGAGGCATCCAGGAGATTTCCATCATCGTTCAGCGCGTAAATGTCAATGAACAACGAAAGGACTTTCTCTCCGGGAACGAGACACAACGAGGACAAATCCACGCAGTGACTCTCTCGAATACCTCGATCCACGACCCGAGACAATTCAACCTCGTGCGGGGAGGGAGGACCGACTTCATTCAGGGGGGAGGCTAACGGAGTCAATTCCGCACCCACGGAAATGCTTCCCTCGTCGGGAGAATCGGGATACGGTTCCCCGATGGCAAACTTGATTCCCGCAATCACGTCTGTTTTACCTAAACGGATGCGTGCGCTCCCATTGGCGTTCTCGCTCACGTCGGTTAAGACTTCAACCTTGCGGTACTCATCAAATCCTCGCCCCGAGACTCGCTTTCCCTTCGCGAGAGACTCTAGAACTTTATTTCGCTGCAATTCGGTTAGAATATCTAATTGTGTCATTTTTGGTACCCCCTACTCCTTTCCCGCGTCGAACGCTTCGTGTTCGGCATCGGTGTTCTCTTCTTCGACTTCCGTGTAGTCCGTCTCTCCAAACGAGAACGGATCCTTGGCCTTCATGGAGACCTTTTCTCCCTTGTGAGCATGATCGTGGTCGTGATGATCATCCGAGTGATGGTCCATAGGAGCCGCGCTGAGATACTGTTCCATCCCCTCCACGACTTCTGGTTTCTTGTTCTCCACGGAATCCTTCAAGGCCTTTTTCTGGAGCTCATAGACCTTCTCCACGTTATCCATGGCGACCTTCATGAGACTCGAATACTCCTCGGGGGTGATCTCCCCATCCATCTGGAGCAAGACGACTTCCTTGGAATTAGGAAGGAAGGCCACCGCCATGTCGACGGCATCCTCTGCATCCTCCTCGTGCTTATTCAAGTCCACAATCTGGTGCGAATCCGCACGACCGACCGTGATACCGGTTACTAGGTCGCGCATGGGAATACCTGCATCCGCCACGGCCACCGCCGCCGCGGTTAGACAGGCGATGCGCGTTCCCGCGTTGGAATCTAAGACTTCCACGAAAATGTCAATCGCCGTGTTGGGAAATCGCTCCAAGAAAATGGCGCGCTCCAAGGCCTCACCGGAAACCTTCGAAATTTCCGTTTCTCTACGACCGGGGCGAGGATTCTTTCGCTCGGTCACGGAGAATGCGGCCATACGATACGTGTAACGTACAATCGCGCGATACGGATTCGCCTGGTGCTTAGGCAGAACTTCGCGGGGACCATTCACGGCCACCAACACTTTGTTCTGACCCCACTCTAAGTAGCAGGAACCGTCTGCGTTGGGCAATACTCCGGCCTGAATCTTAATGGCGCGCAAATCATTAATCCCGCGTCCGTCGACTCGCTTTCCTTTGGAGTCAACCCAGAATAGTTTTTCGTCCTTCCCGGACTTCTTGGACTTCGCGTCCATTTTGGTTTCTTTTTCTTTTGCCATGAGTTCATTCACCTTTTCATTTTTGTTTTTTTTGTTGATCGTCAAATTCCTCTAATTACTCGAACGAGGGATCCTCATCCCCCCGCACGTGATCGCGCGGAAAACGTTTACGTCGATCGAAGCCGCGATCATTCCCGCGATCTCCACCATTGCGATCCCTATTTCCCATTCGAGGGCCTGAATTGCCAAACCCTTCCGAGGCAGGATTATCATACTGCTGCCCGAAGCTGCGATTGGGACGGAAGTGATCCATGTCGCGATCCCCCCCTCCTAATCGACGATCGCTGAAACGAGGACGAAATCCCCCTTGCGGGCGATCCCCGCCGTTTCGGTCTCCTCCCCCAAAGCTGCCTCGGTCTCGGTTTCCTCCACCGAAACCGCGATCTCGACTTCCTCCACCAAATCCTCGGTCGCGTCCACCCATACTATTGCGCGGACGGAATTCTCCTCGACCGCGATCCCCGCCGCCGAAGCTTCCTCCCCCACCGCGTCCGCCGAACCCACCGGATCCGCCGCGTCCACCACCAAATCCACCGCGTCCTCCGCGTCCGCCGAATCCACCGCGTTCGCGTCGACCGAAGGAACCATCATCCGTTCCAAAGGCCTCTTCATTGCTCGGACCCCGCGTGTCCGGCATTCCTTGACCGCTTTTCGCAGCGAGGAAGGATTGAATGTCATGCGTCAAATTATCCACATGCGAATAATCCTCAATTCGCTGCACGGCATCAATGGCCAGGCGAGAGTTTCCGCCGCTGATCCACACTAATCCGTTTCGTCCCACCATGATGCTCGAACCGGAGCCATTCTTGATGGCGTTCAACATGGACGCGTTCTTCCCAATGACGCGGGGCACTTTTACCGCGGTGACGGTCACAATGTCCCCATCACTCAAGGGGCGAACCATCCCAATGTCGGCTTCATTCAACTCGTTCACTTTTACCACTTTCGCAGAAATAATCGAACCCACCTTCAAGGGGGTGCGCAAGTCCTGCTTGTTCACAAACGAGGAATAGAAGGAATTAATTTCCACATCGTATCCCGCAAACTTCTCATTCTTTACCACGCCAATAATGACGTCGTTCTCCACGGGAACATATTTCCCGCGCAAGGGGACCACCGAGACTCGATCGTCCGATTCATTGCGGATCCCTAAACAGTCCGCGAATATTTTCTCTCCGACCGCAAACGTGTGCGATCCCAATTGCTTGTTCTCGGTGCTCAACAGTTCTCCAGGCACCACGATTTCTTTCGTCATGTTTTTTCTCACTCCTTTGAGTAAAGTATCAATTCCTTCGTGTTTCACGCGACCGGCTTATCCAGCAGTTTCGTCGTTATCTGGCCGTGGGAGAGGTGGTTCAGCTTGTCGAACAATTCCTGCTTCATCCCGCCCGGCACTTCGATGACCGCGATCAGGCTACCGTCGTTCTGCCATTCCTGCGTCTTAAGCTCATACTTATGCAACACGTTTAAAGCCGGAGAGGCAAAACTCACCGGGACCCGGATGGCCACCTGGATCTTATCCATTGAAATGGGCAATAACCGGCGTAACTTGGGCAGGATCTCATTCACCTGCGTATTGACGTCCTTGAACTCATCCACCTGCACTTTTAGCTCAACCAAGGCATTTTCAATACGCAAAGGGGGGTGAGGGGCCCCTGTTTGAGGGTTCATGGCGTTCTTCGCGATGAAATCAATAATCATCTTGCGCTTCTCTTCTCTCAATTGCCTCCGCTGCTCGGTGGTGAGTTGGACTTCTCCCTCTTTTACTATTTTGGGGGCAATCTCCTGGATGTCCAGGGTGCCGAAGACCTTCTTCACGTCCCCTTCCTTGGCCTCGTCTCCTTTCTTGGCGTCCGTGTAAATCGTATCCGTAGCCACTAAGTCATTGATGCTCACGGACTGACCGCGCTTCATCTTCAACGCTAAATCCGGATCGACGAGTAATTCAAACGTTTTTCCTTCCTTCGTGTAGCGGGCAATCACTGCCTCTTCCAATTTTACCATATTATATTCCAACCCGTTTTAGGCGCAGGGAATTATCCATCCTGCGCAATTCGCGGAAAAATATTATTTTCCGTGTGTCATGTGGTGCGTTGACTCTACTATTTTGATTCGCTCGAAGAACCCTTTCCGACCACCACGGCCTTCAGTTCGTTCTTGTCCATCCGAGCAAAGGGCTTTTCCTTGTCCACGTAGCCGAAGTCCACCCGATCCAGACTCAATCGCTGGTTCTTAGGAAGACCCTGCTCCAGGGCCGCAAATACTAATTTTACCGCTTGTTCACGCGTGAAGTTGGACTGGAAATTCTTCTCAAAAAATTCCATCGCTTCCTTACGACCTTGTCCAACGGCCACCGCGACATACTCCGCGAGTGCTCCGGAAGGCTCGGTCTCGAACAAGCGAGGACCCGTCTCGTCCACGCCGCCTAAAATGAACGACACACCAAACGGGCGCATTCCGCCGTACTGGGTGACAACCTGCATGTTTCCTGAAATATCCTTTGCGAGGGTTTCCACGTGAATGGGCTCGTCGTAATACATGATATTCTCTTGAGCTTTGGCGCGCGCACCCTGGATGAGCCGGCGAGCATCCCCAACCAAACCGGCGGAAACCGCTCCGATGTGATCGTCGACTTTGAATAATTTTTCAACCGAATCCGGAAGCATCAACTTGGACGTGATGTTCTTATCGGCTCCGAAAACGACTCCATTCTTGTAAATACAAGCCGCGCCGGTTGTCCCTTGCTGGACAATCTTGGAGGCGTACTCCACTTGGTATAATCGCCCATCCGGGCTGAACATTGTGGCTGATCGATCGTATGCTGCACTTTTGGCCGAAGAACCGGGATACATGAGTATCACACTCCCAAACTAAACGGAAAACCGCGCTATTCGTTGCAAATCCGCAACACTAAGAAGCATGAATACTTTATAAAGAAGCGTCTGGGACCCAACCATTAGGCTTTCTGTTGGAACACCGGACAAAGGGACTTCAAGGAGCCCGAAACCCTACGCGAACGAACCATCACCGGGGTTGTGTGAATGGTGGTGAGCAACGTCAAGGAAGCCACCACCTTACTCGTTTTCATATGCGCGACCCTCAACAAGACCAACCCATTCGAGGGATTGTAGCCTATGAATTTGTACCTAAGCATGGGAAGACCCAACACCCCGAATGCATGTAGGAGATGATGGAAAAAAGATTTCTCCACCATAGACTTATCCAACCCCGCAAAGGGATGAATGGAAACCAACACGTAGCGTTTCTTCCCGCGCAACGAAAGGGGAAGCGTCGAGACGTACTTCTTTTGGTTTTTCATTTACGCTCCTCCTTCCTAGTTGATAGGTGTCCAAGATACGTGTTCCACGAACGCTGCTCCGCGCGAGACAATACCCCCTCTGCGACACGAGAAAAACTTCCCATGTGTAAAGGAATGCGAGACTTGGAAAGCAGCCGCGCCACTTTACGGTATTCCTGCAAACTGTTCACATTTTTTTGATGAAACGCTTCCTGCAAATTCTCAAGAGAGAAAACCACTTCTAAATTATTTGTTTTAGCCCCCGACATCCACGCATAATCAACCAATGGGGGACCGTTCAAGTTTACGTGAACAAAACGCAGACCGGAAACCTTCAACAACTCGAATGCGTTCGAGAGAGAATGAATGGAAACCATGCAGGGTATTTTCTGCGACGCACACCGCTGTAGTTCCGTGCGATCCAATGAGGGAAGAAAAACCACTTTCGTGTGGAGAGGAAACGAAGTCTGAGAATAATGAGCCGTGGACTCATGAATAATAAACGAAGGAGACTCTCGACCCGATACGGCTGAAGGATGAATGAAGTCCATGGACAAATCACCCCACTCTTGCGTTTAATTGAATGATGGTCTCGGAAAAAAGAGCGCAAACACCACGGGAAAGAAACCCTTAGTGTCCCTGTCGCTTGTTCGCACGCAAGGAAGGGCGAATCTTCTCCGTTCCTCGCGCACCCGCCGGGTTGGCCAATCCGCGGGACTTTCGTCCGGCTGAGGTCTTTCCTCGGAACACTCTACCACCGTGCTGGGGCTCGGCGATCCACTTCAGGTCCTTATCCGCTAAAATGGAAGGACTGCGAGGATCCACCAAGATGACTTCGTAATAGTGATTCTTTCCGTCCACTCCAACCTTGTAAGAGTTCATGACTTCCATGTTGGGGAACTTTCGCTGCGCGCGCTCCTCCGCCATGACTTGAACGCCTTTCTTGCGAGTCATGGAGTGAATACCCATTCGCTTGGGCTTACGGGCACGCTTCGCACGCAAAAACAACCCTCCGCCTCGGCGGATGCGCACACGCGCCACCGAGATGCCGGGCTTGGCCTTGTAGCCTAACGCGCGGGCGCGGGAAATATTGAAGGGCTTCTCGACCTTAATCACGGCCTCCGAGACGGAACGATAATCCATCATGCGAGAGCGGAACTGCAAACCATAATCGGTGCTTCCCTCAACCGAAGGAGCGCGGGCCCATTCCTTTTGGATCGTCTCTTGGATCCGTTTGGCGAACGTCATAGGTGAAAGGCCCCGGGAAACGCTTTTAAAATGACCTTTTCCCGGCCCAAAATGACCTCGGAAGGGGAAAAAACCCCTTAGGAGGACTCCACCACGAACGTATCCTCGGCGGACGTTGTCAGGTTGTTATAGGTGTCCCAGGCCTTCGCATAAAAGGTGTGAGAACCCACCTCGAGGTCGGAGACCGTGACCTTACAGAGGGCAATTTTGACCTTCTGGGGACAGGTTTTACGCAACACATCATCCACGTAAACCTCCACCTTCGTCACGGAAGAAATGTCCTCCACCGACGCCGTCACTTCTACGTCTACCCCATCCTTAGGCTTGGCGGGCTCGAAGAATACCACGACCTTAGGACCCAATGTGTCCCCCGTCTGACCCGTTGACTGAACGGTGGTGGAATATTGACCATCCAGTAATTGTTGAAGTGAACCACCCTCATCCACGAATCGAATCGCACGATACTCAAGGTTTCCGGTTGAGACACTCGTGAGGGTTAGCGTGCAGGGAGAATCCTCACACGACTGTGTCTGCCAATTCCCAAACTGACGCGCCCCTAACTCAAACGGAAACACGCCCGACATGTCTTCATATCCCGACTTCACAACCGCCGTCACCGTCACATCATCCCCGGCCTTGGGCGACTCGGGTGAGATACTTAACGAGTACAAATTCGACGGAAGAGAAGGAGATGTTGGAACCGTAGGCGTGGTTGGAACCGTCGGTGCCACCGGGACCACCGGAACTTCCGCCACGGGTGCAGGAGTCGAGGAAGAGAGAAGGAACAAGAGACCCACCCCCACCACCACCAATGCAATCCACCCAGCCGAGGGGATGGAGGATAATGAAGTACTTCCTTTGGATTCACTCTTTGTTGTTTTGGATGATTTGGTTGACGTCATCCAGGCAACGCGAAAAAGGAGTATATTAATTCCACCCCTCCCACGCAGGGGTGGTCCAAGACTGTTTTTAAGCCTCGTGAAGGGAACCATCCTACATGAACTGCGATCGATGCGGAAAGGAAGCCATTATTCGATTGGCCTACGGACCCCATTCCCTCTGCCAGGAGCACTTCGAATACTTCTTCGAACATCGCGTGAGAGGACTCACGAGAATGCACCAATTGTTTGACGTGACAGACACCATTGCCGTAGCGGTATCGGGAGGAAAAGACTCCGTGGTCGCACTCAACCTTGTGCGAAACATCATGCCCCGAAATAAAATCGTAGGAATCTCCATCGATGAAGGGATTGACGGATACCGCAACCTCGCGATTGAAGAAGCCGTGAAAAACTACAAGCAATTGGACATCGAATACAAAATTGTCAAACTCAAAGGTGAAATTGGAAGCAGCATGCAGGAAATCGTGCAAAAAACACACGAAAACAAATGGAAAGAAAACTCCTGCACGTTTTGCGGCGTATTCCGGAGAAAATACTTGAATGCGGCCGCACGGGAAATGGGCGCCACGAAATTAGTCACGGGACACAACCTGGATGATGAAGCCCAGAGCATATGCATGAACTTCTTCAACGACCGAATGGAAAAATTCATCCGATTGGGACCCAAAGTGGAAACGCGCAAAGTAAAGGAATGGGTTCCGCGCGTGAAGCCCTTATACAACTCCCCCGAGGAAGAAGTGGAACTATTCGCCCAGCTCAAGCAATACCCCCACTACAACGAGGCTTGCTGCCCCTTCTCCCACGGCGCAGACCGAAACATCTACCGAGGAATGATGGATCAGATGGAAATGAAGAAGCCTGGAACCAAATTCTCCATCATCCGCGCCTTCCTCAAAATGAAACCCCACCTGAACGCGTTGGAGGAGGAAGGAAATCTCCAGCTTTGCGAAAAATGCGGAGACCTCAGCTCCCAACCCACCTGTCAAGCGTGTCAATATGAAGAACGCATCCGCGCCACACCCACCAATGCCCCCCTCAATCCGTTTCAAATCAACCAAATAGGAAAGGGAAAAAACAACCCCACGAAAGGGCTGCCGCTGCTCCAGCCATAGAATCCATTTTATTGCACGACCCCCACTCATTGAAATGAAAAAGATTACCCCACGCCGATCCCTCCGAACCGCGGCCAACGTTCAATCATTTTCCACCCAACCCCACTTTCCAATTGGAACCGGCAAAGATGGAAAGGTGTTCACCGGGCGAATACGATTCGCAGGAGGAAAAAGACACCGAGTCGCCGTGAAAAAATTCCACACCCCACTCAACGACGTGCAGGCGGCCCGATACCAAAAAATCATCCAACGACTCTATGAGGCCGGAGTGTCCATTCCCAAAATGGGAATGATAAAAACCCCTGCCGGAGAATGGGTGCTGGTCACCCAACTATTCGGATCCACCGAAAAAGGAAGCCGACTCGGAGGAATATTCTTCAAACACCCCCGAGCCAAACGCGACGCCATCATACAAGCCACGCGGATTACGAATGCAGGATTGTCTCCCGTCGAAGACATCATCGAACCGTTTCACGATCAACGAAAGGGAGCCATTCCGATTGACATCCACAGCCTATTCGAACGGCCCCTCCGAGAGGACATTCGATACCGGGTCGAGAAACTGATGGAATACATCCATTTCGTCGAACCGGACCCGAGACGCCAACCCAGGTATGTGCGAATGGCCATCCAAAACGCAACCCCCGCAGTCAAGCGAGCCATCCAGCGACACCTTCTCTCACCAGGGGGCCGCCCATAGATTTCCCTTAAATGCTTTCCCCAGCCCTTTCATGGAGTAGCACGGCCCCGTTGTCTATCGGCTAGGATGCCACCTTGACATGGTGGAGGGGGCAGTTCGATTCTGCCCGGGGCTATAGTGTCTTTTTTTTAGTGTAAAACCGGCAATCCGTTTGCGGGTTTCTTTTTTCGCATTGCATTAATCTGTCCCGGCGACATGGTTTGAGTCAATTCTCCCGCGTCGCGGATGCGTGTTTCATACTGGCACGCTTGGCAAACAGGTTGAGAAGATGGGTCTCCGCACCGGGTGCAGAGTTGAACGTGTTCATTCTCTTCACGTCCGCTGCTTGCTTCACTTGTTGTGAGGGCTGGTTTAATTTTCAAAAAGGATTGGATCATAGCAAATTTGCTTCCGGGTTTTCGCATTTCCAATTGGTCGGTCATGACGCGGTAAATGTTTCGGTCTGCGCCATGCGAGAAGGGGCAGCACACTTCATTGTAATGAGGATAATTTTTGAGTTGTGCAAACAGTTCCACTTCCTCCTCTGGAGAAGTGTAAAGTGGTTTAACGCGCGGCACCCATTCTTTTATTTTTGCAAACTCCACGATTGGACCCATGCGTGAAAGTCGTTCCACTTGACTCGTGAATAAATTCATGGTGATGCTTTGCACTTCATCATCGAGATTGTGTCCCGTGACTAATTTGTCTGCTCCGAGTTCGCGCGCGGCTTGATTGATATATTTTCTCCGAAACACTCCGCAAAACGTACACGAGTTTTCACTCCATTTGTTTTCGTGTGTTTTCTGCACGATTTCTTGCATGCTGTTTCCAATTTCTTTTTTGAGTGAAACAATTTTGTAGTCGATGTCTAATTGCTCATAGTTTTTCACCGCTTCATCAATAGCTTTGTTTCGGTAACCATCAATTCCTTCATCAATGGAGATTCCTACTATTTCGTTGTGGGGCATGATTTGCTTCACCATATTCAGCGCCACCACTGAGTCTTTTCCTCCCGATACGGCAATAGCAATTTTTTCATTCGCGGAAAACATTTTTTGTGTTCGTGTAAACTGTTTCACGCGATTTTCAAAGAATGCAATAAAGTGTTCTTGGCAGAACGCGTGGGGCCCATACGGGAGGCGAATAATGCTTTCATTCGTGCAGCGCTGGCAGTGCATACTCATCCTTGCGTCCGCAGAATTTTAAACGCCAAACGTAAAATGGGATTTTTTCGCCGTGTTAACGCTGAGTCTTATATACTCCAATTTATCCTCTCAGCGCATATGGCCGAAAAAGATTCACCCAAAACCAAAAAGACAATGATTAGCGGAGTGCCCAACTGGGTTATTCCTGTTGGAGCCGTTCTCCTCGTGTTAGTTTTTGCGTGGGTGATTCGTCCCAGTGATGCAGGGTATACCAACACTAACACTCCCACTCTTCCTGGAAACAATTACGTTCCTCCCGTGAATGTGCCGGAGTTGCCGAGCAAGATTACGACCATCACCGCCACTCCTGGCGATCCCAAAGCGGGAGACAGTGTCACGTTCACATTAGAAGTGAATCCATTGTATTCGAATTGGGAAAGCATGTTTACTCTGGAATTGTGGGTTCGACAATTTGGTAATTGGCAGAAGACCTCCTGCTATGAGTCTCCTTGCACGTATGTTCATCCCGATGCCTCCGTGGGCACGCTCGAATACAAAGCGGTTCGAATTGCCTCTGATGGCACGGTCACGGATGAAGGTTCAAACTATTTGGAAGTTATTTCAACCGTTCAAACCGGCGACACATTAGGGCCTAAAGTCACCGTCTATCATTCGCCTCAAAACCCTAAATCGGGTCAGAGTGTGAGTATTATTTCCTTGGTCACGGACATCTCCAACCTGTCTAAAGTGGACTTGTTTAATGATGGAGAAATCATCAAAACGTGTTCACAAAGCGTGAAAATTTCCAACTGTCAGGCAGCGGTGTCCAATTTGAGCATGGGCACCCACACCTATTACGTGGTGGCTATTGACCAGTATGGAAACACCACCCGTTCACCGGATTATAACTACACGGTGACCCTCAATTAGGGGGGTCAAGGAACTGGTTTAAAAGCGTTTACCCAGCGTTTTTGGTAAGTATGTCCTTTGCTAAACGCTTAACGGAAACCATTCAGAAAGAATGGGCACGCGAACGAACCGAGCACACCGATTATGGTACTGCTTTTCGCTCCCGCATGATGGATTACCGCGCCGAAGATAAGGCCGTTGTCCCCGTGGAAAAACCCTTTAACATTGTCCGCGCCCGCGCCTTAGGATACAAGGCCAAGCCCGGTATTGCCGTCGCACGCGTTCGAATTCGACGCGGAGGCGGATTATTTATTCGACCTCGCCGCGCTCGCAAACCCAAACGAATGCAAGTTGCCTCCATGACGCGTAGAAAGAGCGCACAAGTCATGGCAGAAGGACGCGCACAGAAGCATTTTCCGAATATGGAAGTGTTGAACTCGTATAAAGTTGGTCAAGATGGAAAGAGCCAATATTTTGAAGTTATTCTCGTAGATCCGCGCAACTCCAGTGTGCTTGCCGACAAGGACATGAAGTGGATTGCGGAACCCCAACACGCTGGTCGCGTCTTCCGAGGAAAAACATCTGCCGGACAAAAGTCTCGCGGATTGCACAACCCTGTTGGACAGCGCGGTTCGGAGAAAATCCGACCCGGTGCACGCGCCAACAATCGAAAGTCGAAGTAATTCGCTATCGACATCCTTGCACCATCCATTTGCGGATTGGTGTGGGATTATTGTTTTTGCAATAATCCATTTATTTTTCTTTTTTTCAAAAACGAATTCAATTAAACTCCGCGTTCCATTATTTTTCGTAT
>CAZKYB010000021.1:0-11608 GCA_964557045.1 uncultured archaeon
CGTTGGCCGCCATCACGGATAAGATGCTGGAGGCCGGGGTCATGGGATACGCAGAATAGAAGGTACATCCTGCTTTGATGGCGCCGATGGAGATGGCTTCGTTTCCGGACACGAAGATTCGGTCCTTCTCTCCTTTTTTCTTCTCACAACGGATTAGGCGGTATCGGAAGGTTGAATTTGGGAATTGTTTTCGAATGTAATCATATCCTTTCTGGGCGGCCTGGATATTTTTCTGCACGACCGCGTCTCCTTTTTTCCCAAACACGGATTCGAGGACTCCTTTGTACTCCTCTAGGGTGAATCCCACGAGTGCGAGGGAGGCGCCGATTCCAATGCTGTTGCGCATGATCTTTCCTCCGGCTTCGAAGGCCATGGTGGTGATGGGGATGGGAAACACGGATATGCCCTTTTTTGAATAGGGAGTGACGTCTAGGGTCTTGGCCACATCCACATCATAGATGATGCCTCCTCCGAGGGTTATTTTGTGGGCGTGCTTGGTGACGCTCTCCTCATTGAGGGCGAGGAGGAGGTTCAGTTCCTGGGTGTGGGCATTCAAGGGTCGGTCTGAGATGCGCAGGTCCAAGTGATTATGTCCCCCGCGAATCAAGGAGGGGTATTCGGCGGTGGCGAAAACGTAGAGGTTGTTCCGCAGGGCGGTCTTGGCCATTCCAAGCAATCCTGCGTTGAGAATTCCATCCCCTGCGGCGCCGGCGATTTTCCAGGAGAAATCGTTGGTTATGATGGAGAGGGGCATCTTGAACTACCTTGCATGGCTTATTTTATAAGGTCTCATTGGGGATGGCCGATTTCATGCATTATTTGATGAGGGGCTTCCACCAGGATTCATTGTGGGTGTACCACTGGATGGTTTGTTTCAATCCCTGATCGAATGGAATGGCGGGTCTCCATCCGAGTTCGCGTGTGATTTTGGTTGAATCGAGGGAGTATCGCCAGTCATGTCCTTTTCGGTCTTCCACGAACTGGATCATCTCGTCTCCTTTCCCCACTTCACTCAGTATTCGTCGGGTGATTTCCATGTTAGTCTTTTCGTTTCCCCCGCCGATGTTGTAGACTTCTCCGCTTTTTCCTTTTTCGAGTACCAGTAGGAGTGCATCACAGTTGTCTCGGACATGGAGCCAATCTCGAACATTTTGTCCCGTACCATACACGGGGACTTTCTTTCCTTGCAAAAGGTTGGTGGTGAATAGGGGGATCAATTTCTCAGGGAATTGGTGGGTCCCATAGTTGTTGGAGCTTCGAGTGATGCAGACGTCCATTCCATAGGTCGTGTGAAAGCTGTAGGCTAGGCGGTCCGCCCCGGCCTTGCTAGCGGAGTAGGGGTTGCGGGGATTGAGGAGGCTTTGTTCTGTGAAGGATCCTTCTTTGATTTGCCCATACACCTCATCGGTGGATATTTGGATGAATTTTTTCACGTTATTTTTTCTGGCTGAATCCAGGAGAGTAAACGCTCCTTCAATGTCGGTGCGGATGAAAGGTCGTGCATCCGTGATGCTGTTGTCAACGTGGGATTCGGCGGCGAAGTTGATGACGGCATCGATACCCTTCATGGACTTCTCTACCGTTGCAGGGTCGCAGATGTCGCCATGAATAAACGTGTATCGTGAATCGTGTTCGATCTCGGAAAGGTTTTCCTTTCTTCCGGCGTAGGTTAGCTTGTCAAGGTTGGTTATTTTCCACTCGGGTCTTTTGTCGAGTGTATTTTTGATGAAGTGGCTTCCAATGAATCCGCATCCGCCGGTGACAAGGAGATGCATGTTAGTTCCCGGCCTTCCGCACGACATCCGAAACGCGTTCGACTTGGGCTGAGGTGAGGTTGGTTCCGGAAGGAAGTGTTACTCCCTCGCGAGAAATGGCTCTGGAGTGGGGGAATGATTCGTGGGATTCGTACACGGGAAGCTCATTCAGCGGATAGAATAGCAATCGCGTGTCAATGTGGTGGGCCTTCAGTATTTCCACCAGCTGGTCGCGGGTCTTTCCGAAGGAAGGGGTAACGCGGATGTTCATCATCCAATACACGCGTTTTCCATTCACGGGGGTGGCTTGCATCTGGAGTCCAGGTATGTCTCCGAGAAGTTTTTGGTAGTGTTGTCCGATGCGTTCTTTCTTTTCCAGTATTTCCTGAATGCCGTCCAGTTGTCCCATTCCGAATGCGGCTTGAAGTCCGGTCATGCGGTAGTTGTATCCCACGACCGTGTGCCAGTATCGTTTCTCGGGTCGCATTCCATGGTTCTTGAGGAGGGTAATTTTGTCCATGAGTTCTGAATCATTGGAGGTGATCATTCCTCCTTCTCCAGTGGTGATTATTTTGTTCCCATAGAAGCTGAATGCGGCCACATCGCCCCAGGCACCTAGTTTCTTTTTCCCATATTCGGCTCCATGGCTCTCGGCGCAGTCCTCGATGACCTTGAGTCCGTGTTTCTGGGCGATTTCCATGATGGGTTTCATGTCGCAGGGGACTCCATACAGGTGTACGGGCACGATGGCTTTTGTCTTGGGGGTGATTTTCTTTTCGATGAGTGTTGGGTCCAAGTTCCACGTGTGGGGGTCCACATCCACCATCACGGGTTTAGCACCCAAGTACTTGGCCGCGTTGGCGGTGGCAATAAAGGTAAGATCAGGGACGATGACCTCGTCTCCGGGTCCGATGCCGCAGGCCTCATACGCGAGGTGGAGGGCCACGGTTCCATTGGACGTGGAGGTCGCGTGTTTCACGCCTACAAATTGGGCGTACTTTTCTTCGAACTGCTTGATGATGGGAGCAATCGAGGAGACCCATCCGGTTTCCACGGCGTCCATGACGTATTTCTTTTCGTGTCCCGTGAGGTAGGTGTCGGCTACGGGGATGAATTCAGGATGTGTCATGGAAGAGTCCCTTTTACTTCTTGACCAGGGCGCCCACGCCCTGTACGATTACGTCGTCGCCCCACGGCCATTTGCTTCCGTTTTCTCGGAACCAGTCGACGGTGTGTTTGAGTCCTTCTTTGAATGAGACTTTGGGGTCCCATCCCGTGAGTTTGTGCAGTTTGAAATAGCTGGCCTGGAGCTGTTCCACATCCAAGGGTCGGAGTCGTCGTTCCTCAACCATGATTTCAACGCTATCGTGTCCCATGATGGGGGCGAGGGTCTCGGCTATTTCACGGATGGAATAGTCCTGTCCGAATCCCGAGTTGAATACTTGCCCTTCGGCCTTCTTGTGCTTCATCAATTGAATGGCTGCAATGGCTGCATCGGTGACATACGTGAAGTCGCGTCGGGCTTTGACGTTGCCCAATCGAAGTTTATTTCCTTTCGAAAGCTGAGAAATAAGCTCGGGGATAATGTACGGATGGGTTTCGCGCGGTCCATAGGTGTTGAACTGGCGCAGGATGATTACGGGGAGTTCTTTCTCGTGGTGTAAAGTGAAGCACAGTCGATCCGCAGCGGCCTTGCTCACGGCGTAGGTGGATTGGGGGTGCATGACGTGGTATTCATCCATGGGCACTTGTCGCGCAGTCCCGTAGACTTCGGACGTGGAGTATTGGATGATTCGTTCCACGTTGGCATCCTTACAGGCGCGCATTAGATAGAGGGCCCCCATGGTGTTAATGTCGAAGAATGCTTCCGGCTTGTCGTAGCAATCAGGAATGTAGGGCATCGCGGCGAGGTTGAATACGTAGTCAATGTTATTCTTCGTGAGAATATCAGTCATGTTGGGGTCGCGGATGTCCCCGTTGATGATGGTAATCTGGTCCTTGACTTCAATGAGGTTTTCGTGTCGTCCGCTCAGGAAGTTGTCTAAAACCACTACATTCGCTTTTTCGTTCAATAGTTCTCGAACCAGGGTCGAGCCAATGAATCCGGCTCCACCTGTAACAAGCACGTTTTTGGATTGCATAGAATAGAGCCTCAGGGGCTAGGTTATACTACCCTTCCCTTGGGACACATTTTAACCTTTTGGTACACGATTGGGCGCGTAGCGTGCACCGGGGCTTCTTAAAAGGGATTTGGGGCTGTCCTTTTCAGGCACGTGATTCCGGATGAAAGTTTTTTGCATCGGTCCCATCTATCCCTATCGCGGGGGAGTGGCGCATTCCAATCGTATTCAGTGTGAGAACTTGGCGAAGAATCACGATGTGACGGCCATCTCATTCACGCGCATGTATCCTTCCTTCTTGTATCCTGGGAAGGAGCAGAAGGAGACGAAGGCCGATCCTTCATTTGGGGTTCGCACTCAATACATGCTGGATTTCCTCAATCCTTTTTCCTGGCTGGCTGTGGCGCGAAAAATAAAAAAAGAACAACCTGAGTGGGTGACGTTCCGCTGGTGGCACACGATTTTCACTCCCATGTATTGGACCATCGTCACGTTTGGACGGAATCCCAAGACAAAGTTCTCGGCGGTGTGTGGGAATATTATCCAACACGAGTCGAGTGGTCTCCACAATCTGCTCAATGGCCTGCTTCACAATCCTCTTCAATCATTGTTCTTGGGCTCCCTGGACTACTTAATCACATTTTCAAAATCCGACCTGCACGAGGTGCATCGTTTGTTTCCGGGGAAGCCGGCTGCCTGGATCACCGAGTCCACGTACGAGACGCAATTCGGAAAGATGCCCTCGCAGAAGGAGGCGCGGAAGCAGTTGAAAGTCAGCGGGGACGCTATCATGTTTTTCGGGTTCATCCGCCCCTACAAGGGATTGAAATTTTTACTTCAGGCGATGCCTCGCATTCTAGAGGAGAAGCCGAATTTGACCTTGATGATTGTGGGGGAGTTCTGGAACGACAAGCAGGACTATTTAGACCTGATCAAGGAGCACCATCTCGAATCCCACGTGTTGATTGTAGACAAGTATGTTTCCAACGCCGAGGTTCCAACCTATTTCGCCGCATCGGATGCGATCGTCCTCCCTTACGTCTCCTCGTCCGAGTCAGGGATTATCCAGCTCGCGTATGGATTGAATACCCCTGTTATCACTACGGCCGTTGGGGGAAATGTGGATTTGATTGAGCATGGAAAGACGGGAATGCTCTGCAAGAGTGAGAATCCCGCCGACCTGGCTCGCGTGGTGATTGAATTCTATGATAAAGAATTGAGCGCGCCCATCCGAAAAGGAATGAAGCTTAATGCGGATTTGTTCAAATGGACGCCCGCCAAAGAAGCGGTTTTCTTTAATCAGCCGCACGTCACAAAAAAAGAAAAGGGTCATTGATGGGTATGACGCGAGACCGGTGGCCATTCCTCAAGATTCTCATTTCTCTGTTGCTTGCAGGAACATTGGTGTATGTAATCGGGGTTCCCAATCTCATCAGTACTATTCAGTTGCTTCCTTTTCCGATTATTGTTGCACTGATTCTTCTGGCTCTCCTCACGCTTTTCATCAACAGTTTGGCCGTGTGGGTGTTGTATCGGAGCGTCTCATCGATTTCATTTTCCCAATTCCTTCCAGCCTTTCTTTCGAGTTGGGCCGCGGGTTTTTTCGTTCCGGGCAAGATTGGAAGCCTTTCCATTACCGTCCTGCTCAAGGATGAAGTGAAGCCCGGCGCCAGTGCGGCCATTTTCATCATCGATAAGGTGATAACGGTCGTCTTGTCTATTCTAATCGGGGGGTATTTCCTCTACTACTATCTCGCCCCCGATGAGTGGCTCATTCCCATTGGTTTGAGTGCTGGTGCATTCCTCGTGGGTTGTGCAATTCTTTTCACGACGCAGGGTCGAGGGTTAATCCAGCGAATACTAGGGAAGAAGAGTGCATTCTTCACGGGCTTCGCGGAGTCGCTCCCCAAGTTCACGTCCAATCCTGCAGGAATTATTCTAAATGGGATTCTCACTCTGGCGCGTTCAGGTGTTCAGGCCGTGAGTCTCCTGCTCATATTCACATCGGTTGGATATCCCGTTTCATGGGTCGATATGTTCGCGTTCTCCTCGATGGAAGTTCTAGCGTCCCTCATCCCCATCACGCTGAGCGGGATTGGACTCCGCGAGGTGGTGTTGGCCACTATGAGCACGCAGGTTGGAATTCCTTTCACCACCGGGGCCGCGGCAGGGTTGATTATGACAATCGTCATGTTGATCATTGTCATCCCTGGCATTCTCGCATTCGACGAGAAGAAATGGGTTCGAAATCCAAAAAAATAAATTATTCTTTTTTCGAGGGGGATTTCTTTTCACAATACAGGTGTCCATGGAGGACGTGCGGGACGTGTTCGGGGGAGACTTCCTCTCCTAACTCAAGATGCGTAACCTTGTATCCGTGGGGGGAAATCGCTTCGAGCAGTTCTTTCGTGAGAGGTCCGTGGATTTCGACCAGCATGGTGGGGTGATACTTCGCGAGGGTCTTTTTCATCCCCTTCAATACCGGCAGTTCAAACGCTTCGACGTCAATCTTGATGAAGTCAGGCTTAGGGAGTTCTTTCATCTCCACCAGCTCGTCAATGGTAACCACGTCCACGGCGAATTTCTGCACGTCCTTCCCTGAGTGGGATTGCCATTCCTTGTCGAGGCTTCCTCGGGAGGTGAGGTAGGGGGATGTGACCATTTCCAATTTCCCAGGGACTTCTCCCACGGCTACCATGAGTGTTTTCGTGTTATGGAACCCGTTGAGTTGGAGGTTATGGTTCAATTCTTCAAAATTGAGGGGGTTAGGTTCGAACGAATACACCTTTCCAGTTTGTCCTACTTTGTGTGAAAAGAAGAGGGAGTACAGGCCCACGTACGCACCGATGTCGAAGACGGTTTGTCCCGTGAGGTCCTTTTGGCGCATGAACAAGTCTTCTTTGGATTCGCTCCACTTGGGGACGAATCCTAACCCAAATCGTCGCTTGAATCCCTTGGCAATTCCGTGTCGGATGGTGAGGGTGTGATTGCCGAATAGTTTTCGGGCCACTCCTAACATCCTGTGCGTGAGGCTCATGAGATAGGGAAGGTCCTGCGGGATTAAAAAAAGGGCTCATTCGATGCAAAGGGGCTACTGTTTGAGGGTAGCACCATTTCCCTTATAACGGTAAAAACGACCCATCATTGGAATGTGCGCACCACGCTGGACGTTCCAGCCTACCGCTAAAAACCTTTCCACCTCCTTCTGGTTGGTATCCCTATGAAGCTTGTCGTGATGATCCCGGCCTACAATGAGGAGAAGACCCTCGGTCGTGTCATTGATGAGATTCCTAAGAAAATCAAAGGATTTACTGAGATTCAAGTTTTGGTCATCGACGATGGGTCGGTTGACTCAACGGTCTCCGTTGCGAAAGAGAAGAAAGCCACGGTTCTATCTCACCGGACCAACAAGGGATTGGCCCGCACGTTTCAGGATGGATTGAATTATGCCTTCCTCGAGATGGGGGCGGATGTTGTAGTGAATACGGATGCGGACATGCAGTACAACCAGACCCAGATTCCCCTCCTCACACAATTAATACTCGAAGGTCGGGCCGACATGGTGTTGGGTTCGCGTTTCGCCGGGACGATTGAAAGTATGCCCATCCAAAAGCGTTGGGGAAATCGCCTCGCCACGTTGGCTGTTTCAGTGGTATCGGGCGTGAAGATCAGCGACGGACAAACCGGTTTCCGCGCCTTCTCACGCGAGGCGGGGTTGCGATTGAATGTTCTTTCAACGTATACCTACACGCAGGAAACCATCCTGCAAGCCGCGCATTACAAGCTCAAAATTCTTGAAGTGCCTATTGAGTTTCGCAAGCGACACGACCAGTCGCGTCTAATCTCAAGTGTCTGGGGATACGCCAAGCGTTCCATCCGGACGTTGGTGATGGGCTACTTGAGTTATCGCCCCCTAAAGGCATTCCTCACCCTTGGAGGAATCTTCAACGCGGTTGGTCTACTCATGGGTGCATTCGTGTTGAATCATTTCATCTTCAATGGGGTCGTATCCCCATATCTTCCCACGGCTATCCTTTCAGGGGTGTTGATTCTCTTTGGAACGCTCATCATGTTCCTAGGCCTTATTGCGGAGATGATTAAGCAGAACCGCCTCCTGCAGGAAGAGCTTCTCTATCGTCAGAAGATGGATATTATTTCTCGCAAGGAACGTAAGGGTCGGGATTCCATTTGAGTGCGAATGGTTTGTTCAGCAAGTACATTCAGGA
Source organism: uncultured archaeon (assembly GCA_964557045.1). Classification (GTDB taxonomy): domain Archaea; phylum Iainarchaeota; class Iainarchaeia; order Iainarchaeales; family VGJJ01; genus VGJJ01. The sequence goes on from CAZKYB010000021.1 coordinate 8,101, forward strand.
CACGCGAAACAAGCGGAGCCTGCATTACTTGTCCGGAAAGCGCGTGTTAGACGTGGGGTGTAACAATGGGCACCTGCGCACTCTTCTTCCGAAAGACGTCGAGTATGTGGGGATTGACATTCACCGCCTTCCTGGAGTGAATTTCACTTTTCATGAGCGAAGTGTATTGGATGATTTGTCGGATTTAGGGACGTTCGATTCCATTTTCATGTTGGCAACGATTGAGCACTTGGAAAAATACAATGAAGCAATTGCCAATCTGGTGACGCGATTGAATTCGGGCGGCACCCTCATTCTCACCACTCCTTCAAAGCTTGGAGATGCATTGCACCATTGGGGGGCCAAGGTTGGTTTGACTTCCGGGATGGCGGCTGAGGATCATGAGAAGATTTTCACTCTTGAGGAATTGAAGCAGTTGCTTCTCGCGCATGGGCTGGAAAAAGTAGAAGCTCATTCCTTCATGTTGGGTCTGAATCAGATTGTAGTGGGTCGAAAAGCGTAGCCCGTTGTGTTGTTTATAATCGCTTTTGGTACAGGACGAGAATCCCTCCCAAAGATACTAAAACCTCTTCACGGATGAAATGAGCATGCACCCGGCGACGAATCATCCCTTTTTTCCGTTAGTCGTGTGCGCGATTGTTGTTTCACTCTTTTTCCTCTTCTTCTATCCACCCATTCATGTCTCGATCGATGAGCACCAGTATCTCAAGAATGCGCTGTTGATCCAAAATGGGGAATTGAAGGACGCCAATCCCTTGCTGTATTGCGGAGGCACCTACAAGGGAGATGCGTACCTGAGCTCCTATCACGTGGGCAAGTCCATTTCTCTCATTCCCTTCACGTGGGGATCGTTTCCCTGGGCGATGCTTTCGGGGTTGTTGGTTCATCTGCTAAATATGGTATTCTTCGCACTCATCCTGCGCAAGCTGAACATTCATCCGTGGTTTGTAGGACTGTTCGCGTTCTACCCCGCGTTCGTCTGGGAAAGCCGCACACTTTTCTCGGAGACATTCGCGCTGACCCTTTTGCTTGGGGGGGTGCTCGCGTATTTGTATCACCACTCTCGCATGCTCTTCCTTTCGGGAATATTGTTTGGTCTGGCCGCGTTGGTGCGGTATGAGACCATTCTCATTTCCGCAGGGTTTGGCATCGCGTTGATTTGGAAAGAGCGCCACACGATTTTGAAATGGGGTCGCTCTCCAGCGCCTTTCTTCGTGTTGGGAGGAATCCTCTCCGCCCTTCTCTTGCTATCGTGGAACGCGTGGTATAATGGGAATCCTTTCTCGACGCAGATTGGTTCTCCTTCGTACGTGTTCACGTCGTTCCCTTCTGCATTGTTTCTTCCGAACCTATTGTTCTTGCTCGGAATCCTCCTCATTGCGTTTCCGCTGATGATTGCCATCGTGTGGAAGTTCAAACCCCTGCGTTTGGAATTAGCACTTGCTACCGTGTTTACGTTGATTCTCTTCTCTCAAACCTCCAACGTGAGCGTGTTCCCATTCCTTTCGCCCCTCACCCTCACCGCGCGGATGAGGTATCTGATTCCATTGGCGGGGTTGTTGTTGATTGCCTACGCAGGGGTTCTTTCTTCGTTTATTCCAGTCATTAGGAGTCGAATTGGAAATGCGAATCTGCATCGATTCGTGGCTCTTGTAGGGGTCGTATTTTTGATCGGCACGTTTGGCTTGAGCATGATGCATCAAGGCTTGCTGGAGAAGCGCGCCACCGTCTCGGAACAATTATTGTCCACGATTCCAGATGGTTCATTGGTAGTGGGTTCGGCGGACGATTGTGTGTATTTTATTCCCCTTCTCTCAGGAAGTCGGATGTACGTGAAGGTGAATGATTCCAAGCAGGATGTTCCAGATCTCATTTCTTCGCATCCCAACTCGGTGTATGTGGTCAGATTGAAGTATTCCAATGCCTCTGAGAGCGATGTGCGTCAGGATGTCATCGACAAGGAGAGAATGGTAATGGAGGATTTCATCAAAGAAAATTCCTCGCACCTGACGCAAGTTTTCGACACGAATGTGCCGCATCACTTGACGATTTATCAGTGGAAATAAGTCCGTATAATAGGATTATTTTTTCTTGGCCTGTAAAACAAGAATCATTCCGCTGTCCAGTTTAGGGTTCATGCGCTGGTCGATCCAGAGAATGGGATAGAGAATAGGGAACAGGAGTAGGAACCACAACCCGAAATGCAAAACCGCTCCGATGCGCATAACGTTGGTTGAGAGGGGGGTTCCAAACAAGTATTGGCTTGCTTCCACGGTGAATCCGGCTTTCTCGAGCATCTTCACGAGTTTTTCACGCGTGTAGTACTGGTTAACGAAGTGTTGCGTAGCGTGAATTTTCTTGTATTTCTCATCAAAGTGGGGGTTGTCTAACGCATCCACGCTCAGGGAGAATATTCCTCCTTTCTTGAGGACGCGAGCGCACTCCTTCAATACTTTCTGGTCATCCTTCGTGTGTTCAAGTACGCAGACTGAAACCACTTTGTCGAATTTTCCATTGGGAAAAGGAATCTCTTCTCCCACTCCCACTTGGAATGGAATTTTGGGGTCCTGGATGGTTTGGGCAAAGGCCACTTCTCGAGGGTTAGGTTCGATTCCGAATGGGGAGCATCCTTTCTGTTTCAGGAAGCCGCAGTAGAATCCTTTTCCGCTTCCCACGTCAAGGATGGTTTCTCCCGCGTGGGGGTCCAAGTATTTCGTGAGCACGTCAAGTTCGAATATGCGCACGCAGTGGAGAACTTGCAGTTTGGCCATGACAAGTTTTCCAAACGGCTTGATGAAGGAGGTCATACGAGAATAGTTTGCCCGCACCCGCTATAAATGATGCTCTTCGCATAGTGCAAAAGACGAATACTCCATTAAGGTTATAACGATAAATTTGGGGGTTTGCGTATGACGACCGTCCTGCTCTATGGTCAGCCCTATTCGCAAAAAGTCGGGGGAGCCGAGCAATTTACTCGTTTGCTGGAGAAAATTGTCCCGGATTTAGTCCCTTTGTATCCGGACTCGAATCACTTTCCATTACTCGCAGAGCCCATGAAGGCGAAGGGGGCAGCGGAGAAGTTGGAGCGCGAACTCTCTCGATTGAACCCCCACACGGTGATTTACAGCGGGATGTACGGGTGGGCCCTTCCCCGCTCAACAACCTATCGCAAGATTGCCATCTGTCATGGAACGTATTCCTCATTCGCCCGCGCGGCAATGCCGTGGTCGCTGGATCGTATCCGGACGGAGTTCGTGTACACCTACTTTGAAAAGAAATCTTTCGCCAACGCCGATGTGGTGGTTTCCAATTCAACTTTCACGCAGGATTGTTTGCGCACGGATTATGGGATCGAATCAACTCCCATTTCTCTCGCCACGGATGAAAAGGCATTTCAGAGAAAGAAGTGGAAAGGGAAGAAAGGACTAGACCTGCCGGAAAAACCGGTCATTCTTTTCGTGGGCCGGCCGGACTACTACAAGGGGTTTGACATCGTGGAGGGTTTGGC
>CAZKYB010000021.1:11708-17223 GCA_964557045.1 uncultured archaeon
TTTTCGTGGGCCGGCCGGACTACTACAAGGGGTTTGACATCGTGGAGGGTTTGGCACGCATGCACCCGGAGTGGCACTTTGTCTCCCTCACGTCTCCGCGCGGGAAATCCGATATCGTGGATGTGCGGGGCCCGGTTCCTTTCGAGGAAATGGTCGAATACTATCACGCGTGCGACGTCGTGTTGTTTCCCAGCCGCTTTGAGAGTTTTGGGTATGTGACGATTGAAGGATTAATGGCGCACAAGCCGGTCGTGACAACTCCTTTTGGTATTGCCAAGGAAATTAATCATCCCTATTGTGTGGTGTCTCCCTCCTTTTCTCTGGATGATTTTTCCTCATCCCTTGTGCGTGCATTATCTCTCTCAACGAAAGTTTCATTCACTGATATCGAAAAGCGTTTCTCGCTGGGTCGTTTACAGAAGGAGTTGCAGGAAGTTTTTGGTACTCCCAAAAGGGGTGTGAAGTCCGCATGAACACTCCTCGCGTCGCGCTGGTCGCTCCCTACATGGTTCCCGAGCGCGGGGCGTGCCCGGCTCGCGTGACATCCTTAGAGGATTTTCTCCGCACGAAGGGGTGGAGTGTAGATTTGTATGCTCCTGCTCGAGAGGGGGTGGATTCCATTTCGGGCGTGAAACGATACGCGGGTCCCATGCAGTTGTTTCACTTGCTTCGGAGTAAGAAGTATGATGCCATTTGGTCCACATCGCCCCCGCTCACTCATTCATTGTTTGCCGCGCTGGCCGCCAAACTATCGGGGGTAAAAATCGCCGTGGATTTGCGTGACCCGTGGGTAGATGTGGCGTATCCCCGTTCGCCTGTTTTCAATCCCAAGCGCTGGGTGTTTCAAGTCGTGGAGTGGGTGACGTTCCTTTTGTCGGATGTCATCTTCATCGTGTCGCCAGGGATTCAATCCTACATCACTGCATACCCGTTCATGGACTCCTCCAAAATTATTCTCGCGCCGAATGGAACGATTCCAGAGCGATTCGCATTCAATGCGAAGGCACGTGTAGATATCCGAAAAAAGTTGGGTATTTCTCCCAAAGAAATTGTAGGGTTGTATCCCGGAGCTCATTTCTACGCGGACACGGATACGTTCATTCAGCGTCTGAGTGAATTACCTTCTCTTTCCGCCATCAAAATCATGATGGTGGTTCCCCTCACGAAGAAAGGAACCAAGACCCTCACTTCCGAGGCGGAGGAAATCCGTTCTCGTTTGAAGGAGAAGGGTCTCGCGGACAAGGTGGTTTGGGTCGACGGAACGCATGTAGAAGACTCCCGGTTGGGGGATTATTTTTCGGCGGCCGATTTTGGGTTTGTGACGCTGGATGCGCGGTTGGATTATTGTGTGCCCCTCAAGGTGTATGATTGCCTGGGCTCCGGATTGGACGTCTGGGCGCTAGGCCCTCAATCCGGGGATTTGAGGAATGTCTTGTCCAAGGGCAATAGCACCGGAAGCATATACTCCCATTCCTGGACCGACCTTCTCGCAAAGGGGCAGGAGTGGGTCAAAAAGTACCGTTTTGACCCCAAAAGACGCAAGAAACAGAGCGAATTAGGGGGTAAATCATATGGTCGGGCCAAGGCCAATGAGACCCTGTTTCACTCCCTCAATGAGTGGGTCCAAAAGGGCCGCTGAGCTAGCGGGACCCTACCCACTTTCCGAGGAATCGCCCTACTCTCGTGAGGGGGGTTTTAGGTCCACTGGCCAGGGTATAGGTTAATCGTTTGAGTCCTAGCAGGTCGCCCCCGGCGAATGTCGCATTCTTCCAAAAGTGAAGGTTTGTTTTCCCGTGAACGTTCCACTCATTTCGCGTCTCCGTGAGGGTGCCATCTTCGCACGTGACGGTGAATGCCGCGTGGGTGTTAGCAGGGGGGATTTTTCCTTTTGTTTTTTCCGCAAAAAATCGGAATGCTTTGTCGCTCCACCCGGCCACGGAGAGGTGGTCTTTCCAGCTCGCGACGAATGAAGCTGTTTCATTTGCACCCAATCCCACGAATGAAGCAAACCCTCCAGTGGGTTGTTGGAGAGATAGAAGGAATGCGGTCCCTTTTTTCACACTCGTTTCAAATCCCCCCACTTCATCCATTGCACGCAGGATGTCCCCGGTGCCAGCGCCGAAGACAGGGTAGCGGGTTTCTTTTCCGTGGTGGTACCCAAATGCAAACGACCCATCGTCTAATTGTTGCGATGCAATAAACTGAGCGGCCTTCTTGGCGACATTAATGAATCGTGCATCTTTCGTTTTTACATGCAGGGCGAGAAGGGGAGGGATGCATCGCGCGGTGTAGAATGTAATGACTTGTTCCTGGTCATTGGACTGGTAAATTCCCCCCGCAAAGGGTTTCTCCTTGGCCTGGAGGGAGAGGATCATTTCTCCCGCGTGCACAGCGAGTTCAGCGTATTTCTTTTCTCCCGTGGCTTGCGCCAAAAGCAGGAGGGCTTCACACGCAGTGGCGATTTTGTTGGGAACGAAGAGGTTGGGGGCGTTGTCCGATTGTCCTTTCTCATATTGCTGGAATGATTTTTTCTCTCCATTCCAGAATCGGGCAATGAGCACGTGGTCGATATTTTTCTTGGCCGCTTCGATGAAGGGTTGTCCTTCTCCTTTTTGGTTTTTTTCCAGTCGCATTCCTAATCGTACGAGTGCAATATCGACCGCGCTTTCGTGAATCTGTGAAACGTATCCCATGGAAGGGTTGGCTTCAAACGCGGAGTCGTTGAACGTTCCATCCTCGCGTTGGTTTTGGAGGATGTATTCTCCGCACGCGTGGGCGTATTCGAGATAATGAGAATTCCTCGTGTTTTTTTCCAGCGCGAGAAGGCCGGTGATTACTCCTTCGTATCGCCAGTCTGTTCCGGGTCCGATGAATGAGAGGGAATCATCCCAGTAGTGGACGACCGGTCCTCCGAATCCGCGAGGTTGTTCGATCGTCGTGAACCAATCGAGGACGTTGGATACGACCTGGTTCAATTCGATTTTTGTTTTAGTGCGCATGGATTCAACCATGGATTCTCTCGCCCAACGCGTTTTTATTCCATTGGCATCTGAGTTGGAATAATGGTATCTTTTGATTCTCACCACGTGGACGAGAGAGGGTACGTCAACTCCTTGAAGGTGGGGAAGAAAGAAATTCTCGCCAAGTGGGGAGTCGAATTCTCGGATGGGAATGGTTTTTTCATTCATGGGCAAGAGGGGAACGCGCCCATGCAATTGCTTTCACTCTCAACGAATGAGAAAGAGAACCGCGTGGAGATGATGGTGCACCTCAAGACCACGGACATGCGCATCTCCGTGCATGAGCGTTTCTTCCCCCAAAAAATAATCCGCGAGTATGTGTTGATTCCTTCGCGAGATACATTCATGCAAGACATTTCCATCAGTCAAGGATTTGTGAAGGATGTTTTTTCCACCATGAAGATTGGAGATGAGACGATTACCTTTACTGGAAAAGAGCGGAATCACCAGTTCCACGAGACGAAGGCCTTGTTGCACGGGAAGGAGTTTGATCTCCTCATCGAGTATGAAAGTTCCCACCCCGGGACGGGTTTTTCTCCTATGATCTATGGGCGGACTTCTCCCAAGAATGGGTGGGTGGTGCACGCGCGGTTGTTTCCGAAGACCATCTCCAAAAAAGCCATCGTGTGGTGCAATCCCGCGTGGAACAAGAAGATTCCCTTCTCGGATTTGCTGGTGCACATTCAACCATTAGTAGATTACTTGTGGAACGTCGGCGAGCACCCAGAGAAGGCTCACATCTGGACGGGAGGCCTCATTGCGTACGGTCTCGCGAAGGTCAAGAAGGACATCCCCATCACGTTCACGGAAACCATCACACTCGTTCCCAAAAAGGCTCCGGGAAAAAAGAAGAAGTAGTAGTTGTTCTTCACGTGCTCTTGTTCTTCACTTTGATGGCGTAGTCGATGATGGAGTAGGGCATGATGTTGTGGGACAATAAGGTGCCCATGACTTTTCCCGGGAAACCATAGTCTCTCATGAGTCTCCTCACGTGGTATTTCTTTCGTATTTCTTTCTGAACCTTAGGAATTTTCTTCTCAATATACTGTCGCTGTTCCGTGGAGATGTGGGGAGTGGAAATAATGATGCGTTCCGCTTTCTGGTTCACGTCATTCAGGTAGTCGGCCGGCTCGATGAGGAACAATCCTCTCTTTTGGGCCTGCTCAAATCCTTCCGTGCCGAAGTAGGGGACGAAATTATTGAATGAGGCCCAGCGAATGGGATACTTGAGTGCGAAGTCGAATGTGTCTTCCACATCTTGGAGCGTTTGGTCCGGAAATCCCACCATCATGTTGAGGTGGACGTCAAATCCTACATCAATGGCATCCTGGATGGCCTTCTCAATCTGCTGGAGGGTTTCTCCTTTGCGCAATAATTTGAGCATCTTCTCATTTCCAACCTCAACTCCATAGATGATAGCTTCGAATTTGGCGTCCTTCATGGCCTGCAAGACTTCCTTGTTCACACGATCGGCGCGCACACCTTGAGGGACGTTGAGGATGAGTCCCTTGAAGTTTTCTTTCTTGATAAGCTGGCAGAACTTGATGGCCCTGTTCATGTCCAACGTGAAGTTGTCGTCTAAGTATTCGATGCGTCGGTATCCCTTGTTGTACCAATACTTGACCTCTTCGAGCATGTCCTCGGCCGAGCGAAATCGCCACCAGTTTCCACTCACAACGGGGGCGGCGCAAAACGTACACTTTTCGGGGCATCCGCGGGAAGAAAGAACGACCATTCCGGGGTACCAGTACTTGGACAATTCGAACTTCTCATACTTGGGCCAGGGCAACGATTGAATGTCTCTCCGGAAGAGTCGTTCGCCGGTGAACACAACATTGTCTCCTTCTCGGTAGATGAGTCCCTTGATCTCATTCAGGGGCTTGTCCTGGCACAACTCCAGGAGAGTCTCTTCTCCCTCCTTGACAATACCATAATCAATCGCTAGGCACTCGTTCAATACTTTCTCTTTCGCCGTGGAAATGTGAGCGGCTCCCACGGCGATAGGGATGTTGGGTAAGGCGTCTTTGATTTGGGTGATGAGGGTGTAGCTGTCCTTGTATCGGTAGCTCTTCATGGCAATCCCAATGAGGTCGGGCTGGAACGCCTCGACTTTCTTGAGGATATCCTCGAATCCGTATCCGAGGTTCATGTCCAGGACATCGTATTCAACCCCATTCGTCTGGAGGAATTCCCCAATGTATCCTAAGGCAAGGTCTGGAACATCTCCCGGGCGATAGGAGGACTTGTGGTAGGCCACGGGGATGAGCAATACTCTCTTGAATCGCATGAAAAGAACCCTCTTCTTTTTCTCTTTTAAAGGCACCGCCGGGTGGCGCAGAAAAAAAGGATTACTCTTTCTCCAGTTCAAATCGGATTTCTCTCGCCCCAAAGAAGCGGGAAAGGTAAAGCTCATATTTGATCGGGGAGAGGTCGGCCAGGAATTGGACGATGGGGTTGGTGATGATCCGCACCTTGTTGATCTTGAATCGAGCTTT
>CAZKYB010000022.1:0-8415 GCA_964557045.1 uncultured archaeon
CCCCATTAAGGGATCAGGAAACATCAAATCAATCTACACTACAATCGAAAAGTATTCTCGATTGGATCCCAAGAAGAAGATGTCCTCTTCCAATCCCTATGTGATTCCAGTCGTCGTTCCGGCCGGAAATACGTTCCCTTCCATGCAGGATGACACTGGCGTCACCAAGCTAGCAGCCATCAATGGAACCATCGCGGTGGGGGCTGTTTACGACGCGGATTTGGGATCCAAGTCCTACACCTACTTATTGACCGGGACTCCCTGTACGGATGCCACGACCGGACCCAATAAGGTCATGTGTCTGAGCGCCTGCGGCAATCTCGTAGACTTTGTTGCACCCGGAGCCAGTGTCAAATCAACCGGGGCGAACCCGCCTGTTATCGCTGGAATACCCGTCTTCAATGAAAATGTATACGGGACCTCGGTCTCCGCCGCCCATGTGACAGGAATAATCGCACTCATGAAGCAGGTTGTTCCTTCCGCCACGAACCAGGACATTATCAACGCACTCGACGTGTCGGCCACCATCCCCTCTGGAGGAGATGCTTCCTGCTACGGAAATGGAGTCGTGAATGCGGCCGGTGCCATCGCCAGCCTTCTCGGGGTGTGATTTCAAATGTCGGAAATCATGGACACGGTGAAGATTACCCTACTATTAGCCGCCGTGCTCATCCTCTTAGTGGTATTCGTGTTTGCAGGCATTGAAGGAGTGGTGTCCCAGTTAAATCGACAATTGGTCGACTCATTGGTTTACTACCTCATCTCCGTGGCCTCCCTCACAGGCATACTCTGGGCGTATTCTCGCTCCAAACAGCTCATCCGCGCCATGCCCTTCGAGGAGTAAGTTCATTCTTTTAAGGGAGGGAAGGGTTTCCTCCCTCCATGCGTTCGCGTGGCCAAACGAGTGTGGAAATACTAGTCATCATGGCCGTGGCCCTCGTGATTCTCTCCGCCCTCGTGAGCTTTGCGTCCCAACAGCTCCGCATTGTGGAGGAACAGAAAACCGTCAAGACTGCGGAGGTTTCTCTGCAAAAAATCGTTGAGGCCGCCAACCAAGTCTATGCACAAGGAAGCGGCGCCACGCGCACGGTCGACATTACGTGGCCTGAGGGGTTGGATACAACCTACACACGCATCTCCGAGCACACCATCTATATCCGCACGTCCAATCGCACGATGTATGCCGAGGCCATCCCCGTGCTCACGGGAGCCCTCCCCACCAATGCAGGAAATTATTCCCTTCGCATCCGCGCATTTGATGGATATGTCGCGATTGGGGAAATATCCCTCAGCGCATCCCCCTCGAGTGTGTTTGCCCCGATTGATCGGAATGATAGTTCAAGCCACACCATTACTATCTACAACGTCGGCACTGACGTCAACCTGGTGTTCACGACGGATTGGAATCATTCCGATGTGAATATTTCCCTCAATAAAGCAGACGCGAATGTCGCCAAGGGATCCTCCACCACCCTCGATGTAAACTTTTACTCCACAATCAACGCCACGGGTTCCTATGCGGGGAAGCTATGGATCCAGGGAACCTATTCCAACAAAGTCGAGACCCTCCTCATCCCATTGAAGGCGAGTGTCGCACTCGGCTCGGCTTCGGACTTGGAGAGCTATCCCTCCTCGATTGAGATTACGACCTACTCCACGGATGCCAATAGTACGGACTTCCAGCTCTGCAATGTGGGCAGCACCACCCTCAAAAATATCTCATTCACCCCCTCCTCCGGGGATGCGGGGGATTGGATCCAGGGGATTGGTACCGTGTCCTCCTTGCCCTCGCTTTCATGCACCCCTCTCACCATCACCGCGAAGCCCACGGACTCTACCTCTGGTTTATTTGAGGGGTCCCTCTTCGTCACGGACTACACGGGATCCCAATCATTGGTGATTCCCATCACTGTACAAGTAGGAGGGATGGATGCCATCTTCAAGTGGAATTGGGACCATGCCGTCAAGACCCAGAATGCCATCCAAGACTTCACCCTCCTCAACCTGGGAAGCGTACCGATTGAGATTAAGGAAATCAAGCTCCGAAACTGGAGCACCTGCGACGCCTCCGATTCAAACGTGACGGGAATCGAATTCAACGACACGAGTATTTTTTCCGGCATCAGCGCGGATGGGAACTGGACCAACGTCACGGATGTGAATCTTCCCGTACTCACGACATGGTCGAACAACCTCATCCAGTTTGCCGGAATCATCAATGATGAAAATGAGATGATTATCGCGGATGTGCTGTTCGGAGACGGATCCATCTACACCAGCCCCACATTCGGATCGGGATGCGCGGATATTTTTGCACCGTCCGTTGTGAGTGATTTGGTGGCATATTCAGGACCCAATGCCCAATCCGTGCTACTCTCTTTTACTTATCCAGGTGATGATGGAAATATGGGAGGAGTTTCCTCTGTCATCATCAAGCACTCGGTGACTTCCGCCCTTGGATCAGAGGCAGCCTGGAATAACGTCACTACCACCTATGCGTATGAAGGACCATTCCCAGTAGGAGGAACCCTTGGCTACGTTGAGATTCCTGACTTGAATGTGGGGTACAAGAATTATTTTGCACTCAAGTTCTCTGATGATAATGGAAACCAGGCAGGCATATCCAATAGTGCGATCGGCCGGCCGTGGAATTCATTCCAATGGTCCGCGGGAGATTTCAACTTTGCCAACATGCCATATAATGCCCCCCTCACATCCACGGGGGACGTGAATCAGTTCATCCTGAACAATATCCAATTAGATGGGGGAGGCACCTACACCTTAGGAATTAATATCAGGGATTCTAACCGCGACAACGGATACATCGCCCTCATGGACTTCAACACGACCTCCCTGACGCGGGTCAGGGTATGGTATCCCACTAACCGAGAGACCATTCCTCTCACAGCGGCCAACTATGACCAATCCAAGAGTATTAGCATTAGCTCTAACATCAACCTCCTCGCAGGCACATTTGCATCGGTAGCCTATCAGTATGATGGGACCCTCGTGAATATGGACACCCCCAACACATTCAAAGTTATCCAGGCACAAGGCATGACGGATTTCAATATCACCGTCGACAAATCAGACCCGGTGATCCTGGGAACGTAGATTCGACCACTCCCCGAAATATGGATATAAAGGCCGGCACGGTCCATCCATCATGAATCCCCGCGCCCAGTCGAGCGTCGAATTGCTTATTGTCCTAGCAGTGTCGATTGTCCTCCTCTCGCTGCTAGTTAACCTGACCACCACCCAGGTGTTTCAGCTCAAATCCGAACAGTCCCAGCGCGCCGCCAACCAAACACTCTCGGGGTTGGTTCAATCCATCAACCAAACCTACGCCGAGGGACCCGGATCCGTGCGCTTCGTCACCGTGCAGTGGCCCGATGGGGTAGATGGAAATCGTGCATGGATTCAGGGGCACACCCTCATCATCCAGGTGTTCGACGTGAACATCGCCCAGAGTACCATTCCCACTCTCACGGGAACACTGGCGCCCTACAAAGGAGAACAGCGAATCAAGATCACCGCCAACGACACGAATGTGAGTTTAGGAACACTATCCATCACGGCCGACCAGTCATCGATCTACATCCCTATTCCACAGGACTCCAATGGAATCGCCCACGTCACATTCACTAACCTCTCCGCATCGGATGCCAATCTAACATTCTCATTGGCGTGGTCCCCTACTCTCGTGACGGCGAGCGTGAATCCTCTCACGGACACCCTCTCAGCGAATGAAAGCGTAGAGGTTGACATCAATGCGCATGCCACCCCCACGGCATTCGGAAACTACGTGGGATCCCTCACCGTGAGTGCGAACTTTGGATCCACCATCGAAACACTCTCCATTCCCGTGAACGTGGAGGTGTTTGCGTCGAGCAGCGGATACTTGGACGTACTCCCCTCCACCGCGTACTTTGGGGCCCTGCCTGGAGACTCAAATACAACCGTCATTCAGGTCTGCAACTCCGGAGACTCCACCATGAGCGGGATTACATTCACTCCATCCGATGGAGATGCGGGGGATTGGATCCAGTCCATCTCATCCATCTCCTCTCTCGCCGCCGATACGTGCCAGAATGTGAATGTCACGGCGACCATTCCCGCGGCCACCGAATACGGAGCGTATTTGGGTTCCATGCTCGTGGGAGACAGCACGGGGGCGAACACCGATATTCTTCCCCTCTACGTGAGTGTGTTAGGACAAGGAGATTATTTTTCGTGGGATTGGAATACCGCTGTCGTGGGAACTAATACCGTTTCAGGTTTCGGATGGAGAAACCTGAGCAGTGACCCCGTGGCCATCACCCAAATGGCGATTCAGCAATGGACGAACTGCGACACGAACGCGAGCAAGCTGACCGGCATCACCGCGAATGGTGCGTCCGTGTTTTCAGGAAACGTGGGGGATGGAAACACGGCCAACGTGACGGACTTCAACATCCCCGCCACTACGTCCTACACGAACAACACCCTCACGTTCAATGGGACCATTAATGATGAGAATGAACAATTCCAGGGCGTCCTCACCTTCTCCGATGGCACCACCTACACGAGCAGTGTATACGGTTCGGGCTGCGGCACCGACACGAGTCCACCAGGGCGGATTACCAATCTGGTGGCCTTCTCGGGATCCGAACCTGGAACCATCAAACTCCAATTTACCCTCCCGGGAGACAATAATTTTTCAGGCGTCGCCTCTACGGCTGAAATCAAATATTTCAAGCAGCCTGACGCCAACACCCCCTCCGTGTATGCCGGGGGAACGTCCCTTTCCTATGGAACCATTGGCCCCGGTGGAACCACGGGCAGCCTTACGGTCACCGACCTGAACATTGGAGAGACGTACTTCTTCACGGCCGTCTTCAAGGACGACATGGACCTCAATGGGGGAATTTCCAACATCGCAAGCGCACGACCCTGGAATAAACTCCGATACACGGGAAGCGATTTCAACGTCACCAACTTCGCCCACTCCCTATCGAGTAATCCACCCGTGGGGGAGCCGTGGGATGTGAATCTCTTTTCAATCTCCGACTTCAACTTTGGGGGAAGCCGCGATCGGAATATTCAGTTTAGGATTACGCCCGACAATAATACGGATAACTCCTACATTATCTACCTTGGAATTCAATCCACCGTGTTGAATGTCGTCAAGATATGGTATCCCATCGCCGCCCAGGATGGACTGCCGGGATCCACTCCAAATTACACCGGCAACCCCGGAACCTCAACCAATTCGGCCATCGATCTGTTATCAGCATCTGTGATTAACAGCACCTACCGCTACAATGGAACATCCGTCTCCCTCCCGAGGCCGAATCACTTCTACATCTCCTGGATGAGAAACATCACCGACTTCAATCTCGCCTTCGACATGAATCAGGCGCAGTACTCGTGAGGCGTTGCGGATGCGTTTCTCTTCCCGTGGACAAGCGACCATTGAGCTGTTGTTGATTCTTTCCGTCCTTTTCATTATTCTCGGATACGCCCTCCAAACGTATACCACGAACCAGGTCATCGTGAATGAGAAGAAGAGCGTCCTGGATGCTCAGCGCAATGCCGGAATCCTCCGTTCGGGAGTTGAAATCGTGGCATTTTCCCCTATTGGATCCACCCTGCGCGTGTTTATTCCCCCTGCGTCGCAGGATCAAAATATTCAAGTGCTGAATGGAATCGTAGAGGTCCGCACCAGCACCCTCGCCATCACCCTCCCCACTCTCCTGCGGGATGTGAATTCGGGGATGATGCATGATGGGAATGTGGTCATCCTCACACGCACCCAGAGCGGGGTGTCATTCACATGACCATGAATGCCCGCGGCCAAGCCTTCTCCACCGACGCTCTCCTGGCGTTGATTGTCTTCACCCTCGTCCTCGCCCTTACCATTGGGCTATTGACGCAGGTGCAGCGCACCGGGGAGAGTGCCGAGTTGGGCCTTCATCGCTCCCACATCACCGAACAAATCCTCATCCAACTTCTCTCTTCCCCGGGTAAGCCCATGAATTGGGAAACCCTTTCGGATCGGAACCAAGTCAAGGCCCTCGGCCTCATCGATCACGGGGGAATAATCTCCAGTGAGAAGTGGGAGGAACTGCGAGACTGGAACGGGGACGACTATCCCTCCCTCAAGTCGTGGCTGGGAATCGCCGATCAGAATTTTTACATCCAAATTGTGGATCTTAATCGCAACACGGTATCCAAGGCCGGGATTGCCCCCTTGGATGTCAACTCGGTCACCGCGATGGTCCTACCAGCATATTATGACGGGGACCTTGTCTATGTCCAGCTGCAGGTGCATACACGATGAACAAAGGATTTGTGATTTCCGTCGATGCCCTCCTCGCGGCCGTGGTTTTATTTTCACTCCTCACCCTTGCGTTTGACACCATGAAGCAGGATGGGACGGAGTGGCAGATCACCCGCACGCTTGAACTATTATCCTACCACACCGGAGACGCATTGGAAACATCCGGCGTACTCAGCAGGGCCGTCACGCTCAATAACACCAGTGAGGTGCGGGAATTCTTGGATGCGCTGCCCTACAACAATTGCGCCTCCATCACCGTCCGTGCAAGCCCCGATACGAATGTGTCCATCTTCACGGTGAGCAAGAGCGGATGCAGCTCGTTGCTGGGGGAATCCGTGAGTGTTTCGCGCGGATTCATTGTGGCATCCCCCCCGGATGCCAACCTGTATGTGGCCACCATCTCCACGTGGCTCAACCGGGAGGGCTGAGAATGAACCCTTCTTCCCGCGGATTCGTCCTGAGCATGGCCGTCTTCATGATGGCCGTTTTCTTGTTGCTCTTCGCGCAGATTTACTCTGAAAATCTCTATCACCGACAGCTCGACAAGACAAGGCAATGGGACCAATCGGCCGCCATTCGTATCGCCACCGATCTCAAGCGCGATTTGAATTTGTTGGTGGATCAGCGTCTCTATTTGATCCAGGATTCCTCGGACGTGAACTTTTTGATTCGTGGGAGACTCCCTTCTCCTCTTTCAATGCAAGCCAACCTCCTACGATACCAGACTACTCTCTCCTCTTGGACAGCCGACCAGAATGTGTATGCCTTCCTCGACCTGAACGCGACCATCGCGGATGGGAACGTGTGGGGGACGTTGGATAATGGGTATCACTGGAAGGAAAAATTCAATCATTCCAGGATTCACTTCTACCCAACCGCGGCGATCGCCATTCCTCAGCGCATTGACGTGAACATTTCGGCCGAGTCAATCTATACGGATGTGAACGCGTGGTCGCTGGGCTCGGATGGGAACACCTACGTGACGGTACAGTACACCGACCAGAACACCAGCCACGACACCACCCTCTCCGGGTGGGTTACCCTAGGGGAAACGAAAGACTACACGTGGAGGTACGCTTCCGGGCAATATGGCATCACCCTGCGCATCGGACAATTGAACGACACGAATGGGAGTCTGATTCTCGACCACAATGGGTATTCCTCCTTCGCCGTGGACTATGCCATTGCCTTTTCTTTCGACGCGAATACCACCCCCACGCGAGCCGGGTATGTCCTTCCCCTCACGACGCGGGGGACTGATTCGAATGTCGTGGAGAGCGTGCAGTGGATCTACGAGTGAGCAAAGGCATATTAATTCGGAAAAGAAGAGCCTGGGATGAACCCGACCTTTCACGCGAGCAAGACCCATGCCCTCGCCCATCAGTCCGGGATATTCTTGTCCGTGTGTGGGGTGGGTGGACTATTATCCATCTGGGCCACGCACTCCGTGTTCGTGCTGGTGAACCCTGAGCCCTGGATGGGGGGAATGATACTCATCCTGGGAATCGGACTCTTTCTCTACACGCATTCCCATCCCACCCGAAAGGGAAGATAGGATTTTTCCTACGCATTGCCGGGCGTATATAAACTCCGAGCGGGAGGATTGATTCATGCAAGCAGGAGGAGTATTCACATGAAGACACGCACAACGATACCCATTGGACCCGTCACGACCATTGGGGCATTAATTATTCTCGTGGCCGTCGCCGCCGTGTGGTGGGGACCGGGGATGATGAATGGACCGGGATACACGATTCCCACCCAGACAACCCCCACCATCGACCCAAACACTCTTATCGGAAAACCCCTTCCTCATTTCACTAGTGAAGCGGACCTCATCGCCCAATTCAAGGCCGCCCAAGCACTTGGAAATGGTGGCGGTTTCGGACGCAATATGGTATTCGAAGATGTCATGGCCCCCACCGCATCGGCGGATGGGATGGCCGGCGGAGCCAAATCGGAATCAACCGGACCCACCTACACCACGACCAACAACCAGGTCGCAGGAGTGGATGAGGCAGACATTGTGAAGACGGATGGAAAGTACATCTATGCGTTCTACAAAAACAACATCAAAATTATCGAAGCCTATC
>CAZKYB010000022.1:8425-16800 GCA_964557045.1 uncultured archaeon
CGGCGGAGAACGCCCAAGTGGTCACCACGATTCCTTTAGGAGACGTGTATCCCCAAGACATGTTCATCAATGGCAACCAGTTGATCGTCTTCGGAACCCAATCCCAGTATGGAGGAAACTACCCCATGCCCTACACCAAGATGGTCGGGGGAGGATTCTATCCCTACTACGGATACTCCCTCTCGGTCGTGAGAGTGTATGATTTGTCGAACATGGAGACGCCTGATTTGGTCAAGGAATACTCCTTCCACGGAAGCAACGTGAGCAGCCGCATGATTGGGGACACGGTGTATTTCGTTTTGACCACATACCCGGAGTATCGCATCCTGAGCGGAGAAGATACCACCAAAGATGCGTCGATTATTCCCCCCTACTATGAGGATGGAGTCGAGCGCGTGTTGGCGCTGCCCACGGACATCGGATACATTCCCCCCGTCTATGCGCAGAACTTCATCACCGTCGCCTCGATTGATTTAGATTCATTGGATTTAGAAAAAGAAACCATCGTTGGAAGTGCGGAAACCGTGTATGCCTCGGAGAACAATCTCTATTTGGCCTACACCCAGTATTATGATCCCGTGGACTGGCCTCAGATTATCGAGAAGAGCGTGAACACCATCATCGCCCCTCAACCCTACATCCAGCCCCAAGTCAAAACGGTTATTTCCAAATTTGCACTGAAGGATGGAAAAGTTTCATTCTCGGGACAAGGAAAAGTCACAGGACGATTGTTGAATCAGTTCTCCATGGACGAATGGGATAATCACTTCCGCGTCGCCACCACCACGGATGAAGTGTGGGGCAATGAGTGGAATCCCACGGGAACCAACCAGCCCACGCAGCAGCAGTCCAACCACGTGTATGTGTTGGATGATGAAATGGACGTCGTGGGTTCCCTTGAGGACTTGGCCCCCGGCGAACGAATATACTCGGCTCGATTCATGGGAGAACGCGCCTACTTGGTGACGTTCAAGCAGGTCGATCCATTGTTTGTTATCGACCTGAGCAGCCACGAAGCACCTCAAGTGTTGGGGAAGCTCAAGATTCCTGGATATTCCAACTACCTGCACCCGCTGGACGACACCCACATCTTAGGAATTGGTAAGGACGCCGAAGTCTCCAAGAATGACAACGCGTACTACTTGGGAATGAAACTCGCCATCTTCGATGTGTCAGATGTAGAAAACCCTAAGCAGATGCACTCATTAGTGGTGGGAGACCGAGGAACCGACTCCTTCGCGCTGCAGGACCACAAGGCCTTCCTGTACGATGCGGAGAAGGAACTCTTGGTGCTGCCGATTTACCTGCACCAAATCGATGATTCCCAATTGGACCAGCCGAATTGGGAGAACTGGCCCGCCTACGGAGTTCCCGTGTTCCAGGGAGCATTCGCGTGGAAGGTCACATTGGAAAATGGATTTGAAGAAATAGGTAAAGTCACGCACATCGACAAGGAAGTTGACTTGAAGTCGGGATACTACTATGATTATTCCTACCAGATCAAACGTTCATTGTTGATTGGAGACGTGTTGTACACGCTCTCGGATAAACGATTGATGGCCAACGACTTGATGGATGATTTGAAAGAAATCAAGACCGTTGACTTCGTGAATGTTCCTAAAACATTCACGGTGAAATCCAAAGTGGAAGGAGTATTCTGCGCCGGTCCCTGTGGATACCAGTATGTGGAAATAAGCAAGGACAAAATTAAGACCGAGAATTATTCCGGCGGAGAAAACGGATACAAGAATATATCCGAGTACCCCGCACAGACCCAATACGAAGACCTATTCGAATTGTTAGATTGGAAGGCCTTCCAAGCATTGGATGAAACGCTAGGCTGCCCGGGCTGTGCGGATGGTTCAGTGGAAACCGTCACCATCTCCGATGGAAGTAAAACCCACACGGTGAAGATGGAAGCGGGAATGGAAGTCAAGTCCATCCAGCCCTTCCTCAACTCATTGAGGAGCTACACGGGATTGGGAGGAATCTATTATCCCAGCGAACCCATCCCCGTGGATATTGATGGGGGCATTGGTGACACGCCCGTGGTGGGAGAAACGGCCCCTGCAGTAGTTGAAAAATAATTTCTAGGAAGGGATCCGTGGGATCCCTCCTTTCTTTTTTTCAAAAAAGAATAAGCGCAGAAAGAGATACAGAACCCGCCTTTTAGAAAAAAGCTGGCGAAAAATAAAAAGCGCGGAGAGAGAGATTCGAACTCCCGTAGCCGTGAGGCTCTGGTTTTCAAGACCAGCGCGTTTGACCGCTCCGCCATCTCCGCGACCTTTTTCCTGGGTAGGAAAAAACTCGACCAAAAAGAGGTGTACGAGTACCATTTTAATGGTACCCCAACGGGAGCGGGGGCCAACTATATTAAGGGTGTTTTTCCTTTTCCGACCATGCCCGAAATACCCCCGGTGGCCTTGGATGAGAGCCCTCCCACCAAGACGACAAACACCCCACTCGTGACCCCGGTAGGGGTCCAATGGTCCATTGATGACATTGTGAGGATGATCATCCCCCGAGGAGAAATGGGACTCGATGAGCTCTCCAGAATGGGCGGATGGAAAGCCTCGGATTTGGAGCCGGTCCTCAAGCTATTGGAAAACAGGGGCATTCTCCAACTCAACTACCCCGCCTCCCTACTCCAAGCCCCGCGCGTCAAGATGAAGCGCAAGCTCGAAGAGCCCATCCTTCCAAAGCCTGATGGGGAATTGATTGAGCAGTATGTTTTTTCCGCCGACGAAGTG
The DNA here is from genome assembly GCA_964557045.1 of uncultured archaeon. GTDB lineage: Archaea > Iainarchaeota > Iainarchaeia > Iainarchaeales > VGJJ01 > VGJJ01. The sequence goes on from CAZKYB010000022.1 coordinate 11,176, forward strand.
AATGCGGTGGCTCAAATCATCATGCTGGTGGAGGACAATCGCCCCTTTTACGCGCTGTATGTCCAGTCCTTCGGTCCCTACACACAGGAGATTTTAGAAGAGCTGCGTGAGCGTGTCGCGTCCACCATTGCGGTGGAGACCATCGACTTGGCGGATATCGAGCAGGCAAAAATACTCAAGAGGCAGTTCGCCGACGCAGCCAAGGTGGAATTAGGTAAAGTCTTCAAGGGCATGAGCGCGGACGCGTTGAGCTCCCTCACCGGACACATGCTGCACACGCTGTATGGGTTGGGAGAATTGGAACTCATGATGGCCGATAATAATTTGGAAGAAGTCGCCATCAACTCCTCTAAGTCTCCCGTGACGGTGTATCATCGCCAATACGGCTGGATGAAGACCAACTTCATGATGTCCACCGAGGAGCAAATCCAGAACCTCGCGTCGCAAATCGCCAGAAAAAATGGGAGAGAAATCACCAACCTTCACCCCATCCTCGATGCCCATTTGCTTTCCGGGGATCGTGTGAATGCGACCCTGTTTCCTATTTCTTCGACCGGAAACACCATCACCATTCGTCGGTTTGCACGAACACCGTGGACCATTATTGATTTCATTGGAAAAGGACACACCATGAACGCGGAAATGGCCGCGTGGCTGTGGATGGCGATGCAGTATGAAATGTCCATCATCGTCGCGGGAAGCACCGCCTCGGGAAAAACAAGCGCACTGAATGCCCTCGCCGCGTTCATCCCCTCCCATCAACGCATCATTACGATTGAAGACGTGCGAGAGTTGAATTTGCCGGAGTTCATGAAGTGGAATTGGGTTCCACTCACGACCAGAAATCCAAATCCGGAAGGAATGGGAGAAGTGTCGATGCTAGACTTATTGCTCTCCTCCTTACGTATGCGACCCGACCGACTGGTGATGGGTGAAATGCGTTCACGTGCGGAAGCCGAAACGCTATTCGAAGCTGTGCACACGGGACATAGTGTCTATGCCACGCTGCACGCCGACTCGGGAAGACAAGTATTGAGACGCTTGACCGAACCGCCGATTTCCATCCCTGCATTGGAAGTGGAGTCGATTGATTTAATCCTCGTGCAGTACCGCGACCGTAAAACCAACGTGCGCCGCACCTATGAGATGGCCGAGATTGAGGGAGGCTCCTCCGGGGAACAACTAGGGGTGAATATCATCTTCCTCTGGAACGCGAGAGATGACACCTTCACTCGGCTGAATGGCCCCGCGCGACTCATCCAGAAATTAAACCTCCACACGGGGATGTCCGAGCGGGACATCATGGATGAAATTGTGGATCGCATGATGATATTGGAATGGATGCTGCGTCATGGATACCGAGAAATGGAGCAAGTGGGAAAGGTCATGCGCTCATTCTACGCCAACCCCAACATCGTCAAGAATGCGGCCAAGCAGGATGCGGATCCCAAGAACATATTTGATCAGGGCGAAGGATCCTGGGTCACGAGGGGATAGGCATGCATGTCCGTTTCCTCCTTGTATCCATTGAAACAGCCAATGCTCTTCCTTCTCGAATAGTGGGAATCGGTTCCCACGTCGCGCGGGTGTTTCCTTCTCTCCGTTCCACCCTGAAAGTATCCCACCTTCCCATTGCCCCCGAGAACTACGCCGCCGCCTCGTTGATTTCGGCGCTTATTTATGGGTTGATTTTCGGCACCCTCTTCACTCTCATTGGATTTTTCACCGCGGGGGATGTTCAAAGTGCCCTGCAGATGGGAATATCCATGGGCACAGCGGCCTCGCTCGTCTCCTTCATGCTACACCTGTATTACCCCCGCATCATCGCCCAGCAGAGCGCGGGGGGTGTGGAGCAGGGGCTGATGTTTGCCCTGCGCTCGTTGCAGATTCAAGTCAACTCAGGCGTGTCATTGTATGATGCCATGGCCAACGTCGCGCGCAGTGACTACGGAAGCATCTCCCAAGAATTCGAGATGGTCGTCCAGGAAATCAATGCGGGCGTGAATGAAGCCACCGCATTGGAACGATTGGCCTTACGCACCGACTCGGCGTTTTTGAAAAAAACCGTTTGGCAATTAGTCACGAATATTCGTGCCGGGAGTCCCCTGTCGAGTGCATTACAATCCATCGTGAACACGCTCACCGAATACCAGTCGCGCGCCATCAAGGGATACGCGGCCGAACTCAACATGTGGATCCTCATGTATCTGCTGGTGGCGGCCGCACTTCCGACGATTGGAATTACATTCATGGTCATTCTTTCTTCGATTGGGGGATCCGACATCCAGCCGGACACGATCTATAGTACCATCTTTGGCGCATTCCTCATCCAGATTATTCTTATCGGATTAATTGGTTCACGTGCGCCGAGGGGATACTCCACATGATGCAGCCCATTTGGAACCGAATCGCCCGGGCCCTCCCGCGGAGATGGTATGAGAATGCCGAGACGCGCATCGCCAAGACAGGATGGAAGATTGAACCCTCGGTCTGGTTAGGACAATCCGTCCTGTGGGTGGTATTAGGTGGAATCATCGGCACGCTCGCCGGGTATGTGGGAGTGCCATACGTCAATGCGTGGGTCAACAACATCCTCCCCAACACGACCTTCACCCCGCAGTTCCTTTCCATTGTGGGAGGACTCGTGGGATTGTTTCTCACCGCCGCCCTGCGCAGCCTCCGTGTGTATTATGCAATCGAAAAGAGAAAGAAAAAAGTGGAGGATATCCTCCCTGACTTCCTGTTGTTAGTGGCGGGGAACATCCGCGCTGGAATGACCAGCTTCTCGGCCTTCAAGAGCTCGGCGCGACCCGAGTTTGGGGCATTGTCCGAGGAAATACGGAGCGTCACCACCCGCTCACTGGGAACGGGATCCTTCACGCAGGCGCTGCTTGAAATTAGCACGAGCATCCAGTCCACCTCCCTCACGGAGAGTGTGCGTTTTTTCATCCAGGCGAATCGCAGCGGGGGTAAAATTGCCCAGTTGTTGGAGAACACCTCCAATGATTTGAGACGAACCCAAGACTTGAAGCAGGAACTCGAGAGCAGCACGAAAACCTACGTGATCTTCGTTGCCTTCGTCATGGTGGTTGCCACTCCCCTCTTGATGGCCGTCTCCGTTTCATTCGTGGAGTTGATCACCAAGATTCAGTCCCAGGCCGCCCTAGCCGGAAGTGCGGATGCCGGGGGATTGGGCTTCCTGGGGGGCACCATCTCCATTACCCCTGCCTTCCTGGAAGGAATGGCCTTCGTGTTATTGGCAGGAAATGCCATCCTCGCGGGGCTATTCATGGGAATGATTGGACAGAGCAAGCCCCTGTTGGGACTGAGATATACCCTCCCCATGCTCGTGGTCTCCATCATCGTGTTCTGGTTCTCTCGAATATTCCTAGGAGCCCTGCTAGGTTCAACATAACGGCTTCTTTATATATTTGGGGAGTTATGAAAAAAAGGAGGAGTGAACGTTCATGTTTGAAAATCGAGGACAAGGTACAACTGAATATCTCATCATATTGGCCATCGTAATTGTAATTGCGCTGGTCGTTGTGGGAGTATTAGGCGGATTCCCTTCCATTGGAACAGGAATCTCACAAGGACAAAGTAAGGCATACTGGGGAAGCGTCCAGCCCATCTCAGTAGTGGACTGGTCAGTGCCCAATGCTGCCAGCGGTTCAAGTGGATCCATAGTGTTGCAGAACAACACATCATCCACCATCACCATGGTCGCGGTCGACTGGAATGGTCTCGGTGGTAGTTTCTCCAACACCAGCGTTATTTCGCCCGGTGGAAAGGCTACTGTTTCGAGCGTGTTAATCAACTGTAACACAGCCGGACAACCCTTCAGCAAGACCCTCTCGTTCCGCTACACCACGGTCAACTCGTTGACGGTGGACTTCAACGGAACCACCCCGGTTGTGGGATCCTGCCAGTAGTATCGAATTCGTTTTTTGGAGCTGGGGGGGATTCCCCCACTCCTCCTGTTTTTTTTTTACCCACCCCTCGGGTGCCCGACTGAATGTTTTTATATGAGAGGCTCGTTGAGTGTACTACGTATTGGGAGTTAGGGAGGGAGCCATACTGCAACTCGTTGCAGATCCCTGGTTCCTCCCCTTATATCTATTTTTTTCACCCTTTTTGCAAGACGACTCGTACGAGTATAGAATGCCAAAAAAAAAAGAATTGAAACTATTTACCAAATCGTCGGGCGCGCTGCGCAAACTCATCCACGGCGACGCGTAAATCATCCTTGTTGAATTCCGGCCAGAACTTATTCATGAAGTATAATTCCGAATACACGCTTTGGTAGGTCAAGAAGCCCGATAATCGCTGCGTGTGACCGGTGCGAATAATCAAGTCCGGATCCTGAAAATTAGAATACAAATAATTCTTGAACGATTCCTCATTCAATGCATTCAGCCCCGCGGGATTCTTGATGGCATCCTGCGCAATTCGTTTAGCGGCATCCACAATCTCTGCGCGACCATTGTATCCCATGGCCACATTGATGACGCGCTTGGCATAATCCTGACTGCGCTCCTGAATCAAATCCATCTTGGCGCGCAAGCGAGTGGGAAACTTCTCCAGTCGTCCTAAGAATTTGATGGAGAATTCCTGCGACTTGTACACTTCTTCCTTGAGGATCTTATCGGCCTCTCGCTCGAAAATATCAAACAGCAACGTAAGTTCCGTGGCGGAGCGCGTGATGTTTTCCAATGAAAGCGTGTAGAACGTGGCCACCTTGATGGAAGGATAATCTGAGAGCCACCCCATCACTTCCCAGGAGCGCTGCGTCCCGAGCTGATAGGCAGCCGTGAGAGGCAAATGTTTAGAGGCCGCAAACCGGCGGTTTCCGTCAGGGATGAATGCGATGGAGTGCATGGACATACGGTATTCTCGTCTCGGGCAGAGTATATAGGGAAAAGCCCCTGACAATATTTAAAGCACTCCCCCCTCGAAAAAAGAGACATGTCCACCGAAGAAGAGGCATTGACTCCGGCCCAGCGCACCAAGCTCATCGAAGAGCTCAAGCAGCGATTGAGGGAGATTGAAGACTTGAAATTGGCCCTCAAACTGAACACCCCTGAAGGAATGCCTCCTTCGCAGGACGAAGAACAGGCTCCCTCCGCGCAGAAAGCTCGGGAGGCCGTGGAAGAGCTTAGAGTCCCTCCCCTCGAGATGCTGGTGGATCGCCCCGACCCTAAGAAGAAAAAAAACCCAGGGTTTTCTACATGAAGAAGAAGTCCATTGTACTCGTCCGGAAAAAACGAACCCTATTTCTCTCCCCCGCCCGGCATGCTAAGACCCCCGCAGAGCGATTCAAGGGACTCATGGGGGTTTCCCCCGAGTCTTTCACCTACGGCCTGGTTTTCCACCTCGAAAAAGAAGGAATCCTCGAGGGGAGCATCCACATGCTCTTCATGAAAATGCCCATCGACGTGATATGGTTAGATGCCCACCAGGGCATCATTGGATGGAAGGAAAACCTCCCCGCGTGGTCCTTAAACCACTCCCCACCATCCCCTGCGTCCTTCATCATTGAACTGCCGATCGGAACCCTCTCACGCATACACCCTCGGGGCGGCGAAAAAGTGAATTGGAAAAAGTAGAGAGTGGGGGACGCCACGC